>JACPNO010000088.1 GCA_016185465.1 Candidatus Solibacter usitatus
CCGACCTGCCTATTCCGAATTTCCAAAATGGCAGGTCGGGGACCTGCCCCACTTCAAAACACCGTGCCCGCGGGCTGGCGAATCTCCAGACACCCCTTGCCCATCGGCAACACCTTTCCAGGATTCAAGCGATTGTCGGGATCGAACAGCACCTTGAAATTGCGCATCATATCGAGAGTTTCTGGAGAAAACAGGCGGGACATGATCTGGTTTTTCTCCATGCCCACGCCGTGTTCGCCGGTGATCGAGCCGCCAACCGAAATGCAATGCGCCAGAATCTCTTCGCCGGCGGCCTTGGCTTTATCCAGATCGCCGGACTTGCGCGCATCGAACAAGATGATGGGGTGCATGTTGCCATCGCCGGCGTGAAAAATATTGCTGATAGTGAGTCCGTATTTGCGACCCACTGCGCCGATCACGCGCAGCGTGGGCGCCACTTGCGTGCGCGGCACTACGCCATCCTGCACATAGTAGAACGGGCTCACGCGGCCCACCGCTCCAAATGCGTTCTTGCGGCCTTTCCACAGCAGATCGCGCTCCTCCGCCGTGCGCGCCACGCGCACTTCCCGCGCTTTGCAGAGAATCGCCACATCGCGAATTTGCTCCACCTGCTCTTCCACCGATTCGCGCAAGCCTTCCAGTTCGATCAGCAGCACCGCGGCGGCGTCCATGGGAAATCCGGCGTGGGTGGCTTCTTCCACCATGCGCAGCATGACGCCGTCCAGCATTTCCACCGCCACCGGTGTGATGGCGCGCGCCGTAATCTCGGCAACGGTATCGGCGGCCGCATCGGTGGTTTCGAAAATCGCGAGCAAGGTCTTCACCAGCTCCGGCTGGCGCATCAGACGCACCACGATTTTCGTAACCAGCGCCATGGTGCCTTCCGATCCGGTGAGCAGGCCGGTGAGATCGTAGCCCGCGCCATCCAATTCCTTGCCGCCGGTAGTATAAACGCCGCCATCCGGCATCACAAATTCCAAGCCCAGCACGTGGTTGGTGGTGACGCCATACGCGAGCGTGTGCGGCCCCCCGGCGTTCTCCGCTACATTGCCGCCAATCGTGCAGGCGCGCTGGCTGGATGGGTCGGGCGCGTAAAAATACTGCCGTCCCTGCGTCGCGAGCGTGAGATCGAGATTCACTACGCCCGGCTCCACCACGGCGCGCTCGTTGGCGTAATCGATCTCGAGAATCCGGTTCATGCGCGCGAATCCGATAATGATCCCGCCGGCGCGCGCAATCGCCCCGCCGCTCAAGCCAGTGCCTGCGCCGCGGCCGACGATGGCAACGCCGTATTCCCGGCTGATCTTGACAATAGCTACGACGTCTTCGGTCGAGCGCGGAAAAACTACGATATCGGGCAGAGCCTTGTCGACGCTGCCGTCGTATTCGTAGAGCGTCAGATCTTCGGGGCGGTCAAGGAACCCGCGAGGACCCAGCAGCGCGGCTAAGCGGGCTCTGGCCTCGGGCGGAAGCATGGCTTACAGAAGACTCTTTACGTAGCTCACCAGGCGCTCGTCATTCCAGTCGGCATTGCTGATAATCTTTTGCACGACTTTGCCCTTGGCGTCGATCAGGTACGTCTCCGGATACAGAAAGGTGCCGTATTCCGCGCTGATCTTGTGCTCCGGATCGCGCGTGGTCAGAAAAGAGAGCCCCGCCTTCGACAGGAATGCCCGGTAGGCTTTTTCATCCTTGTCGACGCTGACGCCAAGCACCACTACTCCAGATCCCGCAAAACGCCGTTGAAATTCGTTGAGCGACGGAATCTCCTCAATGCAAGGCGGGCACCAGGTTGCCCAGAAGTTCAGCACCAGCAGCTTGCCGCCGAAATTGCTGGTGGAAACGCGCTGGCCGCTGTCGGTGGTTACAGTGAAGTCAGGGGCGGAATCGCCTACGCCCACGATTTTCTCGTGCAGGGAAATAAAAATGACGTAGACGAACGCGCACAGCAGTACGAGGATCATCCCCTGGAGAATTCGCTCCGTTTTGACGGCCTTCATGAATAATTCCTATAATTTAATTGTATCCTGCTGTTGCCCATCGCATCACACAAGGTAGCCGATGCTGATCACCAAACGAGTGGAATTCTCCGCCTCACACGTCTGCCGCAATCCGGCGCTTTCGGATCGCGAGAATGAAGCCCTGTTCGGCATGGCGGCAAATCCCCATGGGCATGGCCACAACTACGTGGTGGACGTGACGCTGGCCGGCGAGCCGGATCCGGTGACCGGCATGGTGATGGACCTCAAGCGCGTCAAGGAAGTGGTGAACCGTGAAGTGCTGGAGCGCTACGATCATCGTTTTTTGAATCACGAGGTGCCTCCGTTCGATCAAATAGTGCCCACACCGGAGAATATCGCCGTGGATATCTGGCGGCGTCTCCAACCGCACCTGACAAGCCTCCATGCCGTGCGTGTGTACGAAACCGACGACTTGTTTGTGGATTATTTCGGTGAGCCGGCGTGATACAGGTGACGCGCAAGTACCGCTTTGCGGCTTCCCACCGGCTGCACTCGCCTCAGCTATCGGAAAGCGAGAATCTGGAGTTGTACGGAAAGTGCCACAATCCGTTCGGGCACGGCCATAATTACGAGCTGGAAGTAAGTGTGCGGGGGCCGGTGGATGCGCGCTCGGGGCGCGCCGTCGATCCGGATCGGCTGGACCGCCTGGTGGCCGAGCACGTGGTCACACCGTTCGACCAGCACGATCTGAATACCGAAGTCGAAGCCTTCGCGCGCACCGTGCCTACGACCGAGAACCTGGGCCGCGAAGTCTACGCGCGCCTGGCAGGGGCGTGGCAGACGGCTTTTCCGGGTGAATGGCCGGTGCTTGAAAAAATCCGGATCGCGGAAACGCCGCGCAATTTCTTCGAAGTGTCAGGGACCGATGGCCAGGAATAAATCGGACGGGGGGTCGCTGACTCCGCTGATCCGCAAAATATTGCAGACGCTGGTGGACGATGCCGGCCGCGAGGGCCTGGCGCTCACGCCGGAGCGCGTTGAGAAATCGCTGCGCTTCCTTACCAGCGGCTACCAGACCGATGTCCGCAAGGTAGTGAACGATGCTCTCTACTCGGTGAAGTACGACGAAATGGTGATCGTCAGGGACATCGAATTCTTCAGCCTGTGCGAACATCACCTGCTGCCGTTTTTCGGCAAGATTCATGTGGCCTATCTGCCCAGAAACCGCGTGATCGGCCTCAGCAAAATTCCGCGCATTGTGGATGTGTTTGCGCGCAGGCTGCAGATTCAGGAGCGGCTGACGCAAGAGATCGCCCACAGCATTCAGGACATGATCAAGCCCATTGGCGTCGGTGTAATCTGTGAGGCACGCCACTTGTGCATGATGATGCGCGGCGTCGAAAAGCAGCACTCCGGCGCCGTCACCAGCGCCATGCTAGGCGCATTCCGTACGCGCAAGGAAACCCGCGACGAATTCCTGTCGCTGGTAGCCCACAAACCCAACGGCGCCTAAAACAAAGCACTTAAACCCGGGACAGTATACTCAAACACCGATTGTTCGGAGAGCGGGTTTGAAACGTTTGAACCCGCTCCTACAATTTTTCCGAGGCGATCTCGACCGGATCCGGGCCTCGTTCGCCTACATGGGCCGGTTAACTGCGATTCCGTCTGATCTCGTAGGGGCGGGTTTCAAACTTCAAACCCGCCCTTTTCAGGTATCCTTGACTGCATGAAAGACTGGAAGAAAATCGCCGAGGCTAACAACCTGGCCATTCCGGATGCCGATCTCGATCGCATCCGTCCCTCGCTCGATCAGCTCGAAGCCACGTTCCGCCCGCTGGCCGCCAGCATTCCCCATGAAGTCGAGCCGGCGATCACGTTCGTCATTCCACCGGAGGCCGCCGAGTGACTATCCTCGAAACTGCCCACGCGCTGCGCGCGCGCAAAGTCTCCTCCGCCGAGCTCACCGCTGCGGCCATCGAAAGCATCCGCCAGCTCAATCCCAAGCTCAACGCGTTTATCACCGTGACCGAGGATCACGCCCGCCAGCAGGCCAAGGCCGCCGACGAAGCTCTGGCCCGCGGCACCGATCACGGACCGCTGCACGGCATTCCCGTCGCGGTGAAAGACATGTTCTCGACCAAGGGCGTGCGCACCACCTGCGGCTCGGCGCTTTTCACCAATCACATTCCGGACGCCGACGCCGCCGTCGTCGAAAAGCTGGCCGCCGCGGGCGCCGTGCTGTTGGGCAAGACCGGCATGCATGAATTGGCCTACGGCATCACGTCCAACAATCCGCATTTCGGCGCCGTGCGCAATCCCTGGGATGTCGAACGAATTCCCGGCGGGTCCAGCGGCGGCTCGGGCGCGGCCGTGGCTGCGGGCATGGTGTTCATGGCCATGGGCAGCGATACCGGCGGGTCCATCCGTATTCCGGCTTCATTTTGCGGAACGGTCGGGCTCAAGCCGACTTCCGGCCGCGTGTCGCGCTACGGCACCATGCCGCTCGATTTCAGCCTGGATCACATGGGGCCGCTCGCACGTTCGGTTCGCGACGCGGCGCTCGCCCTCGCAGCCATCGCCGGGTTCGATAAGCGCGACGACACTTCATCGCGGCAGCCGGTTGGCAAGTACGTCCCCGATGCCGCGCCCTCGATTCGCGGCATGCGCATCGGCCTGGCGCACAATTTCTACATGGAGCGCATCGATCCCGACGCCGGCGCGGCCGTGCTGCGCATGGCGGAGGCCGCCGAAAAACTGGGCGCCCGCGTCAGTCAGGTGCGCGTTCCCGACATCGCGGCGCTCAACACCGCCGGCCGCGTGATTTTGCTGGTTGAGGCCTCCGCGCTCATGGAGCGGCACATGAATCAGCGCGAGAAATTCGGGCCCGATGTCCTGGCTTTGCTCGATCAAGGCCGCCTGCTTCCCGCCACCGACTACGTAAACGCCCAGCGCCTGCGCCGCGTAATGCAGCGCGAGTTCAACCAGATATGGAGTGAGGTGGATTGCCTTTTCACGCCCACCACGCCCATGGCCGCGCCCCGCATCGGCGAGAACACCGTGCAGTTGGGCGACGCAACGGATGATGTGCGACTGGCCGCGACCCGCCTGGTCCGCGGCATCAATGTGCTGGGCTTGCCGGCGCTCTCGATTCCCTGCGGCCTCGACCGGCGCGGGCTGCCGCTAGGATTGCAGATCGTAGGCAAAGCGTTCGACGAAGCCGGAGTGCTTCGCGTGGGCGCCGCGCTCGAAGACGCAACCGATCATCACCGGCTGACCCCACCGGCATAAATTACAGCTTGCGATGTTGAACTCGGCGTCGAGGGCTGGATTGAATTTGGAAGCCAGTCGCCGCGATAACAGCAAGCAGCAGTAGGAATGTCGCCGGTTCCGGCACAGGTTCCTGAAATTCGCCGCTATCAAACGCACCCGGAGGCAGTCCGTCGGGTCTTCCGATTTGGAGGAGCTCGCCGAATGTCGCCCCATCCAATGAATACTGCCGCAGCACGCTGGTTAAGTCGCTGGTGATCCAGAGTGTGTGGTCGGCCGGATCCAAACCGAGCCCCGTATTTTTGCCCAAATAATAACCGAAGTCGGATGGATTGCCCGAATCGAATTCAGCTAACAGGGTTCCGTCCATCGAGTAGTCCTGAATCCAGGGACCTGGTGAGCTGATCCACAGTGAATTGTTAGTGGGGTCATAGGCAATGCCCGTCAAGTACGGACCGGCGGTAAACAGCAACTCCGGGTTCTGCCAATAGTAGTCGGTGCGGTAGACGCCACTGAAGAAAAACTGCCCGTGCTCCACGAAATAATTGTTGAGCCCGTCCGAGGTTCCGTCATAAATACTGTAAAAGAGTTCGGGGATTCGCGGAGTAAAGTAGCTATGCCCGGTAGGATTTCCAGAAAGTGTGTACTCGCCGGCTTGCAAATCTTCCGAAAAAGTGTACCTGGCCCGGGTGCGAATGGTCTCGGAGACGGCAAGGACTCCTTCCCCATAACCTCCGCCGTACGCCGTGGGAAAGCTCTCCACAACGCTGGTTCCCCGAACAACGTAGATCCCGCCACCGTTGTCCAAGTAATACTTGCTCACGGGCCCAGTGAATATATCGGCCCATGCTGCCCCTGTGAGGAAACTTGCCAGCGAAAGGGCTACCGGGATCTTCGATGAGGCTTTCCCAACCGAGATCGCCATTTTGCACCTCACGGAATAAACTTTGATTTCCCTTCTGGAATCCCAAGCCATCAAGCGCGCCGTTGTTTCCGGTTGCTAAAAGGTGTTCAGGAAACCCTTCCAGGAAATCGTAATCACACAGGCAATTTTCACGCCGCGACGCACGGTCAATCCGAATCAATGGTTTCCATCTCCGCCACCGCTAACTGCGCTGTGCTGTATCACGCAGATAAGTGCGCTATCCCGCAGAACCTGAGTGCGAATGTGCAATCACAATTGGTGAGCAAGCTGGTTGACTTCTGGTAACTAGCCAATGCCGGGATACGACTTGAGAGTCAAAAGGCTACACTATCAGGATGAATCGCCGAGACTTTCTCACCACTGCCGCTGCTTTGGCCGCTAACGCCCAGGCCGCGCCCAACGCGCGCATCCAAGTAGGCGTAATCGGCTGCGGCGCCCGCGCCCACGAGCTGATGGAAGCCATCATGCAAAATCCGGGAACCGAGATCGTCGGCGTGGTGGATGCGTACAAGGGCCGCGTCGAGCGCGCCATCGACCGCACCAAGCAGCGCGCCAAAGCCTACGCCAGCCATCACGATCTGCTGGCCGACCGCTCAATCGACGCTGTAGTGGTGGCGACGCCCGATCACTGGCACAAGCCGATTATTCTCGATGCGCTCGCCGCCGGCAAAGACGTCTACTCCGAAAAACCGATGACCTACAAAGCCTCCGATGGCCGCGAAATCATCCGCGCCGCGCAAGCCGGGGGCCGTATCGTGCAAGTGGGCAGCCAGGGAATCAGCTCGCAATCGCAGCGCACGGCGAAAGAGATGATTCGCGCCGGCAAACTGGGCCGCGTGACCATGATCCGCGCGGCGTATAACCGCAACACGGCGTCCGGCGCGTGGATTTACCCGATTCCGCCCGATGCCTCCCCCAAAACCGTGAATTGGGACATGTTTCTGGGCCCAGCCCCCAAGGTGCCTTTCAGCCTGGAGCGCTTTTTCCGCTGGCGCTGCTTTGAAGACTACTCCGGCGGCATCGCCACCGACCTTTTCGTGCATTTGTGCACCACCATTCACTTTCTGATGGACGCGACCATGCCTGCCCGCGTGGTGGCCATGGGTGAGCTCTATCGCTGGAAAGAGCAGCGTGAAGTGCCCGACACGCTCAATGCGGTTCTGGAATACCCGCAAGGCTTCACGGTGAACCTGAGCTGCACATTCAACAACCAGTCGGCGGGGGAAGGCGCGTTCCAGTTTCACGGCACCGAAGGCACGATTTCACTCGGCTTCGGAACGCTGGCCTACACGCCGGAGAATGTCATCGAAGACAACAACTGGATCGTCGAGAGCTGGCCTAAGGCGCTCGAAGATGCGTACTACCGCGATCCCAAGGTCATCGAAACCGAAGTCGCGCCGGCGCGCAATCGCAAGAAGGCCGAGACGCAGGTTTTCAAAGACAGCAAGAGCGATTCCACCATCGAGCATTTTGGCCATTTCTTCGATTCCGTGCGCAGCCGCAAGCCCTATTGGGAAGATGCCGTGGCGGGACATCACGCCGCCGCTTGCGCGCACCTGATCAATCTTTCGGTAAAGCAGAAAAAGATGACGGAATGGGACTTTGAGCTCGACGATATTCGGGCCTAGTTTCAAGGACTGGAATTCACAATTTACGTTCTCATATTCCCCGGCTTTCTTATCGCCGACCGCCTCTGATAAGACACGGTTTACGGGTTGGCGCGCCACGTGCGATGACATCCATAGATTCGCTTTTGGGTGAGATCCCAGTGGGGGGTGCGTCAGGGGTCGGAGCGGCACCGGTGGGTGCCGCTCTCCTAGCCATCCGGGCCTTTTTCATAGCAAAAATCCTATTTTGAGCCGCGTTTCCCGGGGCGCCGGGAGGCATCCTCGATGGCCAATTCTGTCCCCCATTTGTCTCACCCTACCTGTGAGTGGTGCTATTCTTCCAAATCTCATACCGCTACACCCTTAAAAAATCCGCTTGACGGAAGGGTTAACTGTCCATATAATCCAGGAACCATTTGATTAAAGAGCAGTTACGCCCCTTTTACGGTTTGGTGAAATGGTTGCTAAGTAAACAGGAGTATCCCGAAAGGAGAGGGTTGACTCTATGCAAAATCGTGCGCTGTTCTTGGTGTTGTTGACGATTCTTTTGACGGCCGGGCTTTTTGGACAGGCCACAGACGGAGTTCTGGTTGGCACAGTCAACGACAGTAGCGGGGCTGCCGTGCCGAACGCAACCGTTACTGCCACCCACAAAGGCACCAACGTGAAGTACACGACCCAAACCAGCTCCACCGGCGACTATCGCATCAATAGCGTTCCGGTCGGCCAATACGACGTCTCGGCGACAGCCCCGGGGTTTGGTACGTCGACGGTTTCCAATATCGATGTCCAGCTGAACCACACGTCATCGGTCAACATCACGCTGACAGTGGGAGCAGTCAGCGCGACGATCGATGTGACCGAAGGCACGGTCCTGCTAGACACCTCCACAGCGCAATTGCAGAACACGTTCGACTCCCGGCAGGCGGTTGAAGTGCCCACCGCCGGTATCTCCCGCGTTCTCGGTACGTCCGGCATCTACAACCTCAGCCTGCTCGGGGCTGGTGTTGCGTCCTCAGGCGGCATCGGCCAGGGAGTCGGGCCGAGCATTTCGGGACAGCGCCCGGAGAACAACAGCTTCAACGTCGACGGCGTGGCGAATAACGACGGCTATAGCACCGGTCCGCTGATCTATATTTCCAACGAGTCTATCGCCGAGTTCAATTTGTTGCAGAACCAGTTCAGCGCGGAATTTGGCGGCGCCTCCGGAGGCGTGTTCAACGCGGTCGTGAAAAGCGGCACCAACCAGATTCATGGATCGATCTATGAATATTTCCAGAATCGCAAGCTCAACGCCGTGGACGCGGACAACGTTCATGCCGGACAGACCACGCTTCCCCGTTTCGACAGCAACAGGTTTGGAGCGACGGTTGGGGGCCCCATTATCAAGGACAAACTGTTTTACTTCGGCAGCTACGAGTACAATCCGGTGGGCCAAGCCTCCCAGCCCGGGCAGACCGTTTCCTCGCCGACCGCCGCCGGACTGGCCACTCTGGATGGCATGAGCAACCTCAGCTCGACCAACCTCGGAATTTTCAAAAAGTATGTTCCTGTAGCGCCGGTGGCCGACAGCACCACGACCGTAAATGGCGTGGACATTCCCATCGGTCCGCTGGCGTTCGCTTCGCCGAACTACAACAATGCCTATGATGGCGTAGTTGCCATCGACTGGAACGTGAGCGCAAAAGATCAAGTTCGCGGCCGCTACTTCTATGCCAATTCCACCGGCATCGATTTCTCCGCCGCGTTGCCGGTATTCTTTCTGCCCTCGCCGTCGGTCTCTCACAGCGGCTCGATCTCGGAATTCCACACATTTAACCCCACTTTGCAGAATGAGCTGCGCGTCTCGTTCAGCCGCACCGCCGCCAGCACCGGCGCGGGCGACTTCGCGTTCCCGGGCCTGTCTGCGTTTCCCAATCTCAGCTTCGACGACCTCGGGCTGCAGCTCGGTCCCGATCCCAACGCGCCATTCGGCCAGATCGCCAACCAGTTCCAGATCCAGAACAACCTCACCAAAACGTGGGGGCGGCATACCCTGAAGGCCGGCTATCACTTCGTCGATATTATCTTGACCGGAACCTTCGTGCAGCGCGCCCGCGGCGACTACGACTACGCCAACCTGGAACAGTATTTGAAAGACTTTTCACCCACCGGCGGAGACCTGAGCGGAGTGGCCGGCGAAATCAGCGTCGGGGCTACGGGCGGCGTGCCGTTCGGTTTCCTGCAGAACTCAGCATTCTTGAACGACGATTTCCGGATTCGCCCGAATCTCACCCTCAACCTCGGCGTTCGCTACGAGTATGTAACCATGCCGGTGGGTTCGCGCGCGCAGCAGTACAGCGCCATCGCCAACGTCCCGGGAGTCATCACCTTCGACCGTCCGTATTATTCGCCCAACGATTGGTCGCCCCGCCTCGGGTTTGCGTACTCGCCGGGCAAGAAAGGCGTGTGGTCCATCCGCGGAGGCGTCAGCCGGTCGTTCAATAACACTTACATCAACTTGAACCAGAACGCGTCTCCCCCGTACTACCAGACGACAGCCGACGTGGATCCGAGCGTTTCCACGCCCAATTTCCTGGGAGGCGGCGGCTTGAAGGCAGCTTTGAGTGGGGGCACGCCGACGGTTGAGGAAGCCCGCGCGGCAGTCGCATCCTATACGTTCAGCCACGTCCGCCCCTACGCTCTCACCGGGACCTTGGGGGTGCAGCGCCGCCTCGCCAACGACTACACGGTCGAGGTGCGCTATGTCTACACTAAGGGCGTCCACCTCTGGAACCAAACCCGCATGAACCGAATTTCCAAAGTGAGCCCCAGCCAGTTCATTCCGACGTTCACGTCCATGCCGGACGCCGGCACCCTGGCCGGGCTTACGACGACCCTGGCCGATATCCAGGCTAATCCGAGCAACTCGCTGCTAGGGTACGGCTTCGTGCAGAACATAACGGCATACCATCCTTGGGGGAATTCACGGTATAACGGCCTCCAGGTTCAGCTAAACAAGCGCTTCTCGCACGACTTTTCCTACATCCTGGCTTACACCTGGAGCCACAATTTTGACGATTCCACGGCGACCAACTTTTCCAGCATCCTGTCGCCGCGCCGCGCCCAGGATTTCCAGAACATGCGCGCGGAATGGTCCGACTCGGCGCTGGACCGCCGCCATCGCTTTACGTTCACGCCGGTCTACGACTTCAAGCCATTTCAGAACGGCAACTGGCTGATGAAGAATATTGTGGGCAACTGGAATATTTCCGGTACCTACACATTTCAATCGCCGGAGTACGCCACCGTGCAAAGCGGCGTCGACTCCAACCAGAATGGCGATTCCGCCGGTGACCGCGCCATCATCAACCCCAGCGGCTCCGCTAACTCCGGCACTGGCGTCACGGGATACAATTCGCTCGGGCAGGCGGTTCCCGCCGGCGATCCTTCCATCGTGGCGTATGTGGCCAACAACAGCAGCGCTCGCTACATCGTGGCTGGTCTGGGGGCCCGCTCCAACAGCGGACGCAACACCCTCCCGCTCGGCCGTGTCAACAACATTGACCTGGCCCTGAAGAAGCGCATCCAGATTACCGAAAGGGTCCGCTTCGACATCGGCGCTCAAGCCTTCAACGTGTTCAACCACGCCCAGTTTGTGGGTGGGTACCTCAATGACGTCAATTCATTTTCGACCGCCGCTATCAGCCGCGCGTTTCTGGTCCCCAACAACGCGGACTTCGGACGCTACGACCAGTACTTCTCCAGCAACTCGCGCCAGCTGCAACTGGTCGCTCACATCACTTTCTAAGGCGATCGCGTTTTAACCTCCCAGGGGGCGGGCCTTCGGGTTCGCCCCCTTTTTATTGGCCTCGCCCCATGTCCCTGTATAATCGGGAGAAGACCGCCACGCCATGAAAAACCGCCTTCTTTACGGCTCCGCGCTAGTGGCGCTCATGATCACCGTGACGCTGGTGATCTGGCAGGGTTCGTTCGACTTCGGCGGCTACGGCCCCAACGGTCCGGAACAGACGTTTATCTTCTGGGCCATTTCCATCCTGATTTTCCTGCTGATGGTGACGCTGGCCTTCATGCTGGTGCGCATCGGCGTCAAGCTCTATATCGAACGCCGCAGCAACCGGCAAGGCTCGCGCATCAAAACGAAGCTACTGATTGGCGCGCTGGTATTGAGCGTCATGCCGGTGTTCTTCATGGTGCTGTTCAGCGTGCACGTGCTGAATCGCAACCTGGACAAGTGGTTTAGCCGGCCCGCCGAGCAGGAGCGCCTGGAGCTGGTGCAAATCGCCAAACTGCTGCAGGATCAGGCCCGCGAAAACGCCGAGGCGCATGCCGAACTGCTGGCGACCCAGCCGGAAACGCTGCGCCTGCTGGGGACCGGACAAAAGATTCCCGGCCGTTTAGACCAGTTTTGCCGGGAGCACAATCTGGCCGCGGCCGAAATCCGCAGCGCCAGCGGCCAGGTGCTGGATGCCTGCGGCCCGCGCGCCGCGCTGCGCTCTCAGGATGACGATACGGTAATGGTGACCCAGCCGGTCGAGGCGGGTGGCAAGGTGCTGGGCGCGGTCGCGCTTTCCCCGCAAATTCCGGTCGATGTCACTCAAAAGCGCCAGGCGATCAAAGCCTACGACCGTTATTACGCCCAACTGGCCGGCAACCGCCGCAGCGTCCGCCTGGTCTCCCTTTTGATGATGGCCCTGATCACCCTGTTCGTGCTGTTCGTAGCCACCTGGATTGCCTTGTTCCTCTCCAAGCAGATCAGCATCCCGATCGCGGCGCTGCTGACGGCGGCGGGGGAGGTGCGCAAGGGGAATCTCAGTTACCGCGTCGAAGTTCCCGGCAACGATGAGCTGGCCGCGCTGGTGAGCGGATTCAATGCCATGACCCGCGATCTCGAAAGCAACAGCGTGGAGCTGGACGCGCGCCGCCGCCTGATCGAAGCGATTCTCGAGAGCATTCCCACGGGCGTCATTTCGGTGGCCTCCGACGGCCGCATCCAGCGCGTGAACCGGGCCCTGAAACGCATTTTGCCGGAAGAGCAAGTAGCCCGCGCCACCCGCCTGGAAGATCTGTTCTCGCGCGAAGACACGGCTGAAATCCGCTACCTGATGAAACGCGCGCGCCGCACCGGGTTGACGTCGCGGCAGCTTGAGCTGCGCGGCGAGCACCAGACGCTGCATCTCTCGATCACCGTTTCGGCGCTTGAAGAACGGCTGCGCTCCGGCTACGTCATTGTGCTCGAAGACACCAGCGACCTGCTGCGCGCGCAGAAAGCCGCCGCCTGGAACGAAGTGGCGCGCCGGGTGGCGCACGAAATCAAGAATCCGCTGACGCCCATTTCGCTTTCGGCTGAGCGGATGGCGCGGCATTTGGAACGCGTGGGCCTGGCGCCGGAGTCGGCCCGCATTGTTCGCGAATGCACGGAGACGATCGTCAAAGAAGTGGACTCGGTCAAGAATCTGGTGGATGCTTTCTCGCAGTTCGCGCGGTTCCCGGCGGTACAGCCGGTGCGCAGCGATCTGAACGAAGTGGTGGAAAGCGCGCTCACGGTGTTCTCCGGGCGTCTGGATGGCATTGAAGTGCGCACCGAATTCGCGCCTGGTCTGGCGCCGGTGAACATCGACCGCGAGCAGTTCAAGCGCATGGTCGTCAACCTGGTGGACAATGCCGCCGAGGCCATGCAGGATTCCCACGTCAAGCGGCTGCTGATTGCGACCCAGCCGGGCGCGGCCGATACCGTCGAGCTGATCGTGGCCGACACCGGCTGCGGCGTCACCGCCGAGGACAAAGAAAAACTTTTTCTGCCGTATTTTTCCACCAAAGGCCGCGGCACCGGGCTTGGCCTGGCCATCGTCAATCATATTCTTGCCGACCACAACGCCCATATCCGCGTGGAGGACAACGTGCCGGCCGGCGCGCGGTTTTTTGTCGAGATTCCGGCGATTGTGGAGGGTGTCGATGAACCCCGCCAGCCTGAGCCGCCCGCGGCCATGGCGGCAGTTGCCGGCGCTCCCGCCGTCGTGCGCGCTTCCAGGGTATGAAGCCCGCCCGCATTCTGGTGGTCGACGACGAGCCTGGTATCCGGCGCTCGCTGTGCGGCGTGCTGGAGGACGAAGGCTATCTGGCGGAATCGGTCGGGAGCGGCGAGGAGTGCCTGCAGGATCTCGCGCAGGTTCCCACGGAAATGGTGTTCCTCGACGTCTGGCTAACCGGCATCGACGGCATGGAAACGCTGGCCCGCATCCAGGAAATGGACTTCGCCGAGCGGCCGGTGGTGGTGATGATTTCCGGCCACGCCAATATTGAAACCGCGGTGAAAGCCACCAAGCTCGGGGCATTCGACTTTCTGGAAAAACCGCTCTCGCTCCCTAAAGTCACTGTGGTGGTGAAGAATGCGCTCGACCACCGCCGCCTGGCGCTGGAAAACATGCGCCTCAAGCAGGACGATGATTCCAAGTACCGCATCATCGGCGAGAGCGTGCCCATGAAAGCCCTTCGCCAGCAACTGGCGCTGATGGCTTCGACTAATGGGAGAGTGCTGATCTACGGGGAAAGCGGCAGCGGCAAGGAGCTGGTGGCGCATGCCATTCACGCGCTGAGCCCGCGCGCGATCGAGCCTTTCGTCGAAGTGAACTGCGCCGCGATTCCCGAAGAGCTGATCGAGAGCGAATTATTCGGCCACAACAAAGGCAGCTTCACCGGAGCGCACGAATCCAAAACCGGCAAGTTTCAAAAAGCCGACGGCGGCACGCTTTTTCTGGATGAAGTGGGCGACATGAGCCTGCGCACGCAGGCCAAGGTGCTGCGCGCGCTCGAAGAGCAGCGCTTCGAGCCGGTGGGCGCGGCGTCATTCACCCAGGTGGACGTGCGCGTGGTGGCGGCCACCAATAAAGTGCTTGAAGACGAAATTGAGCGCGGCAATTTTCGCGAAGACTTGTTTTACCGCCTCAACGTGATTCCGTTTCACGTGCCGCCGCTGCGCGATCGCCGCGAAGATGTCCCGCTGCTGGCGGATTATTTTCTGCGCGAATTTACGCGGGCGTACGGGCGGCGTCCCAAAGAGCTCACTGCCCCCGCGTATCAATTGCTGCAGGAATACCGCTGGCCGGGCAACGTGCGCGAGCTGCGCAACCTGATCGAGCGCATCGTCATCATGAACCCGCAGGTGCGCATCGACGCCCGCCATATTCCGCTGCCGGCCGCGCGGCGCGGGGCGGCCGAGCGCGGAGCGGAGCGTTTTGGCAGCCTGCAGGAAGTGCGGCAAGCGGTGGAGCGCGAGTACATCATCAAGAAACTGGAAGAAAACAACGGCAACGTCACCCGCACCGCCGAATTGCTGGGGCTTGAGCGCAGCAACCTCTACCGAAAAATGAAAACTCTGGGCATCGGGCCGAAAGAGTAGTGGACGCGTACGCTTCGTTCCGCTCGCGCGACTACCGGCTGCTGATCGCGGGAAATTTTCTCTCCGGCGCCGGCCTGCAAATGCTTTCAGTCGCCGTGGGCTGGGATTTATACCTGGCCACCAAATCGGCCATCGTGCTGGGCAATGTGGGGCTGGTGCAGGTGGCGCCGTTCGTGGTGTTCGCTTTGCTGGCCGGGCGGATTGCGGACCGGCACGACCGGCGCCGCGTCATCGTAGTCACGCAATTGCTGCTACTCGCCGCGTCGGCGCTGCTGATTGCAGCATCCGGATCGGTGCTGCTGATTTACACCGGCCTGTTTTTCACCGCTTCGGCGCGGGCGTTTCAGGGACCGTCGCGCTCGGCGATGCTGCCGCATATCGTGCCCGCGGGCGCGCTGCAAAACGCCATCACCTGGAACAGCAGCGCCATGGAAATCGCCAACGTGAGCGGCCCGGCGCTGGCCGGAATTCTCATTGCGGCGGCGGGCAGCCGGTCCGTTTACCTGGTGCATTTTCTATGCGCGACGCTGACCCTGATTTGCTTTTTCCTTCTGGATTTTCGCGCCGACGCCGGCCGCGAAGTCGCGGCCCCCAGCGGCAAAGCGCTGCTGGAGGGCGTGCATTTCATCCGTAAAGACGCGCTGATTCTGCCGGCGATTTCGCTCGATTTGTTCGCCGTGCTTTTCGGCGGCGCAACGGCGCTGCTGCCGGTCTTCGCGATCGATATCCTGCACACAGGCGCGCGCGGTCTGGGGTGGCTGCGTGCCGCGCCCTCGATCGGCGCTGTGTCGATGGCATTCCTGATGGCGCATTCTCCCAAAATCCAAAACGCCGGACGAGTACTGCTATTGACTGTGGCGGGCTTCGGCGCGGCTACTATTTTGTTCGGATTGTCGCGCTCGCTGTGGCTGTCGTTTGCCATGCTCCTGCTCACGGGCGCGTTTGACAACGTGAGCGTGGTGCTGCGCCATTCGCTCGTGCAGAGCAAGACGCCGGATCGCTTGCGCGGCCGGGTGCTGGCGGCTAACAATATTTTCATTAGCTGCTCCAATCAATTGGGCGCGGTGGAATCCGGGTGGACGGCAGCCTGGTTCGGGCCGGTCGCGAGCGTGGTGGCGGGCGGAGCGGCGACGATTGCGATCGTAACGGGATTCGCGGCAAAATCACGCTCCCTGCGCGAGTGGAAACAATAAGTGGCCAGCATATTTCTGACCGGCGGGACCGGTTACATGGGACGCGCGCTTGCGGCGGAACTGCTTGCCCGCCGGCATCGTGTGCAGGTGCTGGTCCGTAAAGGCTCGGAGCACAAAGCGCCGCCGGGCTGCGCGATCGTGACGGGCGATGCGCTCGATGGAGCATCCTACCGCGAACATCTCGATCCCGCCGATGTCTTCGTGCACCTGGTGGGCGTGGCGCATCCCAGCCCCGCCAAGGCGGCGCAGTTTCGCAGTGTGGACCTGGTGTCGATTCAAGAAGCGGCGCGCGCGGCGGCCGGTGCCGGCATTCAACATTTTGTGTACGTGAGCGTGGCGCATCCGGCTCCGATGATGCACGCCTACATTGCGGCGCGCACGGAGGGAGAAGCCGCGATTCGGGCCGCCGCCTTGAATGCGACGATTTTGCGGCCCTGGTACGTGCTCGGCCCGGGTCATCGCTGGCCGCTGCTGCTGGTCCCGATGTATTGGATCGCCGAACGATTGCCATCGACGCGGGAGGGCGCGCGGAGGCTGGGCTTAGTGACGCTGCGCCAGATGGTGGTGGCGCTACGCAACGCCGTGGAAAATCTCGGCGCGGGCATTCGCATTGTCGAAGTCCCGGAAATTCGCGGGCACAAGTCGTAGCAAGACCGCTCCACTATGCGCCGAATCTGAGCCGTGACCGAAGGGAGCCGTGCGTTTCAGGCGACGCGGGATGGCGCGCGGCGATTGGGCTTGGTCAAACGCTGCGGCAAATGGTGACGGCGCTGTGGGAGACCGTGAAAAATCCAGGCGCGGGCATACGCATTGTCGAAGTCCCGGAAATTCGCTGCCGCCGGGAGTAAGACCGCTCCCTTCGGTCACGGCTCTGTAAGGCGGTCTTTTACCCGACCACGCCTGGCGCTTCGTGCCCGATCCTCTTGACGTACTCTACGTACGATCCCGGGTACACGTGAGGATGACTATCGGTGCCGCTCTCGCCGCCCAACTCCAGCACGCGCGAGCCCAAACCGCGCAGGAACATGCGGTCGTGGGAGACGAAAATCATCGTCCCTTCGAAATCCTTGAGCGCCTCCACCAGCATTTCTTTCGTGGCCAGGTCCAGGTGATTTGTCGGCTCGTCGAGCACCAGGAAATTCGGCGGGTTGTAGAGCATGCGCGCCATCGCCAGGCGCGATTTTTCTCCGCCCGAGAGAGCGCGGATGGGCTTGTCGACATCGTCGCCGGAAAACTGAAACGCGCCGGCCAGCGTGCGCAGCGCGCCGATTCCGTCCTGCGGGAAATCGCGCTGGAGCTGCTCGAAAATCGTCAGCTCGGGATCGAGCACGTCGAGCGATTGCTGCGCGAAATAGCCCATGACCAGGCTCGCGCCCAGGCGTACGCTGCCGGCATCGGGCGTGCTCGCGCCGGCGATCATTTTGAGCAGCGTGGTTTTGCCCGCGCCGTTGCGGCCCATGACGGCCCAGCGCTCGCCGCGGCGGATGGTGAAACTGAATCCGTCGTAAATCACTCGTGAACCGTAGCTTTTGTGGAGATCTTCGATCACGGCCACCTGGTCGCCGGAGCGCGGCGGGGCGCGAAAATCGAATTTGACCACCTGCCGCTTTTTCGGCAGCTCGATTTTTTCGATCTTATCCAACGCCTTGATGCGGCTCTGCACTTGCGCCGCCTTGGCCGCGTGAGTCTTGAAGCGGTCGATAAAGCGCTGCTCCTTGGCCAGCATCGATTGCTGGCGCGCAAACGCGGCCTGCTGATTGGTTTCGCGGATGGTCCGCTCACGCTCGTAGAAATCGTAATCGCCGGAGTAGGTAATGATCTCGCCGGAATCGATCTCGGCGATTTTGGAAACGATGCGATTCAGAAACTCGCGGTCGTGGGAAGTCATCAGCAGGGCGCCGGAGAAAGACCGGAGAAACTGTTCCAGCCAGATGATGGATTCGATGTCCAAATGGTTGGTGGGCTCGTCCATGAGCAGGACATCCGGGCGGCCGAGGAGGACTCGGGCCAGCGCCACGCGCATTTTCCAGCCGCCGGATAACGCGCCGACATCGCCATCGATCTGATCGTCTTTGAAGCCGAGGCCGTGCAGCACTTCGCGCGCCTGGGCTTCGAGCGCGTAGCCGTTGAGGTGCTCGTATTCCTCCTGCACTTCGCCGAAGCGGGCGAGGATGCGGTCGATGTCGGCGGCCTGGGCGGGGTCGTCCATCGCGTGATGCAGGGCTTCGAGTTCATGATGCAGATCGCCGACGCGCCCGCTGCCAGCAATGGCTTCGTCGAGGGTCGAGCGGCCCGTCATTTCTTCCACATCCTGGCGAAAGTATCCGATGGTGAGCTTCTTGGGGACGGAGACTTCGCCCTCATCGGGGCTTTCCTCGCCGACGATCATGCGGAACAGCGTGGTCTTGCCGGCGCCGTTGGGGCCGACCAGACCGACCTTCTCGCCCGGGTTTAACTGAAAGGACGCGTCGACGAAAATCAATTGCTTGCCGTACTGCTTATTGATATTGGAGAAGGAAATCATTGAAATACCAAGGTAACAGAGGGCGAAAAAAACATTTCTCGCAGAGACACAGAGAACGCAGAGAACTAGTTTGATAAACTAGGGGATTCTGGCCATGCTGAGTATTGTCATTCCCGTGCATAACGAGGGGCGGTCTATTCTCCCGCTCTACGATCGCCTGACGCTGGTGCTGGAAAATATCGGGCGGCCTTACGAAATTCTGTTCGTCGACGATGCTTCCACCGACCGCAGCTTTGAGCTGCTGGCCAACCTGGTGGAAACCGATGCCCGTCTGAAAGTGATTCGCCTGCGCCGCAACTTCGGCCAGACCGCCGCGCTTTCGGCCGGCTTCCACGAGGCCAAGGGAAAAGTGATTATCGCCATGGACGGCGATTTGCAGCACGATCCCGAAGATATTCCGGCGCTGCTGGCCAAGATCGACGAAGGCTTCGATATCGCCAGCGGCTGGCGTAAAGAGCGTGTGGATAATCCACTCACGCGCAAAATTCCTTCCCGCATCGCCAATTACATGATGGCCAAGGCGTCCGATATTCCGCTGCACGATTTCGGCACCACCTTCAAGGCCTATCGCGCCGAAGTGCTGAAGGAAGTCCATCTCTACGGCGAGCTGCATCGCTTCATCCCCGCGCTCGCCAGCTTCTACGGCGCGCGCGTCGCCGAAGTTCCCATACGCAACGTCTCGCGGCCCAACGGCGGTTCGCACTACGGAATCAGCCGGACATTCCGCGTGCTGTTCGATATTCTCACCATCAAATTTCTGCTGAAATATTTCACCCGGCCCATGCATTTCTTTGGCACTCTCGGCCTGGCTGGAACCAGTTTGGGCGGGCTCATTCTGGCTTTCTGCGCCGGCGACAAGCTTCTTATGGGCCATGATCTCGTGCAGGAACACGGTCCTCTGATGCTGGCCGGAGGCCTGCTATTGCTGGCCGGCCTGATGATGTTCTCCACCGGACTGCTGGGCGAAGTGATGATCCGCACGTATTTTGAGACGCAGGGCAGGCGCATCTACGCTGTGCGGGAAGTGCTCACGCAGAAGAAGCGCGGCGTGGTGGACGAAGCCCGCTAGCGCCCGTGAAATCCAAGAAAGCTCAACGCGCAGTTGCCGCCGCGCCGCCCGCCCCGCCATCCCAACTCTTCTGGCTGCGGACGGCGATGCTGGTTCTGGCGGCCCTGTGCCTCACTGGCCTGTTCTCCACCGAAATTGCCGACCCCGATTTCTGGTGGCATCTGAAGACCGGCCAGTACATCGCCCAGCGCGGTTCCCTGCCCGTGCCCGACCCGTTTTCCTACACCAGCAATCTGGGCAAAGCCATGTATGCGGGCGAGGAAATAGTCCGTTATTTCAACCTGACTCACGAGTGGCTGGCGCAGGGAATTTTTTATGCGATTTACCGCGTTACGGGCTTCCCGGGAATCGTGCTGTTCAAGACTTTCCTGTTAACCGGTTTTTGCGGCCTGGCGGGGTTGATTGCCGCGCGCCGCACGGGAAATTTCTATGACGGTCTGGCTGCCGGGCTTGCCGCCGCCGCCATCGCCACCGAGTTCAGCGTGGACCGGCCGGCGCTGATCACGTTTTTCATGACCGCGTTGTTCATCGCGATCTTGGAATTTGAGTGGAAATTGTGGCTGCTGCCGGTGCTGTCGCTGGTGTGGGCCAACTGCCATGGCGGCTTTTTCCTGGGATGGGTGGTGCTGGGCGCTTACTCGGCGGAAATTTTGTGGCGGCGAGGGCGCGCGCTCGAGAGCCGCGACCGGAAGTTCTTGGGAATTGCCGCGCTTTCGGTCCTGGTGTCGGGATTGAATCCGAATTATTTTCGCATCGTGGAAGTACTGTGGCTGTACCGCCGGAGTCCGATCACGGCGGCGCTGATCGAATGGCGGCGGCCTTATTTGTGGGGTCCGCCGTACGCATTCGATATTCTGCTGTACGCAGCCGGCGCGACGCTGCTCATCTGGCGCCGCAGGGTGCGTCCAGCCGACTGGCTGCTGTACATCGCCTTCGGCGCGGCGGCGCTGCTGTCTTTTCGCAACATCATCCTGATTGCGCTGATTGCGCCGATGATCCTCGTCACCTATTTTCCGTGGCGGCCGAAGCTCTCACCAAGGATGCAGAGCGCCGCGAGCTACGCCGCGCTCGCCGGATTATTGGCGTGGTTAAGCGCCGGTCTGGCTCGCGGCGATGGGTTTCGCCTGCGCGCCGCGCAATGGCGGTATCCGGCCGGGGCGGCGCAGTTTCTGCTGGATCACCACATTACTGGCCCCATCTTCAACACCTGGGATTACGGCGGCTACCTGATTTGGAGCTTGTGGCCCCGGCAAAAAGTATTCATCGATGGCCGCGCGCTGAACGAATCGGTGAATAAGGATTACCGACGGGCGCTGCTGAATCCGGGCGGTGAGCTTTTCGAAATGGGAGAAGCGCGCGAGGAAGTATTCATCCGCTATCAAATCGAGGCCATTGTCATGAATTGCTTCGAGTACACCACCGGAACGATTTACCCTCTGGCGTTGGCGCTGGCCATGCCGGAACAAACCGACTGGAAGCTGGTGTACGACGACGGCCCGTCGATGATTTTCCTGCGGCATCCGTCCGCTGACATGCCGCTTTTCAGCCAGGCGCGCGTTTTAGACCATCTGGAAGCCGAATGCCGGATGCACGTGGACCGCGACCCGGAAAACTCGCTGTGCGCGCGCACGCTGGGGTTCCTATTCATACGAACCAAGAACCCGGACCGCGCGCAACGCCAACTGGGGCTGTACCTGGCGCATCCGTATGGCGGAGGTCCCGACCTGGAAGCCGCCCGGGCCTATCAGCAATTGTTCAAGTGAGCGATCACAAACCGCGGCCGCGCTGCCAGTAGTTTTCGAACAGGCCCTTCATGGCCTCGCCCATGCCTTCATGGTCGAATACGAGCGCGGTCCAGGTGGGCCGGGTGATCACCGGATCGAGCAAAGCGATCATGCCTAAACGCCCGTCAAACAGAGCCAGCTTCATGGGCAGCGAGGCGAGCTGGCGGACGTCCACACCGGCGCTGGCATATTCGGCCAGGCGCACGCGGTGCTGCTCATCGACGGTGTTGGGCTCGATCAGCAGGCGGCAGCAGACGCCCCGCGAACGGGCCTGCTTCACCAGTTTTTCATCCAGGGGATCGATGGCGTACGGCGGTCGCGAGAATTCCAGATATTCCGCTTTCACTACCGACAGCATGCGCTGAAATTCTGCGGCGGTCTGCGCCGGCTCGGTCACGATGCGCAGAAAATCGAGCGTGCCGCGGCCGCCCTGGCCTTCCGAATACATGCCCTTCAGGTCGTCGATGAGCGCGGCGGCAACGCGGCTTTGATCGGTGATTTCATGCTCCAGCAACTGGCGGCGGCGAGCCAGGTAGCTGGGAATCGCCAGGCTGGGCTCTACCGCCGAAAAAAGCTTGGTCTTCTCCTGCACCACTTGCGCGAATCCGCGTTCGACCAGACTGTCCAGCACTTCATAAATTTTCTGCCGGGGCACGTGCGCGCGCGCCGCCAGCTCAAGCGCCTTGAACCGCGGATGACCCAACAGCACCAGGTAGGAGCGCGACTCATAGGCGTTGAGGCCGAGTTGCTGCAGGCGCCTCCAGTACCGCTGAAATTCGACCTCGACAAACCCATCACCCATAGTCCCTAACGATATCAACTAAGGGGCGGAAGGGAAAGTTCGGCATCTTTCCCGGTTGAAGTAAGCGATAAGGCGCGAACGCATAGGGGTTACTTTCGTTGACCGGGTACTACGGGACCCCTACACTTGGGTCAGCGTAACAATGTATGAGCCAAACCACCGTCATGGAATCGGGAAGGAAAGCACCGGCTGGACTGGACAGCGCTTCTAATGGCGCATCCGCGATCCGGATTGCGATTGCGGACGATCATCCCATTTTTCGCGACGGTCTGAAGCAGATTCTTGGGCAGGAGCGGGATTTCGCGGTGGTGGCGGAAGCCAGAGACGGCGAAGAAGCGCTGCGAATTATCGAGGAGCATCGCCCCGATATTCTGCTGCTGGACCTGAACATGCCGCGCGCCGGCGGGTTAGGAATTCTGCAAAAGCTGCAGGCCCAAAAAGGCGGCACCAAGGTGATCGTGCTTACCGCCTCCGAAGACAAAAACGAGTTCATACAGGCCATGCGGCTGGGAGCGGCCGGCATTGTGCTCAAGCAATCGCCCACCGAACTGCTGCTGAAGAGCATCCGCAAAGTGCATGCCGGGGAAATCTGGCTGGATTCTCACACCACGGCGGCGGTGATGCGTCAATTTGCTACCGGCGACGACAGGCCGGGCGCGGGTGGACGCGAACGGGCGCCGCTCAGTCCGAGGGAGCGGGAAATCGTGGCGCTGGTGGCGCAGGGATTCAAGAATAAGGAAATGGCGGGGAAGATGTTTATCAGCGAGCAGACGGTGAAGAACCATCTGCATAATATTTTCGACAAGCTAGGAGTGTCAGATCGCCTGGAGCTGGCGCTGTACGCGATTCATAAGAACTTGCATCAGGGGTGAAGTGGGGCAGGTCCCCGATGTCAAGAGCCAAGACATGGTGGACACTGACTGCCAGGACATCCTTGACACTTTTGGGAGCGGGATAGGGTAGAGGGAAAGGGCCGGCGTTTGAGGCCC
>JACPNO010000087.1 GCA_016185465.1 Candidatus Solibacter usitatus
GCTGGGATCAGCACACGAACCTGCCCAAACAAATCGTCGGCCAATGCCATGACACCGATCAACCCTCGGCGGCCCTCGTAGAAGATTTGGCGCAGCGCGGCCTGCTGGACGACACGCTCGTCGTCTGGGGGGGCGAATTCGGCCGCACGGTCTATTGCCAGGGGAAGCTGACCGCCGAAGACTACGGCCGTGACCATCATCCTCGCTGCTTCACAATGTGGCTGGCCGGTGGGGGGATCAAGCCCGGCACCAGTTTCGGCACGACTGACGACTTCTGTTACAACATTGCCGAAAACCCGGTTCACGTGCATGACCTGCATGCCACAATGCTGCACTGCCTGGGAATCGATCACACGAAGCTGACCTACAAATTCCAGGGTCGCTACCACCGGCTGACCGACGTGCACGGGAAGGTTGTGAAGGAAATCCTGGCGTAAGGATGCCATTTGATCAATCCGTGACCAAACCAGGTCGCCCGGCCTTGTGCTCCGCACCAGCCGGATCGGACAGCGATAAGATTCCGCCTTCGCACTATGGATATTCCGGCACAACACATCAACGAACAGTTGTGCAAAGCCAACCTCCATGACACGATATCAGAAAGGCATTCGGAGCGAAGAATACTGGTGGGATTTGGCATGCCGGCACGACGACTGTTCCTGAGAATCTCTCCAGCCACCTGGCTGCGCGTGGGGGCCCTCGCCGCGTGGCTGATGATTCCTGGGCTGGCTGTCGATGGAGTGAATGCCGCGGAGCCGGATGGGATCCAGTTCTTCCGGGAATCGATCGAGCCGGTGCTGAAGTCCGAATGTTATCGCTGCCATTCGGGCGAGGCGGACGACGTGAAAGGCGGGCTGCGTCTCGATTCCAGCGCCGGCGTTCTCAAAGGGGGCGACAGCGGACCGGCGATCGTTCCCGGCAAAGGCGGGGACAGCCTGTTGATCCAGGCCCTGCGGCATGAAGGAGGCCTGGCGATGCCCCCCAAGAAGAAACTGTCGGACCAGAC
>JACPNO010000089.1 GCA_016185465.1 Candidatus Solibacter usitatus
CGCCTGGCCGGCGCTCCCGGTGGCGTACATCGCGGTGGGGACGCTCATGATGGGGTACGGCCTGGTGTCTAATTTGGTGCCCTCGCTGGCGGCATTCGGGACGGTCGGGATCGGGGCGCTGGTGTACCGGTTCGGAATCCGCGACGGGGCCGAGCGGAGTTAGGCTCGAAGCGCGGCGAGAGCGAGTTTTGCGTGCTGTTCGACGGTGGCCCGCCGTGACGCATAAACACTAAATTGAGCCTTGCGCCTAGCCCCAGAATATATTAGGATATCTTGGTATTAATTATGCCGCCTCGATAGGTGGATTAGCGACGGCCTGTGGCACTAATCAGGCCACGAGCGGTGGTCTGGCACGACATGCCGCCGCGAAGCCACATTTGCTGAAGTTCGAGTTGGTCATGCTCAGGATCTTTCGTGCCGTTGCGCTGCCGTTGCCAACCGGCGTCGCCATTCAGACCCCAGCCGTGCCGGTCTTCCGTGCCGGCTCGATCGCCACACCTCGCCTGCTACTCAGCCAGGTGTCGGTTCGGACTTACCAATGAAATCAATGAAATACCACTCTTGTCCAAAACAGGTTCTTGGAGTCTGAAATAAGAGGAGTGCCCTCCTATAATTGACGTTGGCGAGCCATTCCTTGCCGGGATCCTCGCCAAACGCTGCCCACAGGAGGGCAACTCAATCGTACAAGTCGCTAGCCTCTTCAATCAACTGCTCCAGCACTTTCCCCGTACCGAGTTCGCCGCACTCGCCAAGAAACACGCCGCCGAGCGTTCCGCCAAAGGCTTCACGTGCTGGACGCAGTTCGTCTCGATGCTCTTCTGCCAACTCGCCCATGCGGATTCGCTGCGCGAGATTTGCAACGGCCTGGGCTGTTGCTTGGGCAAATTGGTTCATCTCGGCATCGCCAAGGCCCCCAATAAGTCCACCCTCTCCTATGCCAACGAACACCGGCCGGCCAAGTTGTACGAGGATCTGTTCTACACCGCGCTCAAGAGGTTCCGTGACGAAGAAGGCTTGGGGCTGCGCAAGAAGAAATTCCGTTTCAAGAACAAACTGCTCTCCCTCGACTCGACCACCATTTCGCTGTGCCTGGAACTGTTTCCGTGGGCCAAGTTCCGCCGGGCCAAAGGCGGCGTCAAGGCTCACGTTCTGCTGGACCATGACGATTACCTGCCCAGCTACGTCCTGATCACCGAAGCCAAACGCAGTGATGTAAAGATGGCCGACGCTTTCACTCTCAACCCCGGCTCCATCGTGGCGATGGATCGCGGGTATAACGACTACGCCCTGTTCGGCAAGTGGACCGCCGAGGAAGTCTACTTTGTCACCCGCCTGAAGGAGAATGCAGCGTACGAAGTGGTGGAGGAGTGCGCGGTTCCCAAGGACCGCAACATTCTCTCTGATCAACTGATCCGCTTCACCGGCGTCCAAGCTCAAAAGGATTGCCCCTGCCTGCTGCGGCGCGTGGTCGTCTGGGATGCCGTGAACCAACGCGAGATCGTGTTGCTCACCAACCTGCTGGCGTTTGGCACCACGACCATTGCCGCCATCTACAAGGACCGCTGGGAGATCGAGTTGTTTTTCAAGGCGCTCAAGCAAAATCTCAAAGTGAAGAGTTTCGTAGGCACCAGCGAAAACGCCTTGCGCATCCAGATTTGGACAGCCTTGATCGCCATCCTGCTGCTGAAATGGCTGCACCATCTCTCGAAGGCCAAATGGTCCCTGTCCAACCTGGCCTCGATGTTGCGGCTGAACCTGTTTACCTACCGTGATTTACGGAAATGGCTGGACGACCCATTCGAGACGCCGCCACTGATACCGGAAACTCAACAACTTACCCTGGAACTGGCATGACTTGGACAGGCACCACAGGAGGAAACGGCAGACCTCGATTCTAACGTCGCGATTCTCAGACCCAAAAGCCTTCGGTTTCAACAGCCGACATCACAACCCTGTCCTGTTTTGGACAGCAGTGGGCGCGATTAGGAACCGTGCAGCCAAGACCTTCCGGTACGTCCAGGTTGAGATAAACGTGAGTTTTCAGCAAGCCTGCATGAAACCCGCAAGGCGTAACTGCTACTGTCATTCTTCCGCCGGTAGGATCGGCGAGGAGGATTGACGAATGAGAGGGCGCAAGTCGGCAGATACTCTCGACATCGATGAGGTAAGAACCCGCTTCGAGAGCTGGAGGCAGACGCGGAAGGGCAAAGCCCGCATCCCTGACGCGCTTTGGTTAGCGGCCGTCCAAGTGGCGCGGCGGGATGGCGTCAACCAGACGGCCGCCACCCTGCACCTGGATGGCGGAAAGCTGAAGCGGCGCATGATGGCGACCGGTTCGGCGCCTGACAAGACGATGCGGCCGGCGTTTGTGGAGATGATGGTCCCGCACGCGGTGGGCGCGTCGGAGTGTACGATCGAACTGGAAGGGCGGAACGGCAAGCTGCGAATCCACTGGAAGGGGGCCACGGCGGCGGACCTGGCCGGCTTGAGCCGGGCGTTGTGGGACGCGGTCTCGTGATCCAGATCGCACCACAGGTACGCATTTTGGTGGCGATTGAAGCCATCGATTGCCGCAAGGGTATCGATCGAATCGCGCAGTTGTGCCGGGAGAAACTGAACGCCGATCCGTTTTCCGGCCACCTGTTTATCTTCCGCAGCCGCCGTGGAACCTCCATCCGAATCCTCCAGTTCGACGGTCAGGGTTTTTGGCTGGCGACCAAGCGATTGTCCAAGGGGCGTTTCAAGTGGTGGCCGGCCGGCGACGAAGCCGCGCATGTGTTGCAGGCGCACCAGGCGCAGTTGCTGTTGGCGGCGGGCAACCCGGAGACCGAAGCGGCGCCGGTGTGGCGCAAGGTGAGTTGAAACAAAACCCTTGCGTTCTGATTTTTCTTCTGGCATGCTGCGGGTATGGCGGAAACGTGGCGCTACCGCGGGCAGGAGATCTCCGGCGAGCAGATTGTGTTTCTGAGAGAGTTCATTCGGGCGCATCCCACGAGCAGCCGCTGGAAGCTGTCACGGCAGTTGTGCGAAGCCCTGGACTGGAAGCAGGCCAACGGAGCGTTACGGGACGTGGTTTGCCGCGGCCTGCTGCTGATGCTGGACCGGGCGGGAGAAATCGAGTTGCCGCCCGTGCGCCGGCTCATCCGGGGCCAGCGCCGGACGGGGCGCCCGCGGCCGGAAGCGGTCCTGATGGACACCACGCCGCTGACGACGACGCTCAAGGCGTTGGGCCCGATCGACACCCTGCCGGTGCGGCGCACGGCGGACGAGCCGCTATTCAACAGCCTGATGGAGCACTATCACTACCTCGGCTATGAGCAGCCGGTGGGCGAACACTTGAAGTATCTGGTGTTGGCCGGGGGCCGCCCCATCGCCTGCCTGGCGTGGAGTTCGGCGCCACGGCACCTGGCGAGCCGCGACCACTACATCGGCTGGAGCGCCGAAGCGCGGCGTCGCAACATCCGATTCATTGCCTATAACACGCGCTTTCTGATCTTGCCGTGGGTGGAAGTGCCGCACCTGGCGTCGCACATCCTGGGGCGGATGGCGGCGCGTATCTCGAAAGACTGGCAGGCCCTGTACGGACATCCGATCTACTTTCTGGAGACCTTCGTCGATCCCGAGCGATTCCGCGGCACTTGTTATCGGGCGGCCAACTGGGTGTTGCTCGGCAAGACCACGGGACGCGGCAAGCAATCCAACAGCTACGTGCCGAACCGTTCGATTAAAGAGGTGCTGGGGTATCCCCTGACGCGGCGGTTCCGGCAGTTACTGGGGGAGACGGAAGAATGCAGCCACCGATAGAGCGGATCGACGTTTCCACTGAAGAGCTGGAGGGCTTGCTGGAGCAGGCCCGGCCAGCGCTTTCAGAAGACGGCTATCAAAAGCTGAAAGCCGCGATTCGCACACTGGGCTACGTGACCGGACTGCTGGAGAAGCAGGAAACGACCCTGGCGTCGCTGCGGGAGTTGTTGTGTCCTGCCAGCACGGAGAAGACCGAGGCAGTGCTGAAGCAGGCCGGCATTCACACCGGCGATAGGAAACGCAAAGCGCCGAAGGAACATGCTGGAAGAAGTGCGCCCTCTTCGGGGCACGGGCGCAACGGCGCCGCCGCGTATCGCGGGGCGCAGAAGGTCCAGGTTCCGCACGAGTCCTTGAAGGCGGGCGATCCGTGTCCGGACGCGGAGTGCGGCGGCAAGGTTTATGCGCAGCGCGATCCGGGTGTGTTGGTGCGGGTCAAGGGACAGGCGCCGATCGCTGCGACGGTGTATGAGTTGGAAAAGCTGCGCTGTCATCTCTGCGGCAAGGTCTTCACCGCCGCCGCTCCGGAAGGCGCGGGCGAGAAGAAATACGATGAGTCGGCAGCGGCCATGATGGCCATGCTGCGGTACGGGAGCGGGTTTCCCTGGAATCGGCTGGAAGGCCTGGAAGAGAACCTGGGCATCCCGCTGCCGGCGGCCACGCAGTGTCAGATCATGGTGGAAACGGCGGCCCCGCTTCAGCCCGCGCTCGAGGAACTAATGCGCCAGGCGGCGCGCGGAGAAGTGGCGCACAACGACGATACTTCGATGCGCGTGTTGTCGCTGGACCGGGATGCGGATCTTTCCCCGGAGCGGACCGGGGTGTTCACCAGCGGGATCGTATGGGTGGCCGGGGAGCGCCGCATTGCGCTGTATTTCACCGGCTGCAAACACGCCGGCGAGAATCTGGCGGAGGTGCTGAAACAGCGGCCTCCGGGCCTTTCGCCTCCCATTCAAATGTGCGACGCGCTATCGAGGAATGTGCCGAAACTCAACCCCACGCTGGTGGCGAACTGCAACGCTCACAGCCGGCGGAACTTCGTGAAGGTGACGGCGAGTTTTCCGGCCGAGTGCCGGTTCGTGCTGGAGACGTTGGGCGAGGTCTTCGGCTACGACGAGCAGGCGCGGGGGCAGGGCCTGTCGGCGGATGAGCGCCTTCATTTCCACCAGGAGCACAGCGAACCGGTGATGGAAAAGCTGCGCGCGTGGGCGAATGCCCAGTTCGAGGAAAGGAAGGTCGAACCGAACTCCGGTCTGGGCCAGGCGATCTCCTATCTGCTGAGACACTGGGAAAAGCTCACTCTCTTCTTGCGGGTGGCGGGGGCGCCGATCGACAACAATCTGGTCGAGCGGGCGCTGAAGAAAGCCATTCTTCATCGAAGGAACTCTCTGTTTTACAAGACCCGGAATGGAGCGCGGATGGGAGATCTGTTCATGAGCCTGATTCATACCTGTGAGTTGAACGGCGTCAATCCATTCGACTATCTCATCGAGTTGCAGCGCCACGCCGGAGAGTTGAAGAGAGTCCCCTCGGAATGGATGCCCTGGACCTACCGCGAGACTCTGGCGCGGCTCGCCAGGCCCGCCGCTGCGTAATATGATGATTCCTGCCTGGCCGAAAAGGATCCTCTGCGGCCATGCTTGGGTGACACTCTGAAATGCCCAGAAAGCGGGCTTCTCCAAAGGTTAAATCCAACCACGTTTTTGGCCAGTCACGAAGACCGTCAAAAATGTTTCGCGCCGCGCTGTATGCTCGTGTGTCCACGGATGATCAGCAGACGCTGTCGATGCAGAATCGGGCCATGCGGGAGTATGCGGCCCGGCGCGGCTGGACCATTGCGATGCAGGTCCGGGAAGTGGGTTCCGGTGCGGCCCGAAGAGAGGCCCGCGAGAAAGTACTGGAAGCCGCCGGTCGCCGGGAGATCGACCTGGTGCTGGTCTGGCGTCTGGACCGCTGGGGCCGGTCGGTAACGGATCTACTCGCGACACTCCAGGAACTGGAACACCTCGGTGTCGGCTTCGTGTCTCTGACGGAGGCTCTGGACCTGACCACGCCCGTTGGTCGCGCGATGGCCGGCCTGCTGGCGGTCTTCGCCGAGTTCGAACGGGAGATCCTGGGTGAGCGAACTCGAGCTGGCTTGGCTCACGCCCGGCAGAACGGCCAACGTCTGGGCCGGCCCGCAACGGCCGCCGCGCACGCGGCCGAGATCCGGAGACTACATCGCGCTGGCGTCGCCAAAGCGGAGATCGCCCGCCGGCTCCGGATCGGGCGCACCTCCGTACGCCGAATCCTGGGCGATTCCTCCCAGAAATAGGGCAGCCCGCCTTCTCAACGCAGGCTCACCGAAAGGACACGCCGCACCAGCTCCCTTCAGGGTCGTGATCGTTTGCGTGGCGCGCGGATTGGACGGCGGATACACGTTCCCCGCGTACCCGGTTCCTGAGTACGGGAGAGGCAGTTGCTGATCCCATCGCTGCTCAACGGCCCGGTTTACAGATCCGTCCCCGATCTCTGTCTTGAC
>JACPNO010000003.1 GCA_016185465.1 Candidatus Solibacter usitatus
GATCGCCCTGCAGATTAAAACCTGATCCGAGCTGCTCCCCCGTCCTCAGCGGCTTCCGCGTCGGAAGTCACGGGGATCTCCTATCCCCTCTTGACAAATACCTACCATGAAGGTCGCGGCTCCGATGGTGTTCGTGCTGTCTTGACCGAGCCGCGACCGTGAGGGAGCGGTGGCTTTTTACTTCGCGACAGCTTTCCCCAGCCGCACCGCATTCTGCATCAGCTTCAACCCGTGATCGCCCTCGGCGGTCAGGATCGACTCGGGGTGGAACTGCACCGCCTCGATCGGCAGCTCGCGATGGCGCACTCCCATGATCACGCCGTCCTCGGTCTCGGCGGTCACTTCCAGGCACGCCGGGAAGGTCTCGCGGCGCGCGAACAGCGAGTGATACCGGCCCACCTGAAATGTCTCGGGCAGCCCTTCGAAGATGCCGATCCCGCGGTGCCGGACGGTGGACGGCTTGCCGTGCATCGGGTATTCGAGCACGCCCAACTCCCCGCCGAACGCCTCCACGATGCCTTGCAGTCCGAGGCAGACGCCGAACACCGGGACGCCCAGCCGCACAGCCGTCTTCACCACGTCGGGGACGCCGAAATCGACCGGCCGGCCGGGGCCGGGCGAGATCAGGATCAGCGTCGGCGCCACCTGCTCGATCAGCTCGGGCGGGAAGCCTGCCCGGTACGTCACCACCTCAGCTCCCGTCTGCCGCGCATAGTTCGCCAGCGTATGGATGAAGCAGTCGTCGTTGTCCACCAGCAGGAGCTTCGCGCCGCTGCCGCCGGTGTCGCGCTCCGCCGCCGGGGCGGACGGCGCCGCCGCCGCGCCGAGAATGCGGAAGAAGCCGGTCGCCTTCAGCCGCGTCTCCTGCTCCTCCATCGCGGGGACGGAATCGTAGAGCAGCGTCGCCCCCACCGGGTACGACGCCATGCCGTCGCGCAGGTACGTCGTGCGGATCAGGATGCCCGTGTTGATGTCGCCGTTCAGCGAGATCATGCCGACGGCGCCGCCGTACCAGCCGCGCGCGTCCTTCTCCAGCGCCTCGACGGTCTGCGCCGCGGCCTTCTTCGGCGCGCCGATCACGGTCACCGCCCACATGTGGCTGAGGAAGGCGTCGAGCGAATCGAAGCCCTCCTCGAGGAAGCCCTCCACGTGGTCCACCGTGTGGAACACGCCGGCGTACGACTCGATCAGCCGCCGCCCGATCACCTTCACCGTGCCCGGCTCGCAGACGCGCGATTTGTCGTTGCGGTCCACGTCGGTGCACATGGTCAGCTCGGACTCTTCCTTGGCCGACTTCAGCAGCTCCTTGATGTTGTCGGCGTCGCGCAGCGGATCGCCCGTGCGCTGCGCGGTCCCCGAGATCGGACAGGTCTCGACGCGCTGGCCCTCCACCCGCACGAACATCTCGGGCGACGCGCCGACGAGCTGCTCCTCGCCGAACTGGAGCAGGAATTCGTACGGGCTCGGACTGGCGCGCTGGACGCGCCCGAACAGCTCCGAGGCCTTGCCCGAATACGGCGTGCGGAAGGTCTGGCGCAGCACGACCTCGTAGTAGTCGCCGCGGCGCATGCCTTCCCGCACCGTCTCGACGTTCGCCATGTATTGTTCACGCGTGTGGTCGGAGACGATCGGGCCGCGCTCGCGCTTCCTGGGAGGGGCAACGGCGGGATTCTCGCGATCGAGGCCGGCGGTCGAGACCTCGCCGCGGGTGAAGTCGTAGCGGTAGCGCTCCACCTGCTCCTTCTTGCGGTCCATGAACCAGATGTCGTCGCAGAGGAACAGGTGCAGGTCCTTGTGCCCGTGGCGCGGCAGCTTCTTTTCGATCGGCTCGAACTGGAAGAGCAGGTCGTACCCGAAAGCTCCGACCAGGCCGAGGCGCGAGTTCTCCTCGCCGCGGAACTCCTCGATCAGCAGGCGCAGGATGGAGAAGACCGATGGCTGCTTGCTCCGCTCCTCTTCCGAAAAGAGCGCCGGGAGCGGCTTGAGCCGGCCGGCCAGCATTCCCGTTTCGTCGCCGAACTCCTCCCAATGCGGATGCGAGGCGATGACCGGCCGCAGGATCTCCGCGATCCGCCGGCCGCGCTCGTTGAGCGGGCGGAACTCCACCCGGCGGTCGTACGAGACGATTTCGAGCGGCGGACAGGTGGAGGCGATATCCCAGCGCGAGTACCGCCCGGGATACTCGTATCCCGAGGAGAGATAAATCCCACGGCGCCGGTCGAGATCCCGCAACAGATGCGCCAGCCCCTTGCGGAAGTTCGCTTTGGAGGCGGTGCGGGTGACTTCGATCCCGTGGGGAGTCGTATAGCGGTAGTCGGCCATCGGATTCCCTTGGGCTTTTGGTTAGGTTTCAGGATAGCAAGTGGAGCAAGCCTCCGGCTTGCCATGCCGGCGTTCTCGCCGGGGAGCGCTGGCGGTTTCTTCGCGGCCTTGACGACTACGTCCGCGGCGAAAGGCGGCACAGGGTCCAATTGCTGTTCGCGAATGGCGCAAGAGGGATCAAAGTCGGCTTCGGTCTTTTAGTGCGTGGCGGCAGACCCCTGGGTGGACGTATGCCGGCATGACTGCCAGCATGGCAAGCCCGGAGGCTTGCTCTACAAGGCGGCAAACAACCGGGTCAGCATCTCCCCCGCCAGCCCCACCGCGCGCTTGAGGTCATGCGCCGCTCCTTCGACCGGCAGGACGTCCGTCCGGGCGGGAATCAGGGCGATCGCCTCGCGCAGCTCTTCGATCGATCCGAACGGGTCTTTCGTCCCGTGCACGAACAACGCGGGCGTGCGGAGGTTGGGGAAATAGTCGGTGCGTTTCTGCTGCGGCTTGTCCGGCGGATGGAGCGGGTAGGAGAGCAGGAGCAGACCATCGGCCGCGCCCGGACGCTCGGCCGCGAGCATGGCGCTCTGCCGTCCGCCGTAGGAGTGGCCGGCGGCGATCACGCGGCCCCTCGCCTGCTTGCGGACTGCTTCGAGGGCGGCGTGGACGCCTTCGCGGTCGCGGACCGCGTTCCTGGGATTGGGCTGTTTGCCTTCGATGCGGAAGGGCAGGTCGTAGCGGAGGACAAGATGACCCTGCCCGGCGAACGCGCGGGCAAGCCCGACCAACAGGGCGGAGCCGGAGTCCGACCCTGCCCCGTGCGTCAGGACGATCACGTCGCCGCTTTCCCGGTCCGGGCGGTGCAGCGTGCCGCGGATCAGGTCGTGCTGGAAGGGCTCTTCCAAGCGCTGAGCGCTACTCCTTCTTCTTCAATTGGGTGTCGTGTGTCTGGATGAACGAGCGGATGTCTTCGCCCATGTTCAGTAGCTTCTCCCACTGCTCCCGGTACAGGGTCACGGGGAAACGGCCGAGACCGTAAACCGAGAGCGCGCCCTTCTCGCTCACCTTCAGCGACATCTGGCCGCGAGCCGGCTTCTTCAGCGCTTCGTTTTCGGCGCGGAGCCGTTCAATTTCTGCTTGGAGTTCTTCAGGTGTTGCCATGGTTACTCTTAAAGTCTTACCACAACCGTTTCCCGTGATACGCTGAGAAATTCCCCCACATGACAGGTCTGGAAGCCATTTTCTTCGACTTCGACGGTGTCCTCATCGATAGCGAGCCCGTCCACTGGGCCTGCTGGCGGGAGGTCCTGCTGCCGCTCGGAGTCACCCTCGATTGGGAATTCTACCGCGATCGGTGTATCGGAATCGACGATCGCGACATGCTCCGCATGATGGCCGGCGAGCGCGACTGGCGCGACCTGTGGGCCGAGTATCCGGGCAAGAAGGCGCTCTTCCGCGCGCGGATGATCGAGGCGCCGCCGTTCCCGCGGACGCTGGCGGCGATGCTCGAAAGCCTGAAGGGGTCGTACCGGCTGGCGGTGGTGAGTTCCAGTGGGCGCGACGAGATCGAGCCCCTGATGGACCGGGCCGGGCTGCTGACGTACTTCGACACCGTGGTCGGCGGCGGGGATGTGAAAAAGCACAAACCCGATCCCGAGCCGTACCTGCTGGCGGCCAGCCGCCTCGGGGTGACCCGCGCGGTGGTGCTGGAAGACTCCGCGGCGGGTGTCGCGTCGGGCCGGGCGGCCGGATTCGAAGTGCTGCAAATTTGCCATCCGAACGACGTTCCGGAGGCGCTGCGGACTGCGGGGATTCTGGAATAGCCGGACACGTTGTCCGGTTTTGTCGCGTAAGTAATTGATTTTATTAGCTTGTCGTGGCTGAAAACCCGGACACTATGTCCGGTTTCTGGCTGCCGCCCGCGCGTGCCTCGACAGCGCGAGCGTGGATGCCGCCGCCGATCCCTCCTTCTTCAGCCTCCTTTTCGACGCCGCCGACCGCTTGGGTGACGGCTTCTGCTTCCTGGCGCCCTTGGCCAAGTCTCGCTTTGCTTGCTCCCGCGTGGCCTCGGAAGTCTTCCCCGGCCTGGGCGGCGGCAGTTTCACCCCCGCGCGGCGGGCCTTCGAGAGTCCAATGGCGATTGCCTGCCTGGCCGACCGCGCTCCGTGCTTGCCCTCGCGGATGTGTTCGATTTCCTCGTGGACGAATTCGCCGGCCTGGGTGCTCGGCGACTTTCCTTCACGAGCGTCCTTCCGTGCTTTTTCGATCGTCTTTTTCTCCGGCATGACATGGACGATGTTGCACGGCGGCGGCCAAACCGCTGGTAGAATTTGAGAACCATGAAACTGTTCCTTTGCCTTTTCGCGGCGACCGCCTCATTTGGGGCGGCGCAGGTCGACCCCGGCTTCACGCCGCTGTTCAACGGCAAGAACCTCGACGGTTGGAAGCTGGTGCGCGCCAACGGCCCCGGATACGTCATCGAGGGCGATCGGATCGTGTGCCCGCCCACCGGCGGCGGCAATCTCTTCACCGAGAAGGAATACGCCAACTTCGTCCTGCGGCTCGATTTCAAACTTAGCGTGGGGGGCAATAACGGCGTCGGCCTGCGCGCTCCGCTCGAAGGCGACGCCGCCTACGTCGGCATGGAGATCCAGGTTTTGGACGACCCGGCGCCGCAGTACAAGGACATCAAGCCCACGCAGCACACCGGGTCGATCTACGATGTCTTTCCGGCGAAGCTCGGCGCGCTCAAGCCGGCGGGCGAGTGGAACTCGTACGAGATCACGGCCAACGGCCGGCGCGTCACCATCAAGCTGAACGGCCAGACGACGGTGGACGCCGATCTCGACAGTGTGAAAGACGAGGCGATCCTGAAGCGGCACCCCGGCCTGGCGCGGAAGTCCGGCCACATCGGATTCCTGGGGCATCGCAGTCACGTGGAGTTTAGGAACATCCGGATCAAAGAGCTGCCGTAGGGATCGAGCCAGGCTATCTTCTGCCGCGCGATCCGACGAGCGCGCGAAAGGGCGACTCCGGGAAGCGCGGGTCTTCGAGAATCGCCTGGCGCAGCGCCTCGTCCTGATTCCTGAGGCTCATGATCGTCAGGAAATATTCGATGCTGTTGCCCATCTGTCTCGGGTCTTGTTTTTGCGCGAAGAACCAATCGAGCAACAGCTTTCGGCGGAGGGCCGGAAAGCGCTCATAGATGTGGGCCATCTGTCCCGGGCTGAGCGACTTTGCTCTCTCGTCCGAGAGAATCTGTTCCAGCAGCGGCTGGTCGCCTCTTTTCAAGCGCCCGACGAGAGTGCGCTGAGCCAGCAACCCGAATCCAGGAACCGGCGGGTCGCTATAGAAAAACTCGCGGAGGAACGATAACTCGGCATCGCCGCGGATCTGCGCGAGTCCGGCGGCAAGCACGCCGCGGACGTCGCCGGCATACTCCCCGGTATGGGCGCGCAGCTCGGCATGGAGGATTTCCGAGGCTCTCTCCGGGAGGAGCCGCGCTTGGGCAATCGTGTAGCTGGGACCGATGAACGTCTCGGGTATCGGATTCGATTTCAGCCGGTCACGCTCCTTCTGGACGACGGCCGCGAGACGGGCCGCATCGGGGCGCTGTAGGACGCCGTCGGAGTGATCCAGCGTCATAGCCGCGACGAGTCGGTAGAACCCCGGGTTCCTGGCCGGCTGGAGGTCGGGATCGCCGCCCGGCGGATTCCCTTCGGCAATCGCCAGCACATTCTCCCTCCCAAGGCTCCGCACCGCAGCAGAGAACTCCGCGTCCCTCGCGAGCGCAGGCTCTGCAAACGTGCACTGCAGCCAAATCAGGTAGAGATTGCGGTCGAGGGCCGGAAAGCCGTCGAGCAGTGCCCGGAAGGGCGCGAGTCTTGGCTTGACGTCAGGATTGAGAGTGGGCAGCCCGCCAGTAACGCGCGCGAGTCTCGACTGCAGCAGTGTGAACCAGTATCGCCGGTCTTTGCGAGCCGCCCAGAACCGGTCGAACTCGCCGCTGACCCCGTAGAAAGCGGCGATAGCTTTGGCGAAATCGGCCACCGTTTGCGCTGCCCTGCGCTTATCGGGAGGACCGTTTGCTCTCAGGTTGAAATACTCGACGCGATCGAAGGTCCGCTCCGTATCGCTGGTGAGCCGATACATGACCGGCAGCAGCCGGGGATCCTCCTTGCGGAACAGCAGCTCGAGGGCAAGGACTCGAATGCGCGGCGACGGATCCGAGAGCAGGGGGAGCAGATCGGACGTGGAATAGCTGGAAGCGGCAAGGCTCTCCAGGAAGGTGCGATCCCGGCCGAAGACATCCCGCTTCGGGACCCAGCCATAGTTGCCGAGTTCGAGAGGCGCAAGCAGATCGATCCGCTCCGCCTCCGCTTGGAGGAAGTTCCTGACTGGCGTCTGGGCGTCCGCTATTACAGCGAGCAGGAGCACGATCGGGAACCCGGCCGTGCGCCAAGGCCGCAGCCGTTTCATTTTGCCCCCGCGATCTTGAACGTATACGCCTGCCGGTGCGGAAGGGCCGCGGCGACGGCGTCGGGGACGGCGATCCGCAGCCTCTTGCCCTCCATCTTCGATTGGAACGGCTGACCGCCGTCGAGCAGCGTCACCTGCACGCCGCCCGGCGCCTCGACGTCGTCGATCGTGACTTCCTTCAGCGGCCGCCGCGGCACGATCGCGTACAGCGCGCCGGGCTTCTGCGTCAGGAAGGCGTCGACGCGGGCGTACCCGGCGGGCGGAGTGTCCACCATGTTGCCGATCTTGTACTCGGCCATGAACTCCTTCTGTTCGAACTTGGGGATCTGCCCCGGGCTCCACTGCCGCGGATGGCGCCACTGCTTCGTGTCGTAGATCGCCTCGCCGTTGGGCTTCAGCCACTCGCCCATCTGGAGCAGGCGCTCCTCCATCTCCACCGGGATGCGGCCGTCGGCGGTCGGGCCGATGTCGAGCAGCAGGTTGCCGCCGCGGCTCACGATGTCGATGAGCATCATGAGCAGCTCGCGGCCGGTGCGATAGTCCTTGGCGGTCTCCATGCGGTTGTACCCGTAGGAGAAGCCCATGCCGCGGCTCTCCTCCCACGGGTGCGAGGCCGCGTCCATGCCCGAGGTGTACTCGGTGGTGTAGTAGCCGCCGTGTTTGTGGCGGCTGTCTTTGCCCCAACGGTCGTTGATGACTACGTTATCTTTCACGGGCGATTCGTTGAGGAGCCAGGCGAGCAACTCGGTGGAGCGCCAGTCGGCGCTGGGGAGGTCCCACTCGCCGTCGGAGAAGATGATCTCCGGTTGGGCGTGCGTCACCACGTCCTGGAACTGCGGCATCATGTGCTCGGCGACGTAGCGCTTCTTATCCGACAGCCACAGCGGGTTGTACCACTCGTAGAGCGAATAATAGATGCCCATGTGCAGCCCGCGCTTGCGGCCGGCCGTCATCAGGTCGAGCAGGATGTCGCGCTTGGGCCCGATATCGACGGCGTTCCACGGCCGGTTCCACGTCCGGTTTGCCTCAGCGCTTTTCCAGAGCGTGTAGCCCTCGTGGTGCTTGGAGGTCAGCGCGACGTACTTCGCGCCGGCGCGGTCGAAGACGTCCGCCCAGTGGTCGGGGGCATACGCCTCGCAGCGGAACATCGGGGCGAAGTTGAAGTACTCGAAATCGGGGCCGTAGACGCGATTGTGAAACTCCAGCGTCGGACCCTTGCCGTTCCGCTTGTTCTTGACGAGTGAGTTCCAATACCACTCGGCGTACCCGGTCTCACCTTTGACGTTGACGGCGGCGAACGCCGGCACGGAGTAGACGCCCCAATGGATGAAGACGCCGAATTTGGCGTCGGTATACCACTGCGGGGACGGGCGCCGGTCGATGGATTCCCAAGTCGGCTGGTAGCGGGTCTGGGCGGAGGCGGCCATCGCGAACGGGGCGGCTGCCATCGCGCGGAGCAAGTCGCGGCGGTGCATATGGCCCGATTTTACAAAACCTTTACGGCTTCTCCATCGCGAAAACCCGGAACTTCAGGCAAATTACTCCGTATGCGAGCCCGAACGCACCGCACCGCTACTTGCCGCCGATTTCCTGCCGACCGCACGACCAGCCTGATCCGGCAGTTGTGCGCCGAGCGGGCGATCCTCCGCGAAGAGATCAAACAGTTGAACGCCGCCGTTCACATCTATCGCGAGCTGGCGCGTCGCGAGGACCGGCCCACCGCGGCCATACTTCGACCGTCTTAGACCGACTTGCGGTCCCTCCCTTAGGGCGCTTTCCCGATTTACACATAGATATTTTGGGACTAACGTCGTGCCAGGAGGACCCTATGATGCGAATCCCTCGACGAGGCGCTGAATTGGCACTCGCTGTGTTGATCGGTAGTGGTGCCGCGATCGCTGCGGACTGCTGCCAAGCTTGGGGAGATTATCAGGATTGGTGTCGGCCTATGGGTAGCTGTTGCTGGACTTGCGTTGAGATCGGTTGCCATACGGGCGGCGGCACATACGGCTTGGCGTACAACTGCAACGTCTTCGGTTGCACGTTTGCGAGTTGCAGTTCCTGTTTCTAAATGGAGGATATCGAGATGAGCTGGAGTAACGTGAAACAAATCCCGGTCCAGCGGCTCGCTTGGATTACAAGCCTTGCCATGATAGGCTTGATTGCCTTCGCCGCTACTGACCGCATTGCTGCTTTTCGGTCGACCAAGTCTCACCTGACCGTATCACCATATATCGTTGAGATCTGGTCATACGCTTTTGAGGGTAACACAATGGCAGGACAACCCTTCGCGAAGACCGTATACGCCAGAAGCCATGAAGGCGTTCTCGTGCTCACCCAGAGCACCGCGAAAGTAGGTCTGGAAAAATATAGCAGACGTATCGAATATCCGGATGGACGTTACGTCAGAATCGTGGATTTCATGCGCATGAAGTCCACTGCTCGCCGAGACACGGAGCACGTTGCCAAACGGAACTCGGAAATGATGTCGAAGCCTCCTGCGAATTGTAGTTCGGGGCGCTCCTCGGAACAGGTCAGCGGCCCAGAACAGATCAACGGAGTCACGACCTTTGCCGTCCGGTCGATCTCATCTGGACCTAGTGGTGATTCCCTTCGCGCGACAACGTGGTTTGCGCCGTCTCTTGGGTGTGCGATGGTACAGTATCAGCACGAAAGAAAGATGGCTGACGGCAGCTTTCAAATGCTTACAAAGGGTCTAAACGTGCGAGCACTCGGCGTCGAGCCGTCAGATTCGGTCCTCAGCGGCTATTCGTCATACATCGAAGCTCCGCCATCTAGCATATACAAGGCGTACCTGGATTCAGTGGGCAAAGATCCCAAAGATTGCCCTGAATGTTCTGCAGGATGGGCAAAGCAGGACGAAGAGTACAACAGCAGCCGTGAACGTAGCGCCAACTAACCCCCGAGTGCGGCGGACTCAGAGAAACATTGAGCGTAACCGAGGCCCCCTTAGGCGGGCAGAACTACCATCAACGCGCATCCGCTATAATGGAGCGCATTACGAAGTGCTTCAGACGGAACCCGGAGGCTCCTGGATTGGCTGACAGCGCGATTGAATTGTCGGACGTAACGATCGCGTATGGTGCGCGTGTTGTCATCTCCGAGTTCTCTCTTAAGGTGCCATGTGGCCGCGTATATGGTTTCGTCGGCCCGAACGGCGCAGGGAAGACGAGCACCATCCGGACCATTCTCGGCTTGAAGCGAGCCCGTCACGGAGAGGTTCGAGTTCTCAATCACGACGTTACTCGCGACCGTTCTGTTCTCCGCCGGGTCGGATCACTGATCGATCCTCCAAGTCTTTATCCCCACCTCTCGGGGGCCGAAAACGTTTCAGTGTTTGCCCATTATTACCGAGTGAGCGCGAGCGATCCCGCCTGCTTGCTGGATACCGTTGGGCTTGCCCACGCTGGCAAGATGCGCGTCAGGGAGTACTCGCAGGGAATGAAACAGCGGCTTGGCGTTGCACTAGCGTTGGTTCCGCAACCTGATCTCGTTATTCTTGACGAGCCAATGAACGGTTTGGATCCGATAGGAATCGCCGAATTCAGAGACATGGTTCTAGGCTTAAGCCGCCGAGGCAAGACCGTCTTCCTATCGAGCCATTTATTAGACGAGGTCTCCCGCATGGCTACCGATGTGGCACTCATATCACGAGGCCGATTGGTTTACGCTGGCTCCATGAACGGATTGACCCGCACCGTATCTGTTTGTCTCATCGAAGCCAGTCCGCGCGAATTGGCCGTATACGTACTGCGAAGTGTAGGTTGCGAAGTTTCGGTGGCAGGAGAGAAACTTGCGGTCAACACTGAGGTGTGGTCTCCTTCCGAAATCAGCCAGTTGTTGGCGTCGCGCGGAGTCGTATTGAATGCCTTGATTCCCGATGTCCAGGAGAGTCTGGAGGATGTCTTCCTTCGGTTGACGAAGGGCGATCCGGTCTGAGATGGTTAATCTACTTCGCGCCGAGAGGATCAAACTGCGGAGAAGCCTGCCGTTGAGGCTTGCAGTGGTCGGTCCGCTCGCCACCGTCGCAGTCCAGTTCTTTGTATTCCTCAACCAGCGCCATATGGACATCGCATTCTGGCCGGTTTGGCACAATCAAGTCGAGATGTTTTGGGCGCTGATCGCACTCCCAGCATTAATCGCAATTCAGGCGGCGAGCCTGACGGCATTGGAGCATGGCAATGACACCTGGAAGGCGATTGGCGCTCTGCCGAATGCGGGGTGGCATATCTTCTTGGTAAAGACTCTGGTGCTATACGCACTCGTCGGGGCAAGTTTCCTGTTGCTGGTCGGATTTTCCTTTGTTGCCGGTTTGGTGATCGCCGGGCTGCGACAATATGAACAGCTTGCGGGCGGTGCTGTTGCCCAGTTTGTAAGCCAGACGGCTGCTATGTATGTTGCTTGTCTGCTTGTCTGTTCGTTTCAGATGTGGCTAAGCATGAGATACCGTTCCTTTACTGCGCCTGTGAGCATCGGCATATTTGGAATGGCCGTCGGTCTTATGCTTGTTCGCGACGACCGTGTCGGTCCGTGGTTTCCCTGGTTATTTCCCGTCGATGTAGTCGCTTACGGACGAGTTCACGCTGCCTTGGGGATTGTCGCTGGTGGTGCCGGAGGGCTCGTGATCACGCTGATAGGATGCTCGGAGTTTAGTCGCCGTGAGCGCGTCTAGGGAGGCGGAATGAGTACGTTGACAACGCTCAGAATGGCTCTTCCTGCCTTTCGAAGACGAATGTTCTATGTGTCATCGTCATCGCAGGTAGGCACCAACAATCATAGAGACTGGCAGAGAGTAGAGCCTGCCGATGTTCGGGTCTGCAAAGGAAGGATTTTGCTTATGAGGCGCGCGACTTACGTCCTGGGACTGCTATTCTCATTGTACTCCCCAGCCATCACACAGGATTTTGATGTTGAATCTGCGAAGCGCGCTTCGCCCGATAGTCCCGGTGCCGACTCCTCCGAACGGATCACGAGGCATCCCGGCGAGTTGATCATGCACAACGTGACTCTTAGCACTTGCATTCAATGGGCATTCAACGTACAGCCGTTCCAGGTCTCTGGCCCGTCTTGGCTTTCTTCCGACCGATACGAAATCTGGGCTAAGGCGTCACCAAATGTCTCCGACGATCAACTGAGGATCATGCTCAGAAACCTGCTCGTCAGACGATTTGGCCTACAATTCCACCACGAATCCAAGGCGGTTCAGCTCCTGGCCCTCACCGTAGGAAAGAGAGGCCCGAGAATCTCACAAGCGAAGGCCAGCGGCGAAATGTCCCGAGAAGTCGAAGGGACCGTCCTAAAGCTGTATAGCGCTTCAATGTCGGATGTTACACTGCTTTTGTCAAGCCTAATGAGAGCTCCGGTGATCGACCGGACCGATCTGGCGGGTAAGTACGACCTCTCCTTCGATGTGACCTCGATAGCGAACGCCCGTGCGGCCGCGAGTGAAAGCGAGGCAATTCTTGCTGCTATGGAACAGCAACTAGGATTGCGGCTCGAGCCGAAGAAGATCGTCGCAGACATTATCTTTATCGATCAGGCTAATCGTACCCCAGTAGCTAACTAATCTGTTGCTCGCTTTAATAGTGAAATATAGTGAAACAATAGATCAAATGAGAATCTCGCAATACTTAGGCAACCTTTTCGTATTCTCATGGTGTAGGATGGAAGTGCAATAGGTGTTCTTTGACTGCTTGAATTATCCACGCCGATCGAGGGGCGTTACTCGCACAAGGGAGTTGAATCGTCGTGCTGCAGCCTGTTCTAGTCCTAACACGGCACCTTCATTCCGTGAGCCCAAATACTCATGCCAAAATGGCCGCAGGAAAGCCGATAATGCTCCACGCCCTCGAGTGGATATCCGAAGTCGTGCCTGATCAAACCAGCATTGTCATCTGCAGCAGCGATGCGGAGGCAGCGGAAGTAAGTACTCTCGCGGGGCCCTGCCAAGTGGCAACGTGGACAGCTCCAGGCCACAGGAGTTCTGCGCTCAGTCTCACGCTAGACTATTGCAAGCAATCATCGTCGGCAGAGGCGCCCGACTCGGATGGTGTCGCCTTGCTGGGGTTGAATTGTTTTCTGGCAAGCGCACGGCTGGCTCGACAGCTGTTGGCCGCTCACGAGTGTAGCGACAACTGGCTAACAATTCCTGATAATAGGGTGCTCCCGCCCGTGTACCCACAAGTTGCCTCCAGGCGTCTATTGGCGCTGCTGGAGGGGGACCTTTTCAAGCCCTTTGTGCGCGAGTGCAACGACATTTCGGCCGTGGAACGACTGTTCGCAAATGAGCCGTTTCGTTCGGCGTTTCTCCATGAGCACGGGTTCGTTCCACCTCTAGCTCGATTTGTTCCTCCGACAGGCGAGATCGTGCCTCGTTATGAGGTGTTGCCTTCGTTGAGCGATGGTTACGGACTAACGGCGCTGGCCAAGGCACTAAGCGCCGGCGATCCCGTTGGCGCGGATTCTCTGCTGTCTAGGTTTCAGTCCAACTATATTGCTGTGCAGCATGCGAAGCACCACGTGGCAAAGCGGCGCCTGCGCAGGTTTACTGCGCCTACGGTTCGTGCATTTCGGTCGTTACGCGGTGAGTCAAGCCGGAAAACTGTTCTGTTTTTGACCGGTCCATCAGCATTCTCCGGGGGCGAGGCGATGCTGTGCATTCTATGCGAGCACCTCGACCGCGAACGATATCACCGAGTAGCAGTGGTCGGCATGGAAGGTCATCTTGCTCAACGGTTGCGTCGGTGTTGCGCAGATGTGATCATCCCCGAGAGTGAGTTTGCAACTGCTACTTCATCAAATATTTCGATGTTTCTTGATCTGTTTGAACGCACTAACGTTGATATCCTGCACCTTAACCACTTTGACTGCCCTTCGGCCATCGCCGCTGCGCGGCTCGCCGGTATTCCGGTCGTTGTCCACGTGAGGACATTCGCCGCTCCTGACGCTGTTCAGGTGATTCGGGAGGCCGATCGGGTGCTGGTGGTGTCAGATGCCGTCCGGAGGCATTTGATCCGCCTAGGTGTGCCTGAAGGACTTGTTCGAGTCGTGTATGATGGTGTCGAGTGGCCCGTAGAGCCTATTAGCGCAGAATCGCGCGGGAGTCTCAGTCGCGTCCTGATGATCGCCGCCTTGTGGCCTCCGAAACGGCATGACCTTCTGATCGCGGCAGCACCGATCATCCTTCACGAGTATCCGAACACGCGGTTTACAATCATTGGCGAACCCGTTGACCCAGTCTATGTTGATGGACTGCAACAGATGGTTCGAGACCTTGACCTTGGTGATCACGTGGAGTTTCTTGGCTTTCGGACGGATGTTGACGCCATCCAACGGAATTCCAATCTCCTCGTCCTGTGTTCGGACCGTGAGCCGCTGTCCTTAGCAGTGATTCAATCTCTCGCAATAGGACTTCCAGTCGTTTCGGTTAATAGCGGCGGCATGAGCGAGATTATCCGGAACGAAGAAACGGGTTTGTTAGTGGACGAACGGAGACCTGAGGCGCTGGCGCACGCGATTTTGAGGCTGCTATCGTCACCCGCCCTCCGGGCGAAAGTGAGCCACAACGGAAGGGCGGAGATTGCCAACAAGTTCGCGGTTGCCGGTCATGTAGAGGCGGTGATACGAGTGTATTCAGAACTGTTGCGCGAGGAGGAGGTCATAGCTAGCTACTTTCCGGCGCAAAATTCGTGTTTAGGATGAGAGCTGACCACCGACGCGCGGTGTCAGAGACGGCAAAATGCCCAGCGGGGGTCCCGCTGGGCAGTGAAGTGC
>JACPNO010000004.1 GCA_016185465.1 Candidatus Solibacter usitatus
CGAAAGCCGTCGTTGCAGCCTGAAAGGCCGCTCCACGCATACCTGCGAGGTTTTCATCACATGCCAACCTGCCCCACATCGGCAAGCTCAGGCAAATTTCGTAATCCCCGGCTCGGCGCGCGGCTGGACCGGCAGACTGCCGGCCCAATCGAGCGTTTCCGGGACGAGCCTCTCCTGCGAGTTCATGGCCTGGTCCCAGGTGACCTGCTGGCCCGTATAGGCGGCCATGCGGCCCATCATCGCCAGCAGCGTGCTGGTGGTCATGCGCCGGCCGTCGTTCATGGGCTGGTTTCTGCGGATCGATGCGAACAGCAGGTCGTGCTCGCGCTGGTACATGTTGTACTGCTTCCCGCTGAAGGTCCACGGGTTCTTGCCCTCGATGCGCGGCACGGGGCCGCGGCCGAGCGTGCACGCGCCTTCGGCGCCGAGGATGTAGTCGGAGTTCTCGTTGTGGCAGCCCTCGATCTGGCGACTGGCCAGAAAGGCGCGCGCGCCGTTCGCGTAGAGGTAGTTGATCTCGAAGTGATCGAAGATGTTCCCGCCTTCGGCCGGCACCGAGCGCCCGCCGACGCCGACACAGCTCAGGGGCGGCTGGTCGCCCATCGCCCAGGCGATCTTGTCGGCGCTGTGCACCGCTTGTTCCACCAGGCTGTCGCCGCAGGTCCACGTGAAGTTGTACCAGTTCTTGATTTGCCATTCGACGTCGCTCATTCCTGCAGGCCGCGTGCTCGCCGGAGGCATCGGCTTCACGGGGCTTGTGTAGTACGTGGCATAGTAGCCGGCAATATCGCCAATCGCGCCGTTCATGATTTCCTGGAACGTGGCCTTGATGTAATTGCTATAGCGCCAGCAGAAACCGGCGACCAGCGAAACATTCTTCTGCCTGGCCAGCTTCGCCGTTTCCAGCACGTCGCGCACGCCGAAGGAATCGACCGCGATGGGCTTCTCGCAAAAAACGTGCTTGCCGGCTTCGATGGCCGCGCGCAAATGCATTGGCCGGAACCCGGGCGGGGTGGCCAGCAGCACCACATCCACGCCGCTGGCAATAACCTTCTGATAAGCATCGAGGCCCACGAATTGCTTGCCGGCTTCGAGCTTGAGCTTGTCCGGCGTGGCTTTTTTCAATTCGCCCAGGCAAGTATCGATGCGCTCCTGGTAAACGTCGCCGACCGCCGTCAGCTCGGCGTAATCGTCGGCTCTGAGCGCCTGCGCGGCGGCGCCGGTGCCGCGTCCCCCGCAACCCACAAGTCCCACGCGCAAGGCATTGGCGACAGGCGCGCTCGAAAGAATGGCGGGAAATCCCGCGGCCAGTGTCGCGGCAGATCCGGCCTTGACGAAGTCGCGCCGCGTTCCAGAGTTTTGTTCCATAGCAATTATTATGTACGATTGCTGTTCATGCCTGGCGCCAAACCCGAGCTGATCCGGGATCTCGGCCTCTTCGACTCGATGATGATCAACCTCGGGACTATCATCGGCACCGGCATATTCATCGTTCCGGCAACGATTGCGATGTACTTGCAATCCTCGTCGCTGGCCCTGGGCGTGTGGGTGTTCGGCGGCTTCGTGACGATGCTCGGCGCGATTTCGATTGCGGAGCTGGGCACGGCCATGCCCGACGCCGGCGGCCAATATGTCTATCTGAGCAAAGCCTATGGTCCTATCTGGGGATTTCTATATGGCTGGACCACGTTTGCCCTGATCAATACGGCCTCCATCGCTACGGTGGCGGTGGGCTTCGGCATTTACGTGGGGCATTTTATTCCGATGGGCACGCTGGCCACCCGCTTGACCGGGATCGCATCCATCGCCTTGCTCACGACGATCAATTGCCTCGGCCTGCGCCACGGCGCGCGGACGCAAAACATTCTCACGTCGTTAAAGATCGCCGTGATCGTCGGATTGGGCGCGGCCGGCTTCGTGCTGCACGGCGGATCGTTCGCCAATTTCTCGCCGGTGCTGCCTACCGTCCCGCTTACCGGACTCGGCGGTCCGCTGGCGCTTTCCATGATCGCCGTGTTGTGGGCGTATGACGGCTGGATCGAGATTACCTACGTTGCGAGCGAAGTGAAAAATCCGCAGCGAAATCTGCCGCTGGCGCTGGTGTTCGGCACACTCGCGGCGGTGTTCATGTACGTGCTGATCAACGCCGCCTACATTTACGTTTTGTCCGTGGGAAAGATGAGCCAGTCGACGTTAGTCGCGGCCGACACGGCCACAGTGCTGCTGGGCCGCTACGGCGCCACGTTGATCGCCGCAGCAGTGCTGGTGTCGGCGCTGGGAGCAAACAACGGCTTCATCCTTGCCGGAGCGCGGATTTATTACGCCATGGCCAAGGAAGGCCTGATGTTTCCGTGGATGGGCAAAGTTCATCCGCGCTTCCACACACCGGCGGGATCGCTCATCACCCAGGGAGTCTGGTCGTCGATACTGGTCTTCACTGGCACGTTCAATCAGCTTTTCACGTATGCCGTTTTCGCCGGCTGGATCTACTACGCGATGTCCTGCGGCGCGGTGCTCGTCCTTAGAAAAACAGCTCCCGACATGCCGCGTCCCTACCGCGCATGGGGCTATCCTGCGGCGCCGGTAATTTTTATTCTTTTCGCAATTTGGCTGGTGGTGAGCACGATCATTAACGATTTTCGGGATTCCGCGATCGGTGTAGGAATCATTCTGCTGGGTCTGCCAGCATACTATTATTGGAGCCGCAAAAAGCCATGAGCTACGGGTGCCAGTCCATGATTTCACCCGTGCGCCGGATGCTGGTCAAGCATCCCAAGGACGCGTTCATCGGTCCGGGGAATCTGGCCGCGCAGTGGAAGGATCTCAATTACCTGGATTGCCCGGATTACGAAGAGGCAGTCCGCGAATATGAATATTTCGTGTCGCTGCTGTTCAAGACCATTCCGCAGATTGAATACCTGCCCACTCGCGCCGACACCGGTCTCGATTCCATCTACGCGCACGATCCGGTAATCGTGACCGCGCGCGGGGCGATTCTCTGCAACATGGGCAAACCCCAGCGGCGCAACGAGCCGGCTGCTGCAGCGGCATATCTCGATCTGGCAGGCGTGCCCGTGCTCGGAAAAATTACGGATCCCGGCACGCTTGAAGGCGGCGACGTGGTTTGGATCGATGAGCGCACCCTCGCCGTCGGCCAGGGTTATCGCACCAACGCCGAAGGCATTCGCCAGCTTCGCGAGCTTACCCGTGATCTGGTGGATGAGTTGATCGCGGTCCCGCTGATTCACTGGAGCGGTCCCGCCGACGTGCTGCATCTGATGTCCATGCTGAGCCCGATCGATCGCGATCTGGCGCTGGTCTACTCGCGCCTTCTGCCCGTGCCGTTCCGCCAATGGCTGCTCGAGCGCGGTATTCGTTTGGTGGAAGTTCCGGATGAAGAGTACGACAGCATGGCGTGCAACGTTCTGGCTGTGGCGCCGCGCAAATGCATCATGATTGCCGGCAACCCGGTGACTCGGAAACGCCTGCGGGAAGCCGGCGCGGAAGTTGCGGAGTTTGCGGGTGAAGAAATTTGCCGCAAAGGCGCAGGCGGGCCGACATGCCTGACGCGGCCAATCTGGCGCGAATGAGGGCTCCTATTATTGTGGACAGAGTATCTGTCGCGGCAGAATGGAGACCTAATGGCATATTCGTTAGCCAACGTGCTCAGCCAGCAGTCTCTTCAAATCTGGATTTGTGTTTGGATATTCCGGGCTGCGTTTACGTCGAATGACCGAGGGTCCGATAACCGACTTCATCAAAGCCAGATGGGGTTTCACATCGGGAATGGAGTCCGGCTACGCCCTCCACCAGGCGCTGCAACACGCGAGTAGTTTCTACATTTGACATCGGATGTGTAGAAGGCTCGCGGAAACCACTCCCTTTGGTCGCGGCTCCTTAAATCGGCGAATACTTACGGAGCCGTGACCAAAGGGAGCGGTTTTGGATCAATCCAGCCGCTTGTGGAAGCGCGCGGCGCTCAGCCCCAGCACCGAAACTCCGAACACGGTAAGCGCGATCATTTGCGGCCACAGCGTTTCAACGCCCGTGCCTTTGAGAAAAATGCCGCGCACAATTTCCATGAAGTAGCGCAGCGGATTGAGATACGTCAGATACTGCACCGCCACCGGCATGTTGCGGATCGGAAACGTAAAGCCGCTGAGCATGAACGCCGGCATCGTGAAAAAGAACGACGCCATCATGGCCTGCTGCTGGGTTTGGGAAATCGTGGACAGAAACAACCCGCTGCCCAGGCTGGTACAAAGATACAGCAGCGAGCAGCCCAGCAGCAGCGCCGCGCTTCCGCGAAACGGCACGCGGAAAAGCAGCAATGCGGCTGTTGTCACCAGCACCAAATCCACAATGCCCACCAGCGCGAACGGCGCCAGCTTGCCGATCATCAGCTCGATGGGCCGGATCGGCGTCACCATCAGCTGCTCCATGGTGCCGAGCTCTTTTTCGCGCACGATCGCCAGCGCCGTCAGCATCAGCGTCACCATCATGAGGATGTTGACGATCACGCCGGGCACGAAATAGTTGCGGCTGCGCAGGTCGGGATTGAACATCACGCGAGTGCGCGCGGTGATCGCCGGAAGTCTGGTATTGACCGCCGCCGAGGCGTCCCTGCTCAGCAAGCGCACGTTCTGCTGCTGCAGCGAAACGCGGCCGGAGTAAGAAGCAATCACCTGCGACGCATAGCTCGATATCAGCGAAGCCGTATTGGAATTGGTGCCGTCCACCAGGATTTGAACCGAAGCGCCGCGTGAACGTTCCAGGTCGCGCGCGAAGCCGGGCAGCACGCGGATCACGGCTTGCACTTTGCTGCTGTCCAGAAGTTGCTGTATCTGATCCTCGGTTTCCGGCGCCGCCACCACTTCGAAACGCCGGGAGCCCTGGAACGCGGCCAGCAATTCGCGGCTGGCGGGCGTGCGGTCCTGATCCATCCAGGCGATGCGGCTGTTCTCGACATCCAGATTCACCGCGTAGCCAAAAATCAGAAGCTGGATCAGCGGCGGCATGAACAGCGTCATCCGCATGCGCGGATCGCGCAAGGCCTGGCGCATTTCCTTGCGTATGATTTCACGGATTCGATTCCACATTGGGCAGTCTGCTTTCTACGCCATCTTCTGCTTCAGTTTTCGCGTTGCCAGGAAAAATACCAGCGTGGTGTATGCGATCAGAAACAGAATCTGCGGCCAGAGCACGCTCACGCCCACGCCTTTGAGATAGATGCCTTTCAAAATTGTCACGAAGTAGCGCGCCGGCACGATCACGCTGATCACCTGAATCACTCGCGGCATGTTCTCGATCGAATAAATGAAACCGGAAAGCATGAACGCCGGCAGAAATGACGTCAGAATTCCCATCTGGTACGCCATCAACTGCGAGCGTGTCAGCGCCGATAGCAGGATTCCCCAGAACAGCGACCCGAACAGAAAAATGCAGCCCGTGCCCAGCAGCAGCGGCACACTGCCGCGCAGCGGCACCTGGAACACGCCCATGCCCAGCGCGATCACAATCAGCATGTCGGCCAGGCCCACCGCGAAGTACGCTAGCATTTTCCCGAACACCATTTCTGAGGGCCGCAGTGGCGTTGAGAGCAGCTGCTCCATGGTGCCCATTTCCCATTCGCGGGCAATGGTAAGCGACGTGAGCAGCGCGGCGATAATCATCAAGATCACCGCAATCAGCCCCGGCACCACGTAGTTTTTCGATTCCAGCTCCGGGTTGTACCAGACGCGCAGCGCCGAATCCACGGCTGGCGGGCCCTGTTGCCCACCCTTGAAATTCTGCGCGCCCGAGCGGACTTCGAGCGCATGCTGCGCCACCACAGCTTCCGCGTATCCCTTGGCGATGGAGGCAGTGTTGGAATCGCTGCCGTCCACCAGAATCTGCACGTCGGCTTCCTGGCCGGCGGCGACGTGGCGCGAAAAGTCCCGCTGCACGGCGACGGCGATCAGCACGCGGCTGCTGTTGATCGCTTTCTCAATCTCGCCGTAGCTGTCCACAAATCCCACCACCGTGAAAAAGCGCGAGGCCTGAAATCGCTGGATCAGCGCGCGGCTCTCGGCGCTGTGGTCGGCGTCATAGACCAGCATTGGAATGTGGTCGACATCCAGGCTGAGCGCGAATCCGAACAGCAGCAAAAATAATAGCGGAACCGCCAGCGCCATACCCAGGCTGCGCGGGTCGCGGATGACGTGCCGCATTTCCTTGAGAGCCACCGCGCGCGTCCGCCTGACGTTCATGCAATTTTCCTGTCTTCGGCTTCGATCAGCGCGACAAACACATCTTCCATTGAAGGCAGAATGGGCTCGAGCAGCCGGATCTCAACTCCGCTCTTCTCAAGATCTCTTCGGATTCGCTCCATCGCCTGCGCTGGATCTTTCACCATGACGTGAAGGCCGCTGCCAAAAACCGCCACGTCCTGTATTCCCGGGTCTTCGGTAAGAACCTTCAGGCTCTCTAGGCGCAATGGGGTCTACTCCCGAGGTCGGCTCGTCCAAAAACAAGATCGGCGGTTGATGAAGAATCGCGCAGCCCAGCGCCAGCCTCTGCTTCCAGCCCCCCGCGAGCACACGGGTCATGGCGTGCCGCCGGTCTTCGAGCCCCGCCATCTTCAGGACATACTGCTTGCGCTCCTCGCGAAGATGCCGCGGAACGCCGTAGATGCCGCTGAAGAAATCGATGTTCTCCTCGACTTCGAGATCGTCGTACAGCGAAAATTTCTGCGACATGTAGCCGATGTTGGTCCGCACCCGCTCGGCGTCAGTGGCCACGTCCAGGCCGTTGACGAAAGCCGAGCCGCTGGTGGGCGTAAGCAGACCGCACAGAATGCGGATGGTGGTGGACTTGCCCGCGCCATTAGGACCGAGAAAGCCGAAGATCTCGCCTTTGCCCACCTGGAATGAAACGTTGTCAACGGCGACAAAATCGCCGAAGCGCTTCACCAGGTCGCGTACTTCGACTGCAAATTCGCTCATGCGGCTTTCCTCACCGTGGCGATGAAGACGTCTTCGAGCGAAGGCACGATGCGGTCGAAATGCGCCGGCCCCAGCCCCTTGGCTTCGAGCGCCGCCTGCAATACCTGCGGCGACGTCCGCTCGCGCGCAAGAAAAAGATGCAGCGTGGCTCCCGACGGCTCGACACTAACCACTCCCGCCGACGACTCCAGAAACGCGCGCGCTTCCCGCAGCCGCGGCCCCTCCACCTGGTAGCAGTCGTACTCAAATTGGTGGCGCAGGGCATCGGGCGTGTCCACGCGAATCAGCTTGCCCCGGTGCAGCAGTCCGACGCGACTGCAGCGCTCGGCTTCGTCCAGATACGCGGTAGTGATAAAAACCGTGATGCCTTCTTTCACCAGCTCGTAGAGAATCGCCCAGAAATCGCGGCGCGAAACCGGGTCAACGCCGTTGGTTGGCTCATCCAGAAACAGAATCTTCGGACGATGCAGCAGCGTGCACATCAGCGCGAGTTTCTGTTTCATGCCGCCGGAAAGGCGTCCGGCCTGTCTCTCGCGAAACGGCTCCATCCGGGTCATGCGCAGCAGGCGAGGCAGCAATTCGTTGCGGTCGGCGGTCGTGACGCCGAACAGATCGGCGTAAAATTCCATGTTTTCGTCGACCGTGAGATCGGCGTAGAGTCCAAAGCGCTGCGCCATGTACCCGATCTGATCCTGTACCGCTTTGGGTTCGCGGGCTACGTCATGACCGGCCACAGAGGCTTGTCCCGCAGTAGGATCCATCAGCCCGCACAGCAGCCGCAGCGTAGTGGTCTTGCCGGCGCCATCGGGACCCACCAGGCCGAAAATTTCGCCGGGAAAAACATCGAGCGACAGATTATCCACGGCCGTAAGCGCGTCGAAGCGCCGCGTGAGGCCGCTGATGTGGATCATCGGCTCGCCCTTAGGTTGAGCAGGGCTCATGATTATTCCGGCAGGATCTCGGCGTCGGCGGGCATGTTCAGCTTCAATTCATGCTGCGGATTGTCGACGTCGATCTTGATCCGGTACACCAGCTTGACGCGCTCTTCCTTGGTCTGTATCTGCTTGGGAGTGAATTCGGCTTCCGATGCGATGAACGAAACGTGTCCCCAATAACTCTTGCCGGGAAATGAGTCGGTGGTCACGCGCGCCTTGGCGCCGAGTTTCACTTTGCCTAAGTCGCGCTCGCCCAAATAGCCGCGCAGCCACGGATGATCGATATCGCCTATCGTCATCACGGCGGTTCCCGGCGCCAGCACTTCGCCGGGATCGGCTGATTTCACCAGCACCACGCCGTCAATGGGCGACGTCAGCACCGTGTCGTTGATCTGCGAATCGATCAACGCCAACTGCGCCCGGGCTTTGTCCACTTCGGCGCGGCGCAGCGGCACTTCCTGCTGTCTGCGCTTGAGTTCCAGCTCGTTGGCCTGCCCCATCTTGAGACTGGCGCGCGAGTGCTGCGCTTGCGCGGAGGCGGCTTCGATCACTTCGGCGCGCGGCCCAGCCTGCACCAGCGCTTCGCGCTCCTTGGCCTGCTTCAGCGCCGCTTGCGCGCTCTGGAATTTATTGCGGAAGTCGTCGAATTGCGAAGTCGAAATGTCGTCGTTCTTATGCAGCACCTGCGCCCGGTCCCAATCCTTGCGAGCGCGGTCCAATTCCGATTGCGCGGCTTCGACGGCGGCTTTGGCCTCTGAAATTTCCTGCGGCCGCGAGCCGTTCTTCAGCTCGAGCAAACGCGCGTCGGAGGAGCCGACGTCGGCGCGCCGCTGCTCCAGATCGGCCGCCAGCGTCTGCCGCTGCCACTCGAGCGACGTCCCGGCCTGCGCCAACTGGGCTTCGGCGGAGGCCAGGGCGGCCTGCTGCGCCTCACGCTGGCGCAATAATTGATCGCGGTCCAGACGGGCCAGCACCATGCCTTTCTTAACCGTCGCGCCTTCGTCCACTGCCCGCTCCACCAGGCGCCCAGCCGTCTTGAAAGCGATGGTGATCTCCGTGAGCTCAATGTTTCCGGAAATGCGTATGTGGCCGTTGGCGTCCTGATTCCATGTGCGCAGCGCGTAGAGGCCGGCGATTCCCAGAGCCAACACCACCACGATAATGACGATTCTCTTCTTCATAGAAAGCTCCGGTTACTGGATCATGCGGCGGATTGCGCCGGTGGCCTGGCCCAAATCGATGCGGGCCTGGTTGTAGCTGAATAGCGCGGAAATCTGATTGTCGCGGGCGCGCGCCAAACGCGTCTGCGCGTCGGTGACCTCCAGGCTATTGGCCACGCCCGCGTCATAGCGCCGCCGGGCTTGCGCCAGCTCGTTTTCCGAAAGCGTCAGCCCTTCCTGCGCCACTTTCACCTGCTCCTCGGCCGAGCGCAAGCTATCCAGCGCCAGTTGCACGTCCAGTTGGATCTGCTCGCGCAGATCGCGGGTGCGAATTTCCTCCTGGCGGAATGCGGAATTACTCTGGGCGCGGCGCGCCTCGCGCTTGCCGCCATCGAAAATGGGCACTTTGAGCGAGACCCCGATCACGCGCGTAGGCAGCGAGTTGTTAAGCGCCGTGCCGCTCGAGCCGTAGTCTCCAAACGCCGCGAGCGAGGGCAGGCGCTCCATTTTCGTGGCGCTGGCGGAAAGCCGCGCGTTGCGCTCGCGCTCCTGCTGGGCGCGCAGATCGGCCCGCAGCTCTATCGCCTGGGCGCGGGCTTTTTCGATTTGCTCGGCTTCCACCGGAACGTAGCTCAACTTGTCGGCCAGCACAAAGCCCGTATCCAGCCGCATGTTCATGGCGCGCAGCAGCTGCAGCTCGGTGCGACGCCGCCCGTTCTCCGCTACCACCAGCCGCTGCTTCTCGTTGGACAACTGCACGCGGGCGCGCGTCACTTCAATGCCGGTTCCGGTGCCGGCGGCTTTCTGATTTTCCGCTTGCTTCAAAACGGCTTCGGCCAGCTCGACGTTGGCGCGATCCGCCTCCACTTCCGCCTGCGCCCGCAGCGCGGCGATGTAGGCTTGCGCCACTTGCCCGGCCACCTGATCGTCGGCCGCATCGCGATCCGCCTTGGAGGCTTGCACCCCGGCTTTCGACGCCTGGTAGCGGCGGATGCTGCTGAAATCGAAAACGCTTTGAGTCACCGAGGCGCGCGCGTCAAATACATTGAACGGGCCCACAAACGACGGAAAGTTGAATCCCGGAATCGGCGATTCGAAGTGGAAGCCGAAGGCTTGTAAATTGCGCGTCATGCTCTGCTCGCTCACCGCCGTTTCAATATTCGGCAGCAGCGCCCCGCGGACTTCGTCGGACCGGCCTTGCGCCTGCCGGATCGCTTCGCCTGCGAGTTGGATGCGCGCGCTGCCTTCCGGCGAGATCGCAATTTCCACCGCGCGCTTCAGCGTGAGTTGCAGCGGCGGGCGATCGGTTGCGACTTGCGCGATGCACGCAGCCGGCAACAGCAGCGCGGCAAGATATCGCTTACGAGCGAACATTTTCCAGCTCCTGTGTTTCGGCGACGGCCACCGGCGCGCGCAGGCCCGCCGCTAGAAATGCGATCAACCGGTGCATGCCGCTTTCCAAATCGCTGGGATCGATGACCCCTCCCGACATCACCGCCGTTACCGGCGATCCGCGAAGGGTATGCGCCACCGCGCCCATGGTGAAGTGCATTCGCCAGAAAAGTTCGGCCGGCGGCAGCTCCGGAAGCGAGCGCCGCAGCGCCGGTTGTAGACGCTCTTTGAAACCGGCCATGTGTTTCGTGAAAACTTCAGCCATGTGCGTACTGGTCTCGGCGTGCAGCCGCCCCATGAGCTTGCAGAATGTAGGACCGTTGCGCGAAGGGTCGCGAACCAGGTGCAGAACTGGCATTAGCAGCGCTTCGAGCAACTGTTCGATGGGTACCGGCCCGCCGCCCGCCTCGGCCTCGCAGGCATCGAGCCGCGCCAACCTTTCCCGATTTAGCGGCGCCATTCGTCGCGCAAACACCGCATCCAGCAGCGCTTCTTTAGAGTGAAAGTGATAATGCACGGCTGCCAGGTTGACCGATGCCTCGGCAATGATCGTGCGTAGCGAGACTCCGTCAAAGCCATGCTCGCCGAAGAGCCGCTCGGCAGCGTCCAGAATGCGATCTTTGGTGGGAGCTTCTTGATTCATTCGACTGATTGAATCATACGTATGAATTAATCGTCTGTCAAGCTTTTTTGTTTATTGCTATCAGCTACATACAGAGTTCGGGTGGGGAAGGGAATTTCAATGCCTTCCTGCTGAAAGCGCCGGAGGATGCGCTTACGCAGTTCATGCTGAACCAGAAACTGCTCGGCAAACTCGGTGACGTAGCAGCTCAAGGTGAAACTTAGCGCCGAATCGCCGAAGCCGGGGATCAGGCGGACGTTCGGCGCCGGATCGGCCAGCAGGGTGGTGAGATCCTTTGTAGCGCCGCTCACTTCATCCAGAAGGATCTGCTCCACGCGGTCCGGGTCGCTGCTGTAAGCGACATTCACGATAATGTTGACTGCCGTGCGCCGCTGCGGCAAGTGAAAGTTGGTGACGATGGCCTGGGCAAGCTTCGCGTTGGGGATGATGGTCATGTTATTGTTCAGCGTGCGAATCGCCGTGCTGCGCCAACTGATGTCGCTGACATAACCCTCTTCGCCAGTCGACAGCCGGATGTAATCTCCGGGCCGCATCTGCCCGGCCATGGTCACGTAGAATCCGGCAAACAGGTTGGAGAGCGTGTCCTGCAGCGCGAGTGCCACGGCCAAGCCGCCTACGCCCAAGGCGGTGAGAATGGGAACCAGGGAAATTCCCAGGTAATGCATCAGCACCGAACCACCCAGGCACCACACGCACAACTGCGCCAGGCTCTGCGTCAGGCTGGTAACTTGCGTCGCTCCTCTTAGCCGCGTGCCGAAGTGGCGGATCAGATTGCCAGTCATGCGCGCGGCGATCCAGATCAGCGAGATGATCCAAAGAATCTCCAGCGTCCGGCCGATCAGACGCTCGTTCTTAGGCGGGAGATTGGAATATTCGACGCCCAGATAGATTCCCAGGATCACCGCCCAGATCCAGAACGGGCCGCCGAGCCTTTCGGCAACGATGTTGGCGACGGTTTGACCGGCCGGCGCCTCCACCCGGCGGAGTGCGCGGATGATCAGTACTTTCGCCGCGTAAGCAGCGGTCAGCGTGGCCGCCAGCGCGATCGACGGCACCACCAGCAGACGCCAGTCGAAGGAAAGCAATTGCTGGAACGGTTGCATTCCGCTATTCTCCTAAATGTCGGAGGGCCTTGCGAATGAAGCCGATGTTTCTCACCGAACTGGAGAACAAGCCGGGCAGCGGTCCGTACGAGGATATGCTGCAGGCGATGAAGGCCGCCGGCGCGCCGGTTCCGCAAATCTTCCATTTATTCCGCTACAAGCCCGCCGTTACCGAGCATCTGCAGAGATTCACGCACGCCGTGATGCGCGGCCCCTCGCCGTTGAGCGCGGGCCAGCGCGAACTGATCGCGGCATTTACCTCCTACCGCAACGATTGCCCGTTTTGAATCAAGAGCCACGCCGCAGTTGCGGCGGAATTGCTGGGCGATGAGAAGAAGGTGCAGGCTGTACTCGAAGACCTGGAGACGGCCCCGATTTCGGATGCCGAGAAGGCCCTATTCCGCTTCGTCGTCAAAGTGAATAAGGAGTCGCCGAGCATCGGCCCCGCCGACATTACGACGGTCATGCAAGCCGGTTGGACTGAAGAGGCGATCTACGACGCGATCAACGTGTGCGGTCTGTTCAATTTCTACAATCGCTGGATCGACGCGGCCGGGGTGCACGAAATGGGAGAAGAAGCGCACCGCCAGCAAGCCAAGCGCATGGCGGCGCGTGGATATTTGTTTTAGAAACCGCTCCCTTCGGTCACGGCTCGCATAAACGTCGCCCAACAGAGCCGTGGCGGTTGCTTATCCCGACGCAAAGTACAATTTAACCGCTCTCTGCAGATCGACCACCGTGGCTTCGGCTGGCCGCTCTTCGTAACGCGCGATGGCCAGCAGGATCTTGCAGACATCCATCGGGTAGCAATTGCGGAGCTCGCTGCGCCCGCCCCCCAGGCACAGCTCGCGAAAAGCGGGCAGACTCTCCGGCGGCAGCGTCACTTTTTTGGCTTTGGCGACGCGCCGGAAAATTTCATCGAACATTTCCGGATTCACCGGCTCAACCAGAATCTTGTTTTGAATGCGCCGCAGAAAGGCTTCATCTCCCAACGAACTGGGCGCGAGATTGGTGGCGAACACCACCATCACTTCGAAGGGAATTTCGAATTTCAGGCCATAACTGAGCGCCAGGTAATCCACGCGGCGGTCGAGCGGGACGATCCAGCGGTTCAATAAATCGCGCGGCGACATCTGCTGGCGGCCGAAATCATCGATGATGAGGATTCCGCCATTGGCTTTCATTTGCAGCGGCGACGAATACGTGCCGGACGATGCGTCGTACAGCAGCTCGAGCATGCCTGGCGCCAGCTCGCCGCCCACAATGACGCAAGGCCGCCGGCACAGCACCCAGCGCGCGTCGATTTCCTCGTCTTCATTAGGAATCGCCCGGTGCACCACCGGATCGTACACGTTGATAATCTGACCATCGACGGTGACTGCGTACGGAATCAGCACGCTATCGTCGAACACCCGGGGAAGGCGTTCCGCCAGGCTGGTTTTTCCGTTGCCCGGCGGACCATACAGAAAAATAGACGATTGGGAAATGACTGCCGGGCCCAGTTGATCCAGCATCTGGTCGGAGACCACCATGTCGCCGAAGGCTTGCCGCAGTGCGGAGCGATTCACCGCGACCGCGGCCGATTGAGCGTTTACGCCGGCGCGATAGGCTTCGAGCGAGACTGGCGCCGGCCCGCAGTAACGGCTGATTTCCAGCCTCTCGGTAGCCAGCTCGCGCCCCGCCGCCGAGAGCATAATGCGGTAATCGTTGCCAACCATGCCCTTGACTTCAAACAGCTGCTGCTGGCGCATGCTGCGGAATACCTGGTCTACCAGGATCATGGGCAGTTTCAAAATGCGGCTCAACGTCTGCAGATCTGAGGTGCCTTCCTGAAGCAGGCGGCGCAGGAAAAGGTCGGTGGCCAGCCCGAGCGGAATGCCAAGGCTTTCCAGACTCTGTGGCAGGACGGGGTAATAAAGCGGCGGGGTTTCGAGCTGCGCTGGCATCTATCTCTGTAACTATCGGCGATAGCAGCACATAAGTTTATGCACGGGGGGAGCTTTGGCGGCGTCATCCCTTTGTGCGGAAGGCTCTATTCGCCGTGTGTCTATTGGTGTCGGCAGCGGCGCCGGCGGCCCCACCGGTCCCCCGGATAGCGCCGGTCACCGCCGAAAAGCTGTACGGCCAGGGCAGGAAAGCCGAGCGCGAGGGACGCCTCGGCGAGGCCTTCCTGTTGTACGCAAAAGCCGCGGCGCTGGCGCCTGAAAATTCCATTTACTGGCTGCGCAGCGAAGCCGTCAAAACCCGTGCCGCGCTGCAAATGCAGCTCAAGCCGCCAGCTTCCGCCAAGCCGCCGGCCGATGGCGATCTGCCCGCTCTCGATGCCGCCGGTCCCAACGAAGCCACCGCCAAACCACAGCCCCAGCCCGTACTAGCCGGCTCCGGTGAGCGCAAGAACTTCGACCTGCGAGGTAACGCGCAAGCGCTTTTCGAACAGGTCGCGCGCGCCTTCAAGCTGGACACGGTCTTCGACGGCGATTACCAGGCGGGCCCTTCTCTCCATTTCCAGATAGAGCAGGCCGATTGGCGGGAGGCGCTGCATCTGCTCGAATCCGCCACATCCTCTTTCGTGGTCCCGCTTTCCACCCGTCTCTTCCTGGTAGCCAAAGATAGCGAACAGAAGCGCCGCCAGGTAGAACCGGCCATGGCCGTGGTGATTCCGGTGCCGCAAGCCACCGCCGCCCAGGAACTGACCGAGATCGTGCAAGCGATCCGGCAATTATTCACCATTGAGCACATCGCCGTAGATTCGTCGCGCAACCTGGTAGTGCTACGAGACCGGGTTTCGAAAGTGATTCCGGCGCAGCAGGTTTTCGAAGAACTGCTCTATCACCGTCCGCAAGTCGAAATTGAAGTGGAGCTGCTGGAAGTCGATCGCACGCTGATGCTAAAGTACGGCGTGCAGCTGCCCACCCAGTTTCCGCTGGTCTACTTCGGCACGCTGCTGGCCGGCGTGCCTCCTGCCATCCCGGCGGGAGTGTCGAAGTTTGTCACCTTCGGAGGCGGGAAGACCTTATTCGGCGCGGGCATGGCCGATGCGCAAGTGTTCGCCACGCTGTCGCGATCCGGCGCCCAGAGCCTGCTGCGCGCCGAGCTGCGATCGGTCGACGGCAAAGACGTTACGTTTCACGTGGGCCAGCGCTACCCGATCCTCACGTCCGGCTATTTCGGGCCGGCTTCGTTCAGCCAGGGCGGACAGACCTACACGCCGCCGCCGTCGTTCACTTTTGAGGACCTGGGCGTGGTGGTAAAAGTCCAGCCGCACGTCCACGGAACCGAGGAAGTGACGCTCGATCTCGAAACCGAGTTCAAGGTTCTGGCAGGTTCGGCGCTCAACGGGATTCCGATCATTTCCAATCGCAAACTGGTCACCAAAATCCGGCTGCGCAACGGAGAATACGGCTTCGTGGCCGGCATGATGTCGGCCACCGATGCGCGCAGCATAGCCGGTATTGCCGGCGTCTCCGGTTTGCCGGTGGTGGGGCATCTGTTCAAGACCACCACCGATCAGCGCGACACCAGCGAGATACTGATCGTGGTCAAGCCGCGCCTGCTCCATCCGCCGCCGAGTGAAGCTGTGGCGATACCCATTCGCACCGGCACTGAAACGCGGCCCTACTCCAGATTTTAGAATCCGCGCGCCGCCTGCCGCTGTATCCTGTTAAGCATGTCCCGCATGCTGGATGAAATCCGCGAGCAGCCGGCCGCGCTCGAACGCACGCTGAAGGACGCGGCCCGCCGCGTGGAGCGGTTCAAACGGCTGGTCACGCTGCGGCGGCCGCGCCTGATCGTGCTGGCCGCGCGCGGCACATCCGACAACGCGGCGCAATTCGGCCGCTACTTGCTGGAGATGACTACGGGCATTCCGGTTTCGCTCGCCGCGCCCTCCATCTACACGCTCTACAATGCGCGCGTCGATTTTCGCGATGCACTGGTGGTGGCGCTATCGCAATCCGGCGAGTCGACAGACACCAACGCCGTGCTGGCGGAAGCCCGCCGGCAAGACGCCATGACCATCGGCATCACCAACGAAGCCTCCAGCTCCTTGGCTAAGCTGGCCGAATATGTGTTTCAAGTGCGCGCCGGAAAAGAAAAGAGCGTAGCGGCTACCAAGACCTACACCGGGCAGGTTCTGATGCTCTACGTGCTGGCTTACGCGCTGGGTGCAAAGATCCGCCTGGACGATCTGGCGCGCCTGCCGGAACAGGCTGAGCGCGCTCTATCGCTCGAAGCCGAGATCGCCGAACTCTCTGGACGCTATCGCTTCATGGATCACGCGGTAGTTGTCGGGCGCGGATTGAACTATGCCAATGCCTATGAGTTCGCGCTCAAGCTGATGGAAACCTGCTACGTGGTGGCCGAGCGATTCTCCTCGGCCGATTTCCTGCACGGGCCCATCGCTCTGGTCGAACGCAATTTTCCAGTGTTTCTGTTTGCGCCGGCGGGGGTGACCTGGCCCGCCATGCAAGAGATGCTGGCCAAACTGCGGGCGCTCAAAGCCGAGACGGTGGTGATCACTGACACCGGCAATCGCAACGCGCTGGGCACTTCCGATCGCGTGATGCGCGTGCCCGCCCGGTTGCGCGAGCTGTATACGCTCATTCCTTACATCATTCCTGCGCAGTTGTTCGCGGCGTGCCTGGCGGAGCAAAAGGGCTTGGACCCGGACCGGCCAAGGACGCTTTCCAAGGTAACGAGGACGTTGTAAGAGAAAGAGTTACTCCACTTGTATAATGATCAGTATATCAGTATACTGATGTCATGAGCCTGAAGTTCCAAGTGACGCTGCCGGGCGAATTGGCCAGCGATATGAAAGCCACTGCCGCGCAGCTCAAAATCCCGTTGGCGCAGTTTATTCGCGAAACCATGCAAGACCGCCTGCGTGAGTTGAAGGCCCAGCGCAAAAGCGAGCTGCCCTTCGAATGGATGAAGAAGCTGCGGGTGGATATCCCGGATACCGATCTGGCGTCCCGCGTGGACGAGATTCTGTATAAGTGACGGTTTTCCTGGACACGGGCTACTTCGTGGCGTTCCTCATCCCGCGCGATCAATGGAATCGCCTGGCGGAAGATGCCGCGCGCCCCGGAGTCCGCGCCGTCACCTCCTCGCTGATCTTGAATGAAACTGTTTCCCTTCTACAGGCCCGGGGGCTGCTCTCAACGGCGCTCGACTGGCTGCGCGGCATGCGCTTAGACCCCAACACGGAGATCATTCACGTCGATCAGCCATTGCAGGACGAGGCCTGGGAGCTGTTCCACCGCTGGGGTGGCACGGGGGCGAATCCGGTCGATTGCGCCAGCTTCGCCATCATGCGCCGCCTGCGTATCAAAAAAGCGTTTACTTTCGACAACCATTTCCGCGCGGCCGGCTTCGACATCCTGGGCTAAAATAGAAGCAGCCTCGTGACCGCCAAGACCTTCTATCTCGAAACCTTCGGCTGCCAGATGAACGCGCACGATTCCGAGAAAGTCGTGGGCACGCTGCTGTCCAAGGGCTACACGCAGGTGGAGACGCCGGAAGCGGCCGAGCTGGTGCTGTACAACACCTGCAGCATCCGCGACAAAGCCGAGCAAAAAGTTTTCCACCGTCTGCAGCAGTTCAAGCGCGAGGGCGGCAAAGGCAAGACCTTTGGCGTGCTGGGCTGCGTGGCGCAGCAGGAAGGCGAAAAGATTTTCGAGAAGGCGCCGTTTGTCAGCTTGGTCGCGGGCTCGGCCAGCTATACCAAGCTGCCGGAAATGCTGGTGCAGCTCGAAGCCGGCGCGCGCCGCGTCACCGGGCTGAGTCTCGACACCGAAGAAACTTTCGACACCCCGTTCACTCGCCGCGATAATCCGCACCGGGCGTATCTCACCATCATCGAAGGCTGCGACAAGAGCTGCGCCTATTGCGTGGTTCCATTCACGCGCGGGCCCGAGCGCAGCCGGACGAGTGAAAGCGTGCTGGCCGAAGTCCGCCAACTGGCCGCTCTGGGCTATTCCGAAGTCCAGCTGCTGGGACAAAACGTGAACAGCTATCGCGATCCATCGCCGGCCGGCTGGGATTTCGCCACGCTGCTTGAGCGCGTGGGTGAGGTCGACGGCATGCGCCGCGTGCGCTTCACCACTTCGCATCCGCGCGATTTCGGCAAATCGATTGTGGACGCGATCGACCGCGGCCCGGCGCTGTGCAACCACGTTCACCTGCCGGTGCAATCGGGCTCGGATCGCATTCTGAACGCCATGCAGCGCCTCTACACGCGCGCCGATTACATGAAGCGCATCGAATGGCTGAAGAATTCGCCGCGCAACATTTCGATCACCACCGACATCATCGTGGGTTTCCCAGGTGAAACGGAAGCGGATTTCGCGCAGACGCTGGATCTGCTCAACCAGGTGGAATACGATTCGATTTTCAGCTTCAAGTATTCCCCGCGCCCCAACACCGCCGCGCTGGCGATGGGCGATCAGATTCCGGAAGAGGAAAAAACGCGCCGCCTCACCGTGGTGCAGGAACAGCAGCGCGCGCTGCAGATCCGGCGCAATGCGGAGGCGATTGGCACCGAACAGGAAGTGCTGGTGGAAGGCCGCAACGCCGCGCTGGGACAATGGATCGGACGCACTTCGCAGAATCGTACGCTGAATTTCACGCACTCGGTCGCGGCGGAAGACTCGCTCATCGGCACGTACTTGCCGGTGCGGGTGACGCGCGCGGGGCCCAATTCGCTGGCCGGTGAGAGCGTAATAAGTGTGATGTAATGATTGGCTGGAGGCTCAGATGGAAGTCGAGATGAAGATTCGCGGCTTGATGATGGATCCAGTCACGAATATGCCCATCGTCATCCTCAAGGACGTCAACGGCAATACCGTGCTGCCCATCTGGGTTGGCATTTACGAAGCCAACGCCATCGCTCTCGAAATCGAAAAAGTCTCCACGCCGCGGCCCATGACGCACGATCTTATCAAGAGCCTGCTGTCGGGCCTGCACACCGGCATTCGCAAAGTCGTAGTGAGTGAGCTCAAAGACGACACGTTCTACGCTTTGATCTGGCTGGATCGCGAGGGTGAATTGATTTCGGTCGATTCCCGCCCCAGCGATGCCCTGGCTCTGGCGCTGCGACTCGACTGCCCGATTTTCGTGGACGATTCGGTGCTGAAATCCTCCAAGCTGGCGGCGACGGTGTCCGACAAAGTAAATAACGAAGAACTGAAGCGCTGGCTTGAAGGCTTGAACGACGAAGACCTAGGCCGCTACAAGATGTAGCAGGTCGGGCGGGTTTGAAGCCCCCGCCCCTACACCGTTACGCGGCACCTGCGCCGATATCGCCGGCACCCACGCCGGCGAACAGCTCGTTGGGGCGGGTCAATCTAGCGCGGCAGCCTGACCTGCATATTGCGGTCGCGATTCAAACGCTCGGTAAGCTCACGGTCTACCAGATTCAGCGATGCCTGATTGTGAATGCGATCCGAAGTCACGTAGTGCAGCGTATCGCCTTCGACCCAGTAGGCGAAAGCCGAATACACCGAGCTGTCCTTGAACGCCAATAGATAATAGGCCGCCGGCTCCTCGGTGCTCGCGGCAGGCGCGCGGCCGGGCGCATCGTAGGTTCGAATGGTTTCCATCCCTGTATCCGGGGCGTACTCCCGCACCAGCGGATTAGCGCGGTCCGGGACAAAATTTTGGTTGATGATCACTTGCGGCGCCGGTTGAGCCGCATACGCCGAGGGATCGCCCGGATACGGATATCCGCCGTAACCGCCATCATAATAGCCGCCGAACCCGTAGCCATAGGGGTAGTAGCCGCCGACGATCACCGGATAAGTAACAGGCCGGCGAAAACGTCCTTGTTGGATTGTGCCTGAATTGGAAGGGATGTAGGTGCCGGGCGCGTGACCCTTGCCTGGATAAAGCACATTGCCAAAGCCGCCTAGCGAGCCATAGTTACTGCGAGGGCTGGCCTGGACCGGACGCGCCGAGGGAGCAGTGGAAAATGAGCCCCCTCCGCGATGCTGCGCTGCTGCTGCCGCCGCCATCAAAACCACTAGCCCTGCGCTACGAAGGATGCGCCTGATATCCTCCCCTCGCCGTCTTTAGCTTAGCAGCAGGGGCTAGCGTCAAACTCGCTGCGTTCTTGTCATAAATATCCACCATCTCCCTGGTGACATCGATGCTGTTGGAGGCGAACAGAACCGGCGTCTGCTGCGAGCTGACGTCGAGAATGATGGAGTAGCCGTTTTCCTTGCCGTATTTGTCGAGCAGCGCCAGCATCTTGCCGCCCATATCGTTAAAGATTCTCTGCTGCTCCTGGTCCCACTCCGCCTGCGCGTCTTCGGTGGCCCGGGTCAACGACTTGGTCTTGGCGTCAATCTCGCGCACCATGCCTTGCCGCGCGTCCTCGCTCAGCGTGTTGCGGCCTTTGTTCAGCTTGTCCTGCAACTCGGCGATCTCGCTCTGCTTCTTTTCAAGCTCGACCTTCTTCGGCGTAAAGCGGGTCTGCAAATCGCCCGCGGCTTTCTGTCCGTCTTTCGTGCTCACGATGGCGCTCTGGATATTGATGATGCCTATCTTCATGGGCGCCGGGGCGGCACTTTGGGCTCCAGCCATCCACGCCGCCGTGAGGCCGAGTGCCGTCAAATAGATCAATCTACGCATACAGTGTTCAAACTCCTTCAACTATTCTAGAACGTCCTGCCAATGGTGAAACGGAACAGGGTCTTTTTCTCAAAAAATGGCGAAGCCAGCCCGAATTGCGCCACTGAGTTCAAAAACGTGGCGTTGTTGGGGAACATGGACCGGTCGGCTACGATCGGCTGCTGCAGAAACCCCTGGAAAGTCGAGGGGTTGTAGGCCCAATAGACGCGAAACGGCGCATTTACAACCGGCAGCAACACCTGCAGCTCGACTCCGGTCGAGGCGCGAATGGTTTGCGTTCCCGGCACAATCCTTACCCGGCCGTCAAAGGCCGCCTGCGGGTAGCTGGCATTGAGCTGGTCAATCCGCTGGGTCGACATCTTCAACTGATTGGTCAGCAGAATGCGGTTCATGCCGGCGTCGAAGAAGAATGCCAGCGTCACCGGGCCGAAAATGGGAATGCGATATTCAAAATTGGTGACCACCTGGGTGTCGCCGCCTGGGAACAGCAGCTGGTAGATGGGGATCTTCATGGTCGCCGGTACCTGCGAGATGGTCCCATCGGAGTTGATCACCCGTTGCGAACGGGGCGAGCCATCTGCGTTCAGGACATTGATCGCCGCCTCGCTTGCAATGAAGGCGGCCGGGCTGACGCCCCAGATTTCGAAACCGCGGATGTCCTGCTCGCCGCCGATGTAAGTGCGCTCGAAGGGCGGCGCCACTCTGCCGCCGAATCCCGTCAACAGGGACCCCATCAGGTGAAAGCCGAGGATATGGTTTTTGTTAATCGGAGATTTGCGGAAATACTTAGCGTCGATAGTCGGCCGGATGGAGTTCACGTTGCCGCCCAGAAAACTGGCCGCAAATCTTGTGGAGATGAACAGGCTCTTGCCGCGGGTGGGCGTGATGGGGTGATCCACCGTGTTGTATTGAAACGCCGGCGTGATTTGGCTGGTCTTGATTCCCGCCAACTGGTTCGGACCGGCGATGCGATCGAATGACAGGTAAGTGAAGTATTGATTGGCGGCCTCGCTCAGGGTCTTGATGTTCGAAACATCGAAGCCGTAAGTGAGACTGAGGCGTGAAAAACTGCGCCGCAGCGGATAGCTCATCGAGCTGGTGAAGCCGTGGCTGTTGGAGACGTAGTTCAGCAGGTTGCTGGAGCCGAGCTGGTTGTAAAGCGGAATCAGGTTTTGTCCGCTCAGGATCGAAGCTTCACGGCCCTGGTTGTAATCGAAGCGCCGCAGATACACTACAAAGCCGAGTTGCAGCGGCCGGTCCAGGAAGTAGGGCTCGGTGAAGCCCAGACTCACATTGTTCTGCCGGCTGCCGAGCTGAGCATCGAGCGAAAGCGTTTCCCCCAAACCCAGAAAGTTGTTGGTGGAATAATTGAACCCCACAAACGTGCCGGCGATGCCTGAAACGCCGCCGTTGAGACCGATGGAATTCTTGCCGCGCTCCTTCACCTTCAGCGTGATGTCGACCGTATTGGTCTGCGTGTTGCGCTGAATCGTAGCTGCTTCCTCGGCCTTCAGCACTTCAAAGTAGCCCAGCTGATTCAAGCGCAGAATACTCAACTCCCACAACCGGCTGTTGAAGAAGTCGCCTTCGTCGAGCATGATCTCGCGCCGGATCACTTTGTCGCGGGTGGTGGTGTTGCCGGTGAAGTCGATGCGCCGCACGAAGAACTGCTTGCCCTCATCGGCGGTGAGGGTGAGATCGATGGTGGCGTCCTTGTCGTTGGTGTCGAAGGAGGGCTCGGGAACGAAATCGATGTAGCCGAATTCGCCGTAGAGCTTTTTCATATTCTCGATGCCCTTGCGCAGCTTGGCGGTCGAGAACACATCGCCCGGCTCCATGCGGAACACGTCTTTACCCAGAAAATCCGTGGTTCGGAACAGTTTGATGCCTACGAAATTGAGCTTGGCAAGGTGGTACTGCTTTCCTTCCTCGACGGGAATGGTGAGGTCGGCGCGCTTACCCGGCTTGTTGGGCTTGATCACCGGGATGCGGAAGCCGCCGTTGGCGCCGCCCACGTCGCGCATGGTGATGGTGTGATCCAGTACCTTCGCCGTCCAGTAGCCGGCGTCCTGGTACGCGCTGCGGATGCGTTCCTTGTCTTCCTCCAGCTTGGCGGCGTCGTACGTTCGCGAGAAAAGCCCCTCAAAGAAAATGGAGTACGGGATACCCAGCGGATGAAGGTTCTTCATGGCTCGAATCACCTCCCGCCTTTTGAACGCGTGGTTGCCTACAATATTGATTCTTCCCACTTTCACGGTGGGCCCTTCATTCACGTCGAAGGTGACTTCGAGCGACGATGGCGGAATCTGCCGCACTTCCGGGTCAACGGTCGCGAACTGGCGCCCGCGCTCTCCCAGGTACTCTTTCAGCACCACTGCGGCGCGCTGCACTTTGTTGGGATCGTACTGAGATTCCACCGATAGCCCGACTTTGCGCTCCTTAAAGCGATCCAGAATTTCCGAAGTCGTGAGAGATCCCGCGCCATCCGACCAGCCCGTGCGTGTTTTGTGCCGGTACTTGATGGACCGCACTACGCGCCGCTCGGTGAGCACGAAGCGCACGATTAGCCCCGTGGTGCCCGGCTCGGTCTCGAGACGAATGTCGTCGAACCGGCCGGTATTCCACAGCGCCATGAAATCGCGGTGCAGCGTCTCCTCGCTGTAGACATCGCCCTTCTTGGTGAATATCTGCGCTCGCATCGTTTCTTGGGGAACGCGACGCGCGCCGCGGAACTCGATGAGCTCGATGACGTTGGCCGCTGCCTCGGGCTTAGGAGGTTCGGGGGCTGCCTTAGGCGCTTCCAGCTGCGGCTTGGCTGGCTCGGGCGCTGCCGGCTGTTGCGGCTTAGGCGCCTGCGGTTTGGCCGGCGCCGTTTCCTGCACCGCTTCGAATGGATTGGCGGGCTTTGCCGCTTGCGGCGGCGCGGGCTTAGCCGGGTCAGCTGCTGCAGGCTTGGCTTGCTGAGATTGGGATTGCGCCTGTAGCCACGCGGGAGCGAAAGCGGACAGGTTAAATAGACAGACTAAGGCGCTGGTCAGGCGAAAGCGCCTGATAAAATTCATGAAAAACCTGGTTCCTTTCCACTCTGCGCCCATACACAGACGTCCCGCCGCAAAATTTCGTTTCACTCCATTCAGACCTGGGCGCTGGTGTTAAGTTCTTATTCTAGCGGATCGGCAAGGGGTGGACAATGAGCCTCACAAGCCACAGCGTGAAGAATTGGCCACGGATTTAGGCCAGTAGTTCCTTTACGACGCGGCCATTGACGTCGGTGAGACGGAAATCGCGGCCGCTGTACCGGTACGTCAGGCGGGTATGGTCGAGACCCAACTGATGCAAGATCGTGGCTTGAATGTCGTTCGGATCGAGGACGTTTTCCACAGCCTGAAAACCGAATTCGTCGGTGTTGCCGTAGGTGGTGCCGCCCTTAATGCCACCGCCCGCGAGCAGCATGCTGAAGCCGTGATTGTTGTGGTCGCGTCCATTCTGCACTCGCAGCTCGCCGGAGACTTCCATGGCGGGCGTGCGGCCGAACTCGCCGCCGATCATCACCACCGTCTCCTGCAGCAGTCCGGTAGTTTTCAAATCATCCAGCAGGGCGGCGATCGCCGGATCGGCCTTCGAGGCCAATTTCTTGTGAATCTGAATGTCGTCGTGATTGTCCCAGGGCTGGCCTTCGCCGAAATAGACCTGCACCATGCGCACGCCACGCTCGACCAAGCGGCGCGCCAGCAGGCAGCCGCGGACAAACTGGTTGTCGCCATAACGAGCGCGCGTTTGCTCGCTCTCTTTGCGGATGTCGAAGGCGTCGAGCGCCTGCGGATATGTTGAATCAGCTTTTCCGGATCGGTTTCATTGTTCGGAATGTGGGTGCCCTGATGCACGGCGGGCAGAAAATTCGAAGACCACAACTGCGGGCCCACCACCGGATATCCCGGCGAAAGCACCACATAACCCGGCAGGTTCTGATTCTCCGTTCCCAGGCCGTAGGTCAGCCAGGAACCCATAGAGGGATGGCCCGGCAGCGGATTGCCGCAGTTCAGCCGGAACAGCGACGGCTCATGATTGGGTCGGTTGGTATGCAGCGAGCGAACCACGCAGATATCGTCGATGCGCTCGCCTACTTTGGAAAAAATCTCGCTGATCTCAATGCCGCTTTGCCCGCACTTGCGGAATTCGAAAGGCGATTTCAGCAGCGTGCCGGTTTTGCGCTCGGTTTGCAGATTGCCGCTGGGAATCGGCTTGCCGTGATACTTGGTGAGCATCGGCTTGGGATCCCAGGTATCCACTTGAGAAACACCGCCGTTGAGAAACAGGTAAATGACGTGTTTGGCTTTGGCCGGGAAATGCGGCGCCTTCGGGGCCAGTGGATTCGTCACCGGGCTGTCGCTGGCCATCAAGCCTCGCAGACTCATCATCCCGAAACCGCTTCCCATGGTTTGCAATATTTGGCGCCGTGTCATGTTGGAACCTGTTCCCATTAGTTTACAAAGTAAAATTCATTCGAACTTAACAGTACTTGCGCGTATTTGGGCCACGCGGCCTCGCCTGACTTGAGAAATTCCAGGCCCAATTGCACTTCGCGCGGCTCCGGGTCGCGGTCGTACAACAGACGATAGGCCCGGCGAATGCGGCCGGCATCGTCCGGACCGCCTTCCTTGGCCACGCGCGCGGAAAGCGCCGCGGCTTGCCGCATGATGAATTCGCTGTTCAAAAAATAGAGGCGCTGCAGCGGCGTGTTGGTGACGATGCGTCCTTCGCTCGACATATTCGGGTTGGCGAAATCGAACAAGGAGAGCGTGCCATCCAGGCGCCGGCGGCTCACAAATCCATACACGGTGCGCTTGTCGTTGGTCTCCTCGGTAAGCCGCGCCGGAGCCCCGCCGGTCTTCGAATCGAGAGTGCCGGCGGCGAACAGCAGCGAATCGCGCAGCGCTTCCACATCCAGGCGGTGGCGCTGAAAATGCCAGAGCAACCGGTTTTCCGGATCGGCCAATTCGTTCTTCTCGGAGCGGTCCGCGCTCAGCGCATACGCCGCCGTGAGCATCATTTCGCGGTGCAGCGATTTGATGGACCATTTATTTTCAACGAAACGCGCGGCCAGATAATCCAGCAATTCGGGATGGGTGGGACGCTCGCCAAGCTGGCCGAAATTGCTCGGCGTGCGCACAATTCCCTGCCCGAAATGCCCTTGCCAGATGCGGTTCACCAGCACGCGCGCGGTGAGCGGATTGCTCGCGCTGGCAATGCCTTCCGCCAGTTCGAGCCTGCCGCTGCCTTTGGCAAAGTGCTTGGGCTCGCCGTCGCTCAGAATCATCAGGAAACGCCGGGGAGCTTCGTCGCCCAGATTGTCCGGATTGCCGCGAATCTGCACGCGAATATCTTTAGGCTGCTCGACATCCTGCACCGTGTGCAGATAGGGATACTCGGGCGGCATGGCTTTCTTGAGCGCGTCCAGGTCGGCGCGCATGGCGGTCAGATGCTCTTTCCATTCGCCTTCGAGAAACCGCTCCAAGCCCTTGCCCGAATAGCGGAACACGCCGCCATCCAGCTTGTAGGTTTCCATCAGCGGCTCGGTGGAATAGAAATCGCGCCATAGAAAAAACTTGTCGCGGGAAAGGGAGAGTACTTCCGTATTGAGAATCTTCTCGCGATCCTTGGTGCCGCCCAGGCGGATCAGGTTCTCCTGATCGATGGCCTTGCGTTCCTTGTCGACGGCCACCAGCGCTTCCTGAAACTCATTGGCCGCCTTGCGCAGATCGGCTTCCGGCGCATCGCACTTGCCCGGCTTGCATAGCGCGTCCCAAGCCTTTAGATAAGGATGCTCGCGCACGGGCACGCTCAAATAGCGAACCAGCCGCTCCAGCGTCTCGGCATCCAGATGCTCGGCGGCGGCGACGGTGAAAACGTTTTCCTTTTCCGCACCGATCATGCGGCGGGCCGCCATGAAATATTTGCTGGCGCGTCCGGCGAAGATCATGGAAAGCTGCTTGCTTTGCGCTTCCAGAAATTCTTTTAGCGCCAGTTCCTGCTCGGTGACTTTTTTCTTTTGGTTGTCGTAGGCGTCCACGACGTCCTTGGGCGCGAGCGGATAATCGTACAGCTTGGTGCTCTGGAACACGCCCAGCATGCCGTAATAATCTTTGGTGGGGATGGGATCGAACTTGTGATCGTGACAGGTGGCGCAAGCCACCGTCAGTCCCAGAAACCCGCGGCTGGTGGCGTCCACGCGATCTTCCTGAAACTCCGGACTGAGCGCGTAGAATCCCAATCCGGCGATCAGCTTTTCCTTGTCGGGCAAGAGATCGCCGGCGATCTGCGCCTTGACGAAAAGATCGTAAGGCATGTCGTCGTTGAACGCCTGAATCACCCAGTCGCGATAGCGGAAGGCGTTCGGATAGGGATCGTCGTTGGTGGAATTCAGGCGATCGTCGGAATAGCGCGCTACATCCAGCCAGTATCGGCCCCAGCGCTCGCCGTACTCTTTCGACCCCAGCAGCCGGTCAACCACTTTGCGAAACGCGTCTGGGGAATTGTCCTTGAGAAACGCATCCACGTCTTCCGGCTTGGGAGGCAGGCCGATCAGATCGAAGGTCGCGCGGCGTATCAGCGTGCGCTTGTCGGCGGGACGCGCTGGCTTGAGGCCTTTTTCTTCCAGCTTGGCCAGGATGAACGCGTCTATCGGCGTGCGCGCCCAGGCTTTATCTTTCACCTGCGGCGGCGCGCTCTTTTTCACCGGCTGAAACGACCAGAACGCCCGCTGCTCCGGCTTGATGACGTATTGCTTGCCGGGAGCGGCCGCCTGTGTGGGTTTGGTTTCCGGCCAGACCGCGCCGGCGCCGATCCAAGCTTTCAAATCGGCGATTTCTTCGTCCTTGAGCTTGCCGCTGGGCGGCATTTTGAACCGCTCGTGGGTTTGCGCAACGGCCTTAATGAGCAGGCTTTCCTCCGCCTTACCTGGCACAATGGCCGGTCCGGAGTTGCCGCCTTTGATGAGGGCGGCGCGCGAATCCATTTCCAGGCCGCCGAGTCGCGACCCGGTGTGGCAGGCATAGCAATTCTTCACCAGCACCGGCCGCACGCGCATCTCAAAAAATTCAGCGGGATCGGCAGCGGACAAACCGCCGGCAAGCAGGAGTAGTACGGTAAAAACCCTCAAGGCACAAGTTTCCCTGCCGTCTAGTCTAGCGCGGTCAGAACGGGTTCGGTAGAATAGGAATTCAGGCTGACAAACCATGAAAAAACTTCTAGTTGCGGCAGCGACCGCCCTTTTGTGCCTGCTGGCGGGCTGTAGCGAATCACCACGCCCGGCCGCCGCCGTGAAGAAGACGGTTGCCCCGCCTGAACCGATTAAGGGCCGGAGCGCGCTCTACCAGATGTACGGCGCGGCGCGGTCATGGGCGGCGGACGCGCAGGTGCTCGAGCTGCACAGCATCCATCTTTCGGAAGTGAAAAGCGAGCGCGGCAAGGCAGCGGCATGGCAGGCCACGTTCGTTTCCCCACAGGCCGGCCGCGCGCGCTCGTACACCTATTCCGTCATTGAGGCGGAAGGCAACCTGCACAAGGGCGTCTTCGCCGGCTTGGACGAAGGCTGGTCGGGTCCGCGCGGAAATCAGAAGCCTTTCCTGATTGCCGCCGTGAAAACCGATTCCGATGAAGTGCTGGCAACCGCGCTCAAGAAAGCCGTCGACTACGAAAAGAAATCGCCCAACAAGGAAATATCTTTCCTGCTGGAACAAACCAGCCGGTTCCCCGATCCCGTGTGGCGCGTGGTTTGGGGCACTAGCGTTGGCACTAGCGATTTTTCCATCTTTGTCGACGCATCCACCGGCGCCTATCAGCAGACGATGCGGTAGCTGCTGTGCTGGAAAAACTGCTTACCGAGCAGGCCAATCCGGCGTCGGAGGGAATCGACGCGCTCGCGACCGGCGAGATCCTGCAAATCATCCAAAATGAAGACCGCACGGTAGCGGAAGCGGTGGGCGCGCAGCTGGGCGCTATTGCCCGCGTGGTGGATGCCATCGTCGCGGCGATGGAAAAAGGCGGGCGCCTCTTTTATATCGGCGCGGGAACCAGCGGCCGGCTGGGAGTGCTGGATGCCGCCGAATGTCCGCCTACTTTTGGAGCCGCGCCGGAGCTGGTGCAGGGAATCATCGCCGGCGGAGAAGCTGCGCTCGCGCACTCTACCGAAGCGAGCGAGGATGATGCGGCAATGGGCGCGCGCGATCTGCTGCAGCGCGGCTTCACGGCGGGCGACGTACTGGTGGGCATCGCTGCCAGCGGCCGTACACCTTATGTCCTGGGCGCGGTCGCCGAAGCCAACCGATTGGGCGCCGTCACCGCCGGCATCAGCTGCACGCCCGGTTCAGAGCTCGCGCGAGCGGTGAAAATCGCCATCACGGCGCCAGTGGGACCGGAAGTGGTGGCGGGCTCTACGCGGATGAAGGCCGGGACAGCCACCAAAATGATCCTCAACATGCTGACCACCGCCAGTTTCATTCGCCTGGGTTACGTCTATGGCAATCTGATGGTGAATGTCCAGGCGAAAAACGCCAAGCTGCTGGATCGCGCCCGCCGTATTGTCGCCCACGCCGGAAAAGTTTCGCCGGAACGCGCGGCCGCGCTGTTGGAGGCCGCCGGCAACGACGTGCGCACCGCCATCGTAATGGCCCGCACGGAGCTCGACTGCGACCGCGCGCGCCAGAAGCTGACCGCGGCCGGTGGACGTATTTCGGTTGCGTTGGGAGAGAAACGTGGCTAGGTTGGCTCTAAGCCCGCGATGGGGGATTGGGGCGTTCTACGGGCGATTGTTGACCAGACGGGTAACCGCTCCCTTTGGTCGCGGCTCGTTATCGGAACCCGTTGCGAGCCGCGACCGAAGGGAGCGGTGCTTTGCGTAAACATGGATAAATTTGTTATCCAGGGCGGCGCGCGTCTGGAGGGTGAAATCGCCACCAGCGGCTCCAAGAATTCCGCTCTGCCGGCCATCGCCGCGTGCCTTTTGACCGGCGAGCCGGTGACGCTGCGGCGCATTCCGCGCGTGCGCGACATTCGCACCATGGAGCGCCTGCTGGTGGATATCGGCGCGATCGTCGATGTCGGCGACGATTACGTGTCCATCCGGACGCCGGCGATCCGCTCGCCCGAGGCTCCCTACGAGCTGGTGAAAACCATGCGGGCTTCGAGCCTGGTGCTGGGTCCGCTGGTGGCCCGCGCCGGCCGCGCGCGCGTCTCTCTCCCCGGCGGCTGCGCGATTGGGGCGCGGCCCATCAACCTGCACCTGGCGGGCCTGGAAAGACTGGGCGCGCGCATTCACCAAACTCATGGCTATATCGAGGCCGAAGCGCCGGAGGGGTTGCGCGGCGGCACCGTCCGCTTCGAACGCATCACCGTTACCGGCACCGAGGATCTGATGATGGCCGCCGCGCTCGCCCATGGCGAGACCGTCATTGAAAACGCGGCGCGCGAGCCCGAGGTGCAGGATCTGGCTCAACTGCTGATCAAAATGGGCGCGCGCATTGCAGGCGCCGGAACGGCCACCATTCACATTCAGGGCGTCGAGAAACTTCGCGGCGCCGAGCACACCATCATCAGCGACCGTATCGAAGCCGGTACATTTGTTGTGGCCGCGGCGATCACCGGCGGTGACGTGCGCGTGACGGGCTGCGTCCCCGAGCATGTGCAGGCGCTGGTCGAAAAACTGCGCGCCGCCGGCGTCGAAATCCGTGAAACGGCGCCGGACACACTGCACGTGCGCGGCAATGGGCGGCTGCGGTCGGTGGATATGTCGACCGAAGAATACCCGGGATTCGCGACCGACCTGCAAGCCCAGTACATGGCGCTGATGACCCAGGCCGATGGGCAGGCGGTGATCACTGAAACGATTTTCGAAAACCGCTTCATGCACGCGCAGGAGCTGGCGCGCATGGGCGCCGACATCCGGATTGAAGGGAATCGCGCCGTCGTGACCGGACCGACGCGGCTGAGCGGCGCCGGCGTGATTGCTTCCGATCTGCGCGCCAGTGCCTCGCTGGTGCTGGCGGCACTGGTGGCGCGCGGGGAAACCGTGATCGACCGCGTGTATCACATTGACCGCGGCTATGAGAAAATTGAGGAAAAATTGGCGCGCGTGGGCGCCCGCATCCGCCGCAGCGAATAGTCAGGAGAAAAACAGATGACCCATAGCCCCGGATTTCTTGCTCTGGTGAACGACGCCAAGAAGCACGTGCGCGAGACCAACATCGAAGGCTATCGCAAGATGGTGGATGGCAAGGAAAAGCACATTCTGGTGGATGTCCGGGAGGAGAGTGAGTGGGCGGCCGGCCATGCCGCCGGCGCCGTGCACCTGAGCAAGGGAATCATTGAGCGCGACATTGAGACCAAGGTGCCGGACAAGAACGCGACTCTGGTTCTCTACTGCGGCGGCGGGTTTCGCTCGGCTCTGGCGGGTGAGGCGCTGCAAAAGATGGGTTATACCCATGTGATTTCACTCGACGGCGGTTGGCGCGCGTACAAGGAATCCGGATTGCCGGTTGAAAAGTAAGCGCCGTTACCAGCGTGTTCACCAGCGGAAAAGCAGCGCAGTGGACTCGCGAATAATGTAGATGAACACCAGCAGCTCCAGGCAGCGAAACAGCCTTTCCACCGGAACTCCCAGAATCTCGAACCGCAGCACGATGCCGCAGATCAGCCCCGCCATAACCCAATAGCTGTCCAGCGTGTCGAAAGACCCGTGCCAGTAGGAAAGCAGGACCACGTAGTAGGCAAGCGGCCAATTGCTTTCGAGGCTAAGCCGGAAGCGCAGGCAACCGGTGACGAGCGTCGAGGCGATGACAAACAGGATGACGAAGTTGCTGAGCGTGTAATCGAAGTAGTACATGGTCAAAAAGCCCACATCAAGCTGGTGAACCCGGTGTTGGCGCGATAGTTCTGGGACGCCGAGAACAGCCCGAAATTTTCCTGATAACGATACAGCTGCCAGCCCGCGTTCCAGCGCACTTTGCTGTGCAGACGAACCGAGACCCGGGCGAGGGGAGACTGAAAGCTGAGTGGAAACGTTTGCGCCGGCGCAAGCAGCGCGGAAAGCGGATCGGCGCCGGCCGCGACCGGGGAACTGCGGCCGTCGCCAGCGTCCCGCGTGATGGAGTAGCCGGCGTAGAGATCGGAGCGGCGGCCGATACCGAGCCGGATTCCCAGGTTGGCGGCGTGGATATTGCTGAGATAGAGCGAAGTGCTGTTTACCTGTTGAGGACCCGCAAAGAAAAAGAGGCCGGACAGGGTATCGAGGTGCAGCCGGGAATAGCCGGCGTCCACGGTGAACCAGGAGCGCGCGGCCCAGGAGGCATCCGCCGAATAGTTGCGGGAATGTGAGCTGAACGCGGTAATCGAAATGGAATTGTTGTTGTAGTTTTCCCGGTAGCCGGCGGCCAGCGTCAGGTTTTTGGTTTTGTACTGCGCGCGCGCTCCGAGCGCATGATAGTTTTTTTCGCTCACGGGGTAAAACGGCCGGTCGGCGCTGCCAACTTCTCCTTCCAGCAGGAAGCTCAAGGAATGAATCGGCTGAAATCGAATCCCGGCTACCCCGGAATGGATATGGTTGGACTGTTCGGCCCGCGGCCCGGTGACCGGACCCGGCGGCTGCTGAAAATCTTCGATGGACCGGATCAACCGGGTGGAGTAGTGGTAGCCGCCGAAGAAACCCAGCCATTTCGTGGCCCGGTACTGGGCATCGGTGCTGTTGGTAATGGTGCGGATGCCCAGAAACTGGAAGTTGAGGTCGGTGGGGACGGCGGTGGCATTGTTGAATTCGCTATAGATGGAGTTGCCGTCGATCCGTGTATTGTTCACCGAGGTGTTGTTGGTGATCGTGAGCCGCTCGGTGGGAAAAATGCTGAGAGTGAAATCGCCGGCGGTGACCGGACGCCGCGCGTCGCCGGTGACGACGATCTGGCGATTGAGCGCGGCGCCCAACCGGCTGACGCCGACAGCGGATTCATCCAGCAGGAAATCGCCGCGGCCGCCAGTGTAGCTGATGCGCCCGTTGGCGGCCCAATACTTGCGATCTGTGTGCAGATTGGCGAACCAGCCGGGCGCGCTTCCACGGTACGGCTGGGACCGGTTGAAGCTGGTTAGGGTGTTGAGATCGGCGGGGTTGTTGCCCGCTGACGCCTGGCCCAGAAAATGAGGTGTGTCTTCCTTGAAATAATTCCAGCGGCGCATCCAGGTGAGCTTGAAGCCGGCCAGGGTCACGTCGCCGCCGAGGCGGTATTCGTTCCATTCCCGGCGCACGTTGGCAAACAACGGAAATTCGTCGCCTTGGGTGTCGAATTCCTGGGCCGTGGTGAGCTGGACCGTGGTGAGCGCGGGGCCGTCCTGTACATTGCGCGCATACCCGAGTCGCAGCTTGAACCGTGACTGCGGGAACAACGTGAGATCGTGATCTTGCATGCGCCGCTCGGTGTCCATCAAGTGCTCGCCGTACGCCACGGTAAGGGCGGGATTGTAGTAGTCGTTCAGGCGCCACTGCATGTCGTAGCGGTACCAGGCGTTTTTTTGTATGCGCAACAAGGCGGACTGGTAGGGGTCATTGCCTAGTCCGAGGGTGGTGAGGACGATCTCATCGAACAGCCCGCCTTTGCCGTCGAGCGAGTGAACGCCGAGCTGGCTGCTGAGAAGCCGCGGGCCATTGCCGAAGTTGACGTCGCTGCGGTACTTGCCCAGGTTGCCGTCGACGCTGCTGAAGCGGTAGCCGGTTTCAAGGGAGTTGACGATGTTGTATCCGGCGGCATTTTCACCGCGCGGGTTGCCCACGGCGTCCGGCGTGGGCGCGACGGGTTGCTGGGCGCTGAGCGCCGCCGCCAGCAGCGGCAGCGCGCCGGCTCGGAGCGCGACTTTGGTCCTAACGGCGGAAGAACTCATCGCTATTCGATCCATGGATGCGGACGTGGCACGTGGTGCACTGCTGGAACCGCGGGTCCAGCATGTTGTGGGAATTGACCAACGGCTGCTCGCCGCGGCCCCGGCGGCCGAACGTGCCCGCGCCATTGTGGCACTCCAGGCAAACCGTGAAAACTACTGGACGGCGCAGCAGCTTGGCGTTCATGGAACCGTGAGGACTATGACAGGTCTCGCAGCCGTCCACGCGCACCGCGGCATGCTCGAATACAAAGGGCCCGCGTTTGTCGGAATGGCATTTCAAACAGGGTTCCTCGTTGCTGAGCGCCTGGTCGACCATGCGCGGCCGCAGCCCCATGCGCCAGGTGGCGGCGAACGTCCCATGCGGGTTGTGGCAATCGGTGCACTGCATGAATCCCTCATTGACGCGATGCTTGAAGGGCATGGAAAATTGCGCCCGCACCGGCAGGTGGCACGAGTAGCACAACTCATTCTGCGCCGCCGCCAGCAGAAATTTCGGCGCCGGCGATCGATGAATCGAGTGGCAATTGGTACAAATCACGTCAACCTGCGAATGACGCGAGCGGCGGATATTGGCGCGCGACAGGTCGTTGGCGTGGCAGGCGAGACAAGCCTCGAGCGTCTGCCGCGCATCGAGCACCGAGAACGCTCGAATAGTGGCTTTGCCTCCTCCGGCCGCAATGTGCGCCTGGCCCGGCCCATGACAGCTCTCGCATCCGGCTCGCGCGGGAAGCTCTTTGCCGGATGCCAGGCTCTTGTAGTGCGGATTCTTGTAGAATCGGGACCAAACGTCGGCATGGCAGGTCTTGCAGGCGTCGCTGCCGGCATAACCGGCGGGCGCGGCGGGCGCCCCGTTCGCCGCTGCAGCCACAAACAACAGCACCCACCGGACCATTTTTTGACTATAGTCGACGTTGCCGGCAACATTTGCTAAATCTCGCGCGCGCCGGCACGTACCCGCCGGTTACACCGGTTAATAGACAAACGTCAGACCCACCATCGGAACGATGTCGTGCAGCCATCCCCCTACCTGCGCGCCCGGCGACGCAGCGATAACCCTGGAAGGGAACGGCGTGGCATAGTCCCACAGTTCGGCGCGCAGCGACAGCCGCGGGGTGAGGCGGTACTTGATGCCTCCGCCGGCGGCGGCCATCAGCTTCCACTCCTGGGTCTTAGTCAGGAGCGCAAACCCGGAAAGCGGCTGATAGGCGCTTTCCTCCCCGGTGCCGCGAAAAGCCCTCATGCCTCCGCCCACGCCCACAAACGGCCGCAGGCGCGACCGCACGGAGCGCGCATGCCAGAGCACGTTGTACTGCACAGTGTGCGTCTGGCCTCGAAAAGAGACTCGATCGTCTCCACCGGAGAGTTGCAGATTGCTGAACTGAAACGTGTAGCGAATCTCTCCTCCTATCTGGCGGTAGAGGTTCTGTCCGATAATGCCGCCCACGGCTACGCCGGGCGAGAAACCGGTGCTGGCGCTACCGGTGGGGTTCGAAACCGTGAAATTGCTGCTGAAGCCGCCGCCGGTGACGCCGCCGGCCTCCCATTTCTGGGCCGGACATACGCTCGCCGCAAGCGACAGAGCTGCTGAAAAGCAGATCGCGAATGATTTCATATCCTTTTTTTCTGTGAGCTACTTGATAACCCGCACCAGCACGGAGGTCGAGATGGTGCCCTGCACAATCCGCAGTACCACGCTCATCCCGGTGGGTGCCCAGCTGGGAACCGTGACATTGATCTGATCGACGCCGACCATCCCCGGCGCGAGGCCCGCGAACAACACCGGCAGCGCCACGCCGCCCAGGGTGACCTCCGGTTCGACCGCGACCGCAAGCAGGGGATCGACCGGTCCGGGCATCCCGGCTGCGATCGGGAGCGTGGTACGGCCCATGCCGGTTGCGTAGATCACGAGCGTGTCTCCGCGGTGGACCGGATTGGCTAGCGTGACCAGCTGATTATTCTTGCCGCGGACCACGACCGCAATGCCGGTGTCGGGCCCTGCCGTCCCGTTGCGAAACACACTGGGAGCCGTGTCCAGAACGGTGATGTTCAAATTGTTGCTGACCCCGCCGGGGGAATGCAGCGCCAGGATCGTGTCGCCCTCGGCCTCAAAGGGCAATTGGGCGTTGATCTGTTGGGGCGAAATGAACAGCAGAGGAGCCGGGTCGCCGTTCACCGTCAGACAGGCCCCACCCAGAATGGTGGGGATCGGGATTTCGCTCGCGGCGGCGGTGACCGAGCTCAGATGACTTCCGAATACCGAGATCAGCCCGCCCGAAGCCACCGGCGGCGTGAAATCCGCCGAGCTCACCGCGCTCACCAGCATGGGCACGGCATAGGCCTCGTCATAGTTCCACGGCAGAACCGTGAAACCCGAAGCCGTCAGCGACACGATGGCGCTGCGGTTGGCCAGGGCGGCCAGGGTCCGGGTAAAGGGCGCGGCCGGGTTGCCGAGTAGCGGCGATTCCACCATGCGGGTGGGTCGCGATGGAATTCCGGTGCTCAAGTCCGCGCGCTCGATCACGCCAGGGGCGTTGAGTCCAGGAGAAGTCGTCCGCACCGCGTACCGGTCGACAAAGGCCAGACCGGAGGAGAGGCCGGTCGCGTTTTCCAGCTGCAACGCCGGCGAGAGCGACGAATTCAGCACGTTGTTGTCGACCACGAACTGTTGATTGTTGGAAGCGGCATACGCGCCGGCGAGAGCCGTAAAGTCCTTGCGGGCCGCGGTGAAGGTTTCGGCGCTCGCGCTATACAGCAGCACGGTGCCATCGGCCATGGCCGCTAGAATAGAGGCGCCGTTGGCCGAAGCCGTCAGAACCGTGTGGACATGGATGTTGTTGGCGAAGATGCCGAGTGCGGGCAGCGTGGCCGCCGTGCGGCTGGACACATCGATGCGGTCGATGGTGTGAACCGGGCCAGCTACCCGCGAGGCTACCAGAACCGCATTGCCGGAAGCGGCAATCGAGTGCGGATAGTGCCCTGGCGGCATGGCCAGGGGCAGCAGCGGAGCGAGCGTGTTCAGGTCGAAGATGTAGACAAGTTGAGAGTTCTCATGCCCCACCAACAGGTAATGGCGGTCCACGGTGAGCGCCATCTGGGTCGGCGTATTGGCGGTACGCAAGATAGCCATCGGTTCGGTCGCGGCTCCGGTGTAGACCAGCACCTGGTTGCGGTCCCCGACCAGCACATAGAATCGGTCGCGAGCCGGATCGGCCAGCAGGTCGACCGGGGTGCCGGCGATGGCGACGAACTCGCCGCGCTGATCCGGTTCCCGGCTGTTGATCAGCACGCGGATGTCGGCGGCGACATTGATCGCCGCATTCGAGGCGACATGAACCAGCGCGACCACGGTGCCGTCCTGGCCGGCAAACGCCATGGGATCGACGGTAATTTTCACCCTCGCCGGGGTGACTCCTGAGGCCGGCGATATGGTAATCCCGGCGGTGTCGGTGGTGAGCGTGAAGTCGGTCGCGCCGCCGCTGGGATCGTAGATCGTTATCTCCTGGGTGATGGGGCGGCGATCGCAAAAACTCCCTCGGAAAATGAGGTCCCCTACGCCCGACAGCACACGGGGCGAACTGTTGAGCGAACCCACTGGCAGCGTGAGTGCGCCGCTGTCGGAGACCGCATACAGCGTGTCTCTATGGGCGTTCAATACGGACTTGCCGGCCATATGCTCGGGCAGCCGCAGGGTCTGCCGGATCGCCAAGTTGTCGGAGTCAACCAGCATCAGTACCGGCACCGGCGTCACGACCGGCGGAGTCACAGGGTCGGTCGGCGCGGCAGTGACTGTGCCCGCCGGCGGGATCTCGGCATAAATGACGCCGGACACCGAATCGATGGCCGTGCTGCCGATATTGAGCTGGCCCAAGGGGTCGGGGAACTGGGAGAGCAATTGTCCCGCTCGATTGAACAGCCCCCAGCCGGCGGTAAAATACGAGCCGTCCTGGCTGACGCTCACCGCCCGCGGGCCCATGGGCGGGGTCGAAGTGTATCCGACAGAGGTGAGCGCATGGTGCATCACGTCGTAGCGGAAACGAAAGGTGTCGGTGAGGCCATAGATCCAGTAACCGTCCCCGGACACAGCCACCGAGGCCGCGATCACCTGCGCCGGAAAATTTGCCGGTGGAACTGGCAGCGTCTTAGCGGTCACCCCGGCAATGGTGTCGAGCACCTGGAGCGAGCCCGAAACCGGATCGAAGAGCAGAAATTCACCGGTCGTCACCACCAGCGCCAAGCCGTCGATCCCGAAGGCGACCCCGAGCGGCGGATGTCCCATCCCAAAGGTTTGCCGGGTGTTGGACCCCAGCCCAAGTACGGTGAGCGCGTTATTGGATGGCTGGGGCAGCGCAAAGTTGCCAAAGTGCGCGACCAGCAGGAAGCGGCCGTCGGGCGACAGCGCTAGCGCGCCCGGCTGCGGCGGAACGTTCAGCGACGAGTGGATGACGCCATCGGCGAGCGACTGCACCTCGATGCGGCTGGCGCTAAAATTGGCGATGTAAAGCACGCCGCGGGCTTCGTCGAGCGCGATGTCGGAAGGCTGGCCGCCGATGGAGGTGACCTTGCCGAACGTGGCAGCCTGCGCCAGACTCCCGGCGGCGGCTAATCCTGCGACCAGCAGGATGGCCGTCGTCCGCCCTGGGCGTCTTGCGCGAAAAATGCTCTTACGATTCATTCTTTCCCCCGACTCCGACTCCGCTCCGCGCGCGCAGGATTCACCCGCCGCCCGAAGCCCCGCCCCATATGCGAACGCTCTGTGGATCTATTCGACATTCTTGCGCCGGCGCAATACGATCACGCCCAACAAAATCAGCGCCCCGACGGCGCACAGGATGCGAACTAATGAGCTTTCCATGTGTCTCTCTCCTTTCTTGCGGTGTCTGTTTCAGTCAAAGACAGGGCTACATATTGAGCATCATCGGAATCAGGTCCCGCGTAATGCGCACCAGCACCGGCCCCACCGTCACCACAAACAGCGAGGGCAGAATGCAAAAAAAGATGGGAAACACCAGCTTGACGCCCAGCTTGGCGGCTTTTTCCTCGGCTTGCTGGCGGGTTTGCACCCGCATGTATTCCGAGTGTCCCCGCAAGCTCTGCGCGATGCTGGTGCCAAACCGGTCGGCCTGAATGAGCACCCCAACCAGCTTTTTCAGCTCGTCGACTCCGGTTCGCGCCGCTAAATTGCGCAAGGCCTCGGCCCGCAGCTTGCCGGCCTTCAGCTCGAGGTTCATCAGACTGAACTCCTCGCTGATTTCCGGGTGTGCGTGTTGCAACTCCTTGGCGACCTGAAGCACCGCCTGATCCAAACCCAGGCCGGATTCGACGCAAACCACCATCAGGTCGAGCGCGTTGGGCAACCCGCGCCGAATCTGCTTTTGGCGGCGGTTGACCTGGCGCCGCAGATACTGGTTCGGTCCCAGAAACCCCACTGCCAAAGCCACCGCGATCGCCATGAACCGCTGGTTGGCGTCGGTCACCGGACCGAGAATCAGGCCCAGAGTAAGCAACGGCAGCAAAAGCCCGAGCGCGACCTTGGCCCCGTAGAACATCTTGACGGCTCCGGGGCTGCGATAGCCGGCCCTCACCAGACGCCGCTGGATCACCGATGTATCCTTCGGGGAGGCCGGGATGAGCGTGCCCAATTTCTTCACCAGTTCGTGCCAGGCCAGGCTGGGGTGGGCGGTCATCGGCGTCGACTGCATCGCCGCCCCGGTGACCCGTTCCATGGCCGCCTTGGGGCGCGCCCAAAAATTGATACCGATCAGCGTAAATAGCGAGGCCAGAACCAGAAACATCAGTACGGTGCCGAGTAGCATGCATCAGACCTCGATCGAGACGATTTTCTTGATAACCGCGTATCCCACCAGCTGCAGCGCGACCGCGCCTCCGAGCATCCAGTGCCCGACCGTATCGCGGACGAAGAACAGGACGTAGTCCGGATTGACGTAGAACATCACCGCCCCGACCGCCGCCGGAATCAGCGACAACACGGTGCCGGTGAGCCGGCCGTGGGCACTGATGGCGCGCATGCGCCCGCGCAATTTGAATCGCTCGCGGATTAGGTAGGCCAGCTTTTCGAGCACTTCCGCCAGATTGCCCCCGGTACGTTTCTGCAACAGCACGGCCGATACGAAAAAGTGCACATCGAGCAGCGGAATGCGGGTGGCGAGCTTCTCGAGCGCGACTTCGAGCGGCAAGCCCAGGTTTTGTTCGTCGAACGTGCGCCGGAATTCTCCCGCCAGCGGATCGTCGAACTCCCGGTGCAGCATTTCGAGCGAAACCGAGAAGGCGTGTCCGGCCCGCATGGAGCGCGCCACAAACTCCAGGCCCTCCGGAAATTGCTCTTCGAACTTGGCCAGACGCGAACGTCCCTTGCGGATTACATAGAACACCGGAATCGCCGCGAACAGCAGGCCCACCGGCAACGCCAGACGGTTGATCGGCGCCGGAGCCGCATACCAGACTGAACCGGAGCCGGCCAGCAACCCGGCCAGCGATAAATTCGACAGACGCGTGACATTCCAGCGCACGCCGGCTTGATCGAGCAGACTCTGCAGCCGCCTCCGGACCTCGAAACGGCGCAACAGCTTCAGGACCAGCGACCGGTTGGCGGCGTCGTCGGTCTGCATGAGCACCGGCTGCGCCGAGGCGCGTTTGACTTTCTTTGCCGGCGTACCGAGCAGCCGGCTCTTGATAGTGGCCAGATCTCCCTGGCGCATCTTTCGGTCGAGTAACAGGAACAGTCCCGTCGTGACCCCAACCACTACCACGAAAATGAGGATGACTACCGCCATGCGCCGCGCCCTTAGACGTCCATCACCTGGTCGAACAGATCCGGCGAAAGCCGAATGCCGGCCGCCACCAGTTTGTCGGCGAACTTGGGGCGGATGCCGGTGGCGGCGAAACGTCCCATGACTTTGCCTTCCGGGGAGATGCCGCGTTTCTCGAAGACAAAAATGTCCTGCAGGGTGACGACATCGCCCTCCATGCCGGTGACTTCGGTGATGTTGATCACCCGCCGCGAGCCGTCGCTCATGCGCGCTGCCTGCACGATCAGGTGCACGGCGGAGGCGATTTGCTGGCGGATGGAAAGCATTTGCATATTGGCGTTGGCGAGCGAAATCATGACCTCCAGGCGGGCGATGGCATCGCGCGGCCCGTTGGCGTGGACGGTGGTGAGCGACCCGTCGTGGCCGGTGTTCATGGCCTGCAGCATGTCGAGCGCTTCCTCGCCGCGCACCTCGCCGACCACGATGCGATCCGGGCGCATACGGAGACTGTTCATCAGCAATTGGCGCTGGCGCACGGCGCCCTGCCCTTCCAGATTGGCGGGGCGGGTCTCGAGACGCACGACGTGGGGCTGCTTCAACTGCAGTTCGGCGGCGTCTTCGATGGTGACGATGCGCTCTTTGGGGGAAATAAAGGCCGACAACGCGTTGAGCAGCGTGGTTTTCCCCGAACCGGTGCCGCCGGAGATGACGATATTCAGACGGGCTTTGACGGCGGCTTCGAGCAGCTCAATCATGCCGGCGGTGAGGGCTTTCTTTTCCACCAGATCCTGGGGCATCAGTTTGTCGGTGCCGAAACGGCGGATCGACAGCAGCGGCCCATCGACGGCCAGCGGCGGGATGATGGCATTGACACGGGAGCCGTCGCTCAGGCGGGCGTCAACCATGGGGTTCGATTCGTCGACCCGCCGGCCCACCTGGGATACGATCTTGTCGATGATGCGCAGCAGGTGCCCGTCGTCGCGGAATCGTACGCTGGTCGTCTCGAGCAGTCCTTTGCGCTCGACGAATACGTTCTTATAGCCATTGACCAGAATGTCGGAGATGGTTGGATCGGCCAGCAGCGGTTCGAGCGGCCCCAGGCCGAAGACTTCGTCCAGCACTTCCTCGCTGATCTGCTGCCGTTCAAGCGAACTGAGCAGGGTCGGTTCGCCCTCCATCAGGGAGATCACGGCCTGGCGGACTTCGTTGCGCACGCGCTGGTTGTCGATCGAGGCCAGCGCTTCCAGGTTGATCTTGTCGAGCAGCTTGCGGTGGAGAGTGAATTTGAGCTCCTGATACTCCGGGCGCAGCGCGTGCCGCTGCTTTCCGGCGTTGCGCAGCAGGCGTTGGTCCCAGGTAAGTTCCTGCGGAGGGGGAGCGTCGGTTCTTGTCAGCATGTCGGTCAGTTCCTCAAGTTCGAAGCTCGCGGCTGCAACGCCGCCATTTCGTGCGCAAAACTCCCGATAGCCCTGGCCAGCGCACACTCCGCCAGCGGCCGCCCGGCGTGCAGCGCCTGATGCAAGGCCAGATAATCGTTGGGAAAGCTGGCATAGACCGGCGCTTGCAGGATATTGGCCATGGCCTCGAGCGAGAGACCGTCGTGACTCGAGCGATTGACCACTACGTGGAACTGATCCTGGCTCAGCCCCAGCAGGCCCAGCATGGCAACCGCTTTGCGAGTCAGATGCAAGCTCGGCAGTTCCGGCGTAGAGATCACAAAAGCGTGGTCGGCATCGGGCAGCAACAGCAGACTGAGCCGGTCAAAGACCGAAGGTAAGTCGACCACCAGCCAGTCATAGGCCGGCCGGGCGGATTCGAGCAGCGCGCGCAGGCGCGCCGGATCGGGCTTCTGCGGTGAGGGCGCAGCCGACGCCGGCAGGATATCCAGACCTTCGGTAGCCTGCACGCGCGGACGCCAGTCCTCGGCCGTCTGGTTGCCGCGCGTGCTTTCGAGCGCCCGCAAGGCATCGGTAACCGACGGCCCGGCGGCGAGTTTGAACAGCAGCCGCGCCGTACCGCCGAACAGATCGAAATCGGCCAACAAGATTCGGGTGCCGGTGGCCTTGCGCAACGCGATTGCCGTGTGCGCCGCCAGAATCGACGCCCCTGAACCAGGTTTGGCGCTGGCGAACACCACCAGACGAGCGCGGCCCGGCCCCGGTTCGCCGTTTCCCGACTGGCGCTGGATGCGCCGTGCCGCCTCTTGCTGGGCTTCGCAAGTAAACGGGGCGTGGAGAAATTCCGACGCCCCCGCGCGCAGACAACGCAACAAAGCATCCGGGCCGTTCTTGAGGTCCAGGCCGATCACCGGAACCCCGGGCGTGCGCCCGGCAGCTTCTTCAATCAGGCCTGCCGCCCGCTCGAGGTCGGCCGATACGTCGAGCAGAATAACCTCGGGTTTTATCCGCCGCAACAGCGCGTGCAAGTCCTCGAGCGAGGGATACTCGGCGGTTTGGGCGGCAATCTCGAAGGCTCCGCCGTCAGCGACCGCCCGCAGCAGGGGCTGGGCTAGTTCCCGGTTGGGAAGAATGGCCAGCGCCGCCAGCGGCAGCCCTCCGGAATTGGATTTTGGCTTCACAAAGATGCTCTTCGCCGTCTGGGCCGTTGCCGGTTAGAGGGCTCCCTTTCCGGTGGTGGAAGAGGCGCGCGGCTCCGGACGGGGTTCCTTGGGATTGAGCGGGATATCGCGCAGAAATTCCCTGGGTATGGGTGGCATCGCCTGGTCGCCGGGCGCGCGCGGCGTGATCAGCTCGGGCGTTACCATCACGATGAGTTCGGTCTTGTTCTTATTGATCGACCGGCTCTTGAACAGCGCCCCCAGGATCGGAATGCTGGACAGGCCCGGCAGCCGGGACAGACTCTCGGTGACTCGCTGATCCAGCAGTCCGCCGATCACAAAACTTTGCCCTTCGCCCAACTCCACATCGGTTTCGATGCGCCGCGTGGCGAGCGCCGGTATCGTGAACCCGCTAAACACCACGCCATTGGCCACGTCGATGGTCGATACTTCGGGCTTCACGTGCATCCGGATGGTGTGATGGGGCGTGATGAGAGGCAGGAAAGAGACGCGTATGCCGTATTCCCGGAACTGTACGGTGATAGCGCCGGCACTGGCGCCGCCTTGCAGGATCGGCACCGGAAACTCGCCGCCGACCAGGAAACTGGCTTCTTTGCCATTGGTCGTCACCAGGTTCGGCTCGGCCAGAATCTGCAGTAGCCCCTGGGTCTCAAGATCGCGGATAATCGCGCCCAGATTCAGATCCGGACGGAAGGCGAAGATGTTAAGTGCGTCGGCAATGGAAAATGTCGTGGCGGCGCCAGCCAGGGTCGCGGGTATGACCCCGCTCACCGCGCCCGGGCTGGGCGGGGAGAACTGTCCGGTCGAAATGCGTCCCGGCGTATTCAACGCCCCGGTCGACAGAAGGTTCAATCCAAAGGAAGTTTCGACGACGCGGTTGAGCTCGGCAAACCGGACGCGCAAGATGATTTGCTTTTCGCCCGCTCCCGGCGCCACCTGCAAATTGCTGACTACCGTCTTGCTGAACGGCGCCGCCAAGGCCAGCGCCCGGTCCGCCACCGACTGGCTGCTGACATGTCCGATCAGCGATAGCGCGTCGCGGCTGGAGCGGATGTCGATCGACTCGCCGGGAAACGTTTCGTGCAACAGAAGCCGCACCGGCTCGAGGTTCGGTTCGACCGCCACGGTAAAGAACACCGGTTCGCCGGCCCGCTGCCAGATCACCAGACTGGAATAGCCGAGAGATTTGGCATTCACCAGAATCTCGCGGCTGTTTACAGCCACAGCGTCAATTACTTCAGGATTGCCGATCGACACACGGGCAATATCGCCTGGGCGGGCGAGCACGACACTCTTACCCACGGTCAGTTTCATGCGCTCGGCGGCGGGTTCGGCGCCGGAGGAGTCCTGCGCTATCAGAAGCGATGCGCACGCGACCGCGAGCAGCGCTCCCCGCCACCGCCCGGACCCCTTCATGCTTGCAAAACGAATCTTCAAAAACTGTGGCATGGCGCCTTCAATCCTTCCCGTCCGGAGAGGGTGACTTCCTGCCCACCACCTCCACGCTCTTCTGGTTGCCGCGGATAAACACGATTTCATCCGTCGTAGCCGGCGGCGCCGCGGCAACCAGCGGCCGCTCGACCGGCCTGGCGCGGGGCGCAGTCCGCGGCTGCGGGGAAGCCGGCGCCGATGTGGCCTCCACCTTGCCGGTGCGGCCGTATAGGTGCATCAGTTCCTCGCCCTGGGTAGCTTCCACCTGTTGATCGTTGGAGTTGCGCAAGACCAGTTGGATCTTGCCCTCGTTGTTGGCAAGCGTCAGGATTTCGGCCTGCTGCGGCGTCACCAGCAGCGTCACCAGCGGCGCATTGATGGCCTGGCCGCGCGATTCAGACTGCAATATCTGCCCCGCCGACAGCACCAGAATGTTCTGCAGCACGGTCGTCGTGATGGTGCCGTTATAGTTGGGCGGGCGTCCGGTAACCAGGACGTCGACCCGCATGCCCGGCAGCACAAACCCGGCCACGCTCACCACATCGTTGACGCGAACCGAAACCGCGCGCATGCCGGTGGGAATACTGGGCGCAAGACCCAGGCCGCTTCCGCGTGCCGCCAGACGCCCTTCGAGGACCGGCTCGCCCAGCAGAATATGGCTGATTACCGGCCGGTCGATGACATCTTCCACCCGCGAAAATCCGCCCACCGGAAACAATTCGGTAGGAATCTTGGTCACTTTGAGCGCTGTCCGCTGGATGGTGCCTCCAGCCGGCAGCGCCTGTGCGGCCGCCACCAGGTCGCGATACTCGAGTTGCTTGGATCGGGCTCGCGCAGGGCCGGTCGAAATCTGGTACACCACCGCCGATACCACCAGCGCCAAGACCAGGCTCATCGCCAAAACCATCAGAAATCTTCGGTCCATAAATCTTCAGTTCCTCATCTCTTCAGGTCTTCAGGCCGGGCCTGTCAGGTTCGCCCCAGCAAAGCCAGCCAGGCGCCCACCACGATTGCCGGTGCGTAGGGAATGGCGCCGCCGCCCGCCTCAATACACGGCGCGATTGCCGCGCTGCGCCGCCGCTTGGCCCAGCGAAATCCTAGAAAAAGTGCCGCCAGCAACGCGCCCGCCACCGCCGTGATCCAACCCGCCGTCAGGATCGACCGCGGCCCGAGCAGGCTGCCGAACGCGGCCATCAGCTTGAGATCGCCGCCGCCCATGCCGTTCATCAGGTAAAACACCAGGAAAATCGCGAAGCCGGTGGCCGCGCCGGCCAGCGCCAGCAGTCCGCCTTTCCAACCACCTTCAAACCAGTGCCAGATCAGCCCGCCGGCTAAGGCCCCGCCTGAGGTCCAATTCGAGACCCGTCGGCGCCACAAATCTTCCACCACCGCCGCGCAGCCCGCCGCCAGAGCAATTCCTGCCACCGCGGTCATCGTCCCGCCCCCGGACCCGATCCACGCGGCCGAATGCGTAATCCAGGCAGCGGCAGAAACCCCGACTGAAACGCGAATTCCGCCAAAGTAAGGCCTGCCGGAAGCCGCCACGAGATACCGCCTCCGGCGCCAGCCGCCGCCTTAACCACGGCATTCCCTATCGCCTTACGGGGAGGACGGAGCCGGGAGTCGAGATTGGGTTTCAAGGGCGCTGTTTCCTCTCAGTAAGGATTCGGCGGAAGAGGGCTGGAGGTTTAGGCCCGAGGGCGGCGATCCATGGACCTCAAACAGGATGGTTGCGCCATCGTCGTACTCCACCCGCCATCGCGGACTCTGCTTGAGCAGTTGCGCCAGCGGCCAGCCGGCCGGCAGCAGCGCCAGGCGAAACTCGTACTTGGCCAGAATCGCTTCCCAGTCGTGCGCCGGGTTCAGCAGGCGCAGGTACTCGCCGCCCAGCTCCGCGCCGTAAAAATCGCTGCGGCCATCCACAAAAACTCTCTGCCGCGGATACAGCCGGTAAATAAGGTAATCGCCCCATTGATCGGTGGTCAGGATATGCGGCATCGCTTTCCCCCCAGGCGCCAGACGATCCAAATTGCGATTCACCGCCGCCGAGGGAAAAGTGCTGCTTGGGAAATCGAGCGGCCAGTTCCGCCCCGCCAGCACCACCAGCACCGTCACCAGCGGAAGCCACAGACTGGTTCGCGGACGCATTGCCGAAAAGTCGCGCACGCAATCACGCAAGATTCCCGCCAGCGACTTGCTGGAACAAGCAGCCGTCCAATGGCTCCAAAGGACGCTCGCTTCCCCGGCGCAAATCGGCGCCGCCACAATGGCGTAAAGAGGAACATGGCGCGCCGAGCCGAGCGCCGCGTGGGCCCAGAAAATCAACAGCAGCGCATCCTTCAGATGCCCTTTGCGCCAAAGCAGCGGCAGCAAACCCAGGCCGGCGAACAATAAGATCTCGAAATGCAGCATGTTTTCGGAGCGGAACTTAGGCGACTGAAACTCCTCCACCACTTGCCTGATCCAGTCCGAACGCAGATACGCGATGATGTGCCGGTGAAGCTCATAGCCGTACGGATTGGCCAGCGTCGCCGCGCTGCACGCCGCCGTCAACAGCGCGTAGCGCCGGGCTTGCGGCCACATGCGGCGCAGGCCATAGGCTGCCGCGGTCAATCCCAGGCAGGCGATCCACCCGAGAAATCCGCCATGCAGGTTGGCCCACAGCGCCGTCGCCGGAACCAGCCACCAGATCGCTCTCCCCGGACGGCGCAGGTCGCAATCAAGTATCCACAGACCCGCCGTCAGTCCGAAAATCGTAAAAATATGCGGTCTGGCCAGGTAATGCACCGTGGACGCGGCGGTTGCGAGCAGGGTGGCGATGAGCGCCGCCAAGACATTCGCGCCCCGCCATAGCATGTGGCGAAACAGCAGCGTTGCGGACGCGCACAAGGTCACCGCGGCAAATACCACCACGCCTTTCAACCCCCACGCCCGGTTGAGCGCCGCGAAGATCACGTCCGCCAGCCATTCCCAGGCGAACCAGGGGGCATTGGGCTTGCTGAAGGAAAACAAATCGCGCGCCGGGACCGAGCGGGTATCCAATATGTATTCCCCGGTGCGGATGTGCCAGCCGGTATCGCCATCGGCCAGCAAAGAGATCCAGCCGCTGCCGAGGGCGAATACCCAGATGAGCAATGCCAGAAAAAGACAGTCGGAGAGCGACGGAACCAGCTGAGCGCCGGCTCGCCGGAACACGTTCATACTTAGAACATCGGAGCGACAGCCGCCAGCCTGTAGAGACGCCCGAGTTGCCGCGCGCCAGCCAATGCCGCACAATGGACGTTTCGGTTGGCGCACATGTCCAGAGAATTCAGCCTGACTCCGCGGCCGGTCGCTCGCGTCGAGACGCCGTTCCGGCGCATGGTCACCGATTGGCCGGCGCCCCAGTCTATCCCCATCCTGGAAAGGCTATACCGCTACGAGCCGCAGGCCATGCGCGGCCAGCCGCCGGTGGTTTGGGACCGCGCCGGGGGCTTTCAGGTGTGGGATGCGTATGGCAACTGCTGGATCGATTGGTCGAGCGGCGTGCTGATTACCAACGCCGGCCACGGGCGCAGCGAAATCGTGCAGGCCATCGTCGCCCAGGCCACCCACAAGCTGCTCACCAACTATTGCTTTCCCAGCGAAATCCGCGCGCGTTTAGTGGAGAAGCTGGCGTCCATTCTGCCCGAGCCGCTCAAGAAAATTTTCCTGCTCACTACCGGCTCAGAAACTGTCGAGTGCGCCATCAAGCTCTGCCGTATTCACGGCATGAAAGCCGGCGGGCGTTCCAAGAACGTCGTGATCTCGTTCGACAAGGCCTTTCACGGGCGTACGCTGGGCGCGCAGCAGGTGGGCGGCATTCCGGCGCTCAAGGAATGGATCGGCAATCTCGACCCCGGCTTCGTGCAGATTCCCTTCCCCGATGGTTTTCGCACCCCCGACACCTCGTTCGAAGGTTTTCTGCGCGCGCTGCGGGAGAAAGGCGTCGAGCCATCGAATATTGCCGGCGTGATTCTGGAAACGTACCAGGGTGGCAGCGCGGCCTTCGCTCCTCCGGAATATATGCAGGCGCTGCGGCAATGGGCCACCGGCCACAAAGTGGTGCTGGTGCTGGACGAAGTGCAGGCGGGCTTCGGACGCTGCGGCAAGCTGTGGGGCTTCGAGCACTACGGCATCGTTCCCGATCTGGTGTGTTTCGGCAAAGGCATTTCCAGCTCCCTGCCGCTGGCGGCGGTGGCCGGATCAGCGGACATAATGGATCTGGCGCCGGTGAACAGCATGACGTCTACCCACACCGGCAATCCGGTATGCTGCGCGGCGGCGCTCGCGTCGATCGATCTGGTGCTCGGCGAGAAGCTGGCGGAGAACGCCCGCACGGTAGGCGGGCTGCTGCACTCCAAACTCAACGATCTGGCGCGGCGCATTCCGCAAATCGGCAGCGTAGACGGCAAGGGCCTGGTCGCCGGTCTCGCGTGTGTGACGCCGGGCAGCAAGGAGCCGGACGCGGATCTGGCCTGGGACGTGGTCCGGCGCGCGGTGGAAAAAGGCGTGCTCATGTTTTGCCCGGTAGGTTTCGGCGGCGGCACGGTGAAAATCAGCCCGCCGCTGGTGATCACGGCCGCGGCCATCGAGGACAGCGTCGCCGCGCTCGAGGAAGCTTTCCACGAAGCGCTGGTCACGCAGACTGCCGTGGCGTAATCCCGCACGATGACGGACGCTCCGCAGGTCACAGTCATCGGCGGCGGGATGATCACCCACGATCAGATTCTGCCGTCGCTTTACCAGCTACAGCGTTTGGGCCGCATTGGCGCGATTGCGGTGTGCGCGTCGCGGCGGCGGACAGTTGCGACGTTGGCGGGGGCGGAAATTCTTGCGCGCGCGTTTCCGGGACAGACTTTCCGCGCCTATCCGGATTCGGGCGACGAGCCGCAGCCGGAATTGTTCAGGCAGGTAATCGCGCGCATGCCGGCGCGCAGCATCGTGGTGGTGGCGGTGCCCGATCATTTGCATTACGACGTGATCATGATTGCCCTGCGCCACGACCAGCACGTGTGCGCCGTCAAGCCGCTGGTGCTGCATTACGAGCAGGCGGTTGAAATTGAGCGCGAAGCTTACGCGCGCGGGCTGGTGGTGGGCGTTGAATATCACAAGCGCTTCGACGATCGCAGTCTGATGGCCCGGCGCAAATATCGCGAAGGCTTGTTCGGTGAGTTCCGCTTGGGCTCCGCCTGCCTGCTTGAGAAGTGGTACTACCGCCATTCGAATTTTCAGAACTGGATGACGGCGGACAAGTCGGATGCGTTCGCATATATCGGGTGCCATTACGTGGACCTGGTGCATTTCATCACCGGCCTGCTGCCTACGGCGGTGAGCGTCTACGGCATTCGCGACCGGTTCCCTAACGGCCAGGAAGGTTATCTGTGGACCGATGCGCGCGTCGTCTGGTCGAACGGGGCGTGTCTCAACGTGCAAAACGCATTAGGTTTTCCCGATGACGCGCCGGGCACCAACACGCAGGGCCTTACTCTGTATTGCAAAGGAGAAGACAAAGGGGCGCTGCTGTCTCACTCCGATCAATACCGCGGCTTGAAACACAGCTACGTGAGCGGCTCAACGATTTATGCCGAGCCCAGCCCGGATTATTTTCAATATGTTGATTTAGGCGGGCCGGGGCTCACGCCGGTGGGCTACGGCTACCGCTCGATCGAGCACATTGTGGCGAATTGTTTGCGCGCGGAGGGTGATCTGGCGGCGCGGCAAAAGCTGCTGCGCGAGATTGATGCCGCCGGCATTATGGCTACGCCCGCCAACAGCAGTTACAACGAGCGCGTGATCGAGGCTGGACGGGAGAGCATTCAGAACGGCGGGAAGATGGTCGAAGTGGGGCAGGTCCCCGACCTGCCCAAGAATCTTCGCTTTCAATTTTAAGAGGCAGGTCGGGGACCTTCCCCACTCAGCTCGCGATAGAAAAAAACCGTGGCATGCAACTCCCCGCTGCCGCTGCGGGCGTAGCCAGGCACCTCGCCATAACGTGTATAACCCAGCGATTCGCAAAGCTTTTCCGCCTCGCCGCCCTTGCGCGTGTCCATCAACAACAGCGTGCGCCCCAAACCGCGCGCCGTGTCTTCGAGCGCCGCCATCAGCGCTTTTGCCAAACCACGCCGCCGCGCCCGGCGATCGACGAACAGCTTCATGGCCTCGGCGCGATGGCTGCCGTTGGCGCGCGTTTCCAGATCGAGCTGCACCGATCCCTGGATGAACTCGCCCTCAGCCGCCACCAGCAAAACGCGCCGCCCTTCGCGCAAGGCCGCGATCACCCCGCGCCAGTAATGGAAAGCTTCGCTGCGCGCGAGCGGAGGCAGAAATCCGACCGATGCGCCGCTATCGACGGCGTCGATCAGCAGATCGGCGAGGGATTCGATATGCCGCTCGGCATCTTCGGCGGCGTAGGCGGCAATCACGCCGAATGAATTTGCTGTGCCAGGTAATTGTCCAGGCCGATTTCGGCGATCACGTGCAGCTGGCCTTCCAGATAATCCACGTGCTCTTCTTCATCGATCAGAATTTCCTTGAACAGCTCGCGCGAGGCGAAATCGCCTACCTCCGTTGCGTGCTGAATAGCGGCGGCCAGGCGGGGCACCGCGTCCAACTCCAGCGCCAGATCGCTTTCCAGTTGCGCTTTTACGTTGGTGCCGATCTTGATAGGTCCGATATCGGTCATGTTCGGCGTGCCGTCCAGAAAGAGGATCCGGTCCATCAGCTTCTCGGCGTGCACCATCTCGGAAATGGATTCCTTGCGATTGAAATCGGCCAGCCGCGAATAGCCCCAGTTCTTGCACATCTTGGCATGCAGAAAGTACTGGTTGATGGCCGTAAGCTCTGCCTTGAGAATCTCGTTGAGGTGCTTGATGACTTGTTTGTTTCCGCGCATGAAGCCGATTGTAGCAGCCGTGCGAGATTGTGTTACAGTTGCAGGTTAATATGGCATCCCGAAGCGTCAACAAAGTCACTCTCATCGGTCATCTCGGGCGCGACGCCGAGACCAAATTCACGCCGGCCGGCGTTGCCGTCACCAAATTTTCCATAGCCACCAGCCGGCGCTGGAAAGACCAGCAGTCGGGCGAGTGGAAAGAAGAGACCGACTGGCACAACGTGGTCCTGTGGCGCGCCGAAAATCTGGCAAATTACCTGCTGAAGGGCAAGCAGGTGTATGTGGAAGGCCGCCTGCAGACGCGCAATTACGAGGACAAAGACGGCAAGAAAGTCTATATCACCGAAGTGGTCGCCGAAGATGTGCTGCTGCTGGGCGGCCGCGGCGGCGAAGCCGGATCAGGCGAAGGCGCGCCGGTCTCGATGCCGCGCAGCGCGCCGAGGCAGCAAGCCGCCGCGGCATCGCCCGATGCCGGCATGGATCAAGGCGTGAGCGACGACGACGTTCCGTTCTAAGACACGGCTCCACGCATCCGTGTAAAATCCGTACGGATGGCAAGGCAAATCGTAGCCGCGACAATCGGCATTGTTCTGATTCCCCTGGCAGTCTCCGGCCAGATTTTGTCGCAACAGCTCATTTCGAGCGATCCGGTTTCCTGCCAGGCTGCGCTCCGGCGGCTGGCAACCCTTTCGCCGGAGCAAAAGAGCCGCTACGCGCGCCGCTTGCTTCCGTGGCTCGGCGGCAAGCAAGCCAACCGCGCCGTGCACGCGTTCGCTAAAATCGGGCCTTCCGCAGTGCCGGCGTTAGTGAATCTGCTGCAGGATCCCGATCCAGTCGCGCGTGGCTCGGCGGCGAAAGCGATCGCAGCGATTCGTCCGGTCGAGCCGGAAAGCTCTCGCAAACTACGCCTGCTGTTGAAAGACAAAGACTCATGGGTGCAGCGGCGCGTGGCGGAGTCGCTGATGAGCATCGGCGTTGCAGATGAGGAGGCGGAATCGATCCTGAGGGAACAGTGGCCCCCGGACGGGTCGCCGGCCGGCCCGAAACCCGCCGGGACCTTCACCGACTGGATCCCACTGCTTGCGAGCGACGACGTGATTGCGGCGGCCGATGCGGTCTACTATTTGAAGAGCGCCGGAGAGCCTGCTGTTCCGGACTTGATTGCGGCCCTCAAGAACCAGAATCCTAAAATCCGCTGGGGCGCGGCTGAAGCTTTGCAGAAGATGCATCTGTTCCGACCGGATATTGAGGCGGGTTGCATTCGTGCCTTGCAGGATCCATTTCCGCGCGTGCGGGATCTCGCCCGCTCCGTTCTTATCTACCGCGTGAGCGAGGCTGCGATGGATGCGCTGCTCCAGGACGAAATTGCGGAGATCGCGCGCAAGAAGGCTTTGCTGCAAAGTTCCCTGCAGGAGAAAACTCAGCCGCACTCGCGGGCTGAAGTCCTTGCCCCAATCCCAGCCGGTCCCGAACACAACTACCCGCTGGAGGTGAGCAATCAATTTGAGATGAAGGCGCCGGATGGCACCACGGTATTCGTCGTGCTTTTCACCGGTAAGCAGCGCGGCGATTCGTTGCGCGTTTGGATCGCTCGCCAGGACGGCTACCATCTTTTCAAGAAGTTTCGGGCGACCGATTCCGTCAATCATGTCTCGGCCGAAGGCTTTCGCTACCACGGGAAAGCGTACTTGCACGTGAAGCGCGTTTGGGAGGGCACGGGCTATCAGCATCGGGATGAATTCTTCCGGATCGAAGGCGGCGGTCTCACCCAGCTGCAAACTCCCAAAGCCGTGCCGATTGAACTTGGGCCGGATGAGGGAATTTGGAAAGGCGCCATGGAGAGCTTCAAGGACGACAACTTGGAGTTCCAATTTGGCATTTGGAAAAAAGGCGATGGCAATTGCTGCCCAACCGCGGGTTGGGTCAAGGGGACATACACCATCCTCGGCAACGAGCTGAAATACGCCACCTTGCATCGCTCGAACGATATACCGAAGTAGATCTCGCCGTTCTCGATCTGCCTGAATGTACGGCGTCAGCATAGGAGCGGCGTTCCCCCCTGGGGCTGGGGCTACAATCGCTTTACCTGGAATACCCACACGGTGATCATCAACGACCGCCCGTGGGCTCGCACCTGGGTGAATCGCCCGACGTACGTTCACCCTTACAGCGGTGTCCGGCGCTCCGAAGCGCCGCGCAGAGTCGAGCAGCATCCGTTGCATGAACGCACTCAACGCGAGCGGCAGGCGGTACAAAGAGGCCGCCGAGTGGAAGTGCATCGCGAGGGTCGTGGTCGCAGCCAGGGGCGCCGCTAAAATTGCTTGCCGCACGCGGTAAGCTGGCTGTGAGTGACCACGTGCACGGGCTCATTCCGGGCGCTGTTTCTTTACGATCTCTCTGAAGAGATCGACCTGGCGACGCTGCGCCGGCAGCTGGCCATCGCTCCGACGGCGAGGGAACCGGGTTTCAAGATCGCCGCGCCGGTCTACGTCCGCTTCGAGCGTCCTCCTGTGGTCCAGCGCCTGCCGCCCGTGCGCCTCCCGACGGGAGAAGAATTCGAGGCTCGGCTGAAATATTTCGACTACGGCGTGGTCAGTCTGGAGCTGGACCTTCCCTTCCAAGCCGGGTGGAACGAGCTGATCGCGCTCTCCAATCGCTGGATCGATGCCGCCGATCTTGAGCAGCACGCGCTGCAAACCGTGCAGCCGCTGGTAAGCGCAGCCGCGGCCGCGCTGGTCAAACCCTATACCCAATGGCTGGACGAGATCTATTACATCGTGCAGCTCTGCGAAGTCCGGGACGCAGCCGGTAAGCCCGTCACCGCGCCCGAGCTGTTGCAGCAACACGGCCCGGCGCTTGCCCAGATCGTCCGCGGTGAAGTGAATCCGCTATCGGACAACGAGCAAAAGGAGGTGCTGGCGTCCAGCATGTCGTACTATCCCATGGACCTGGCGGTAGTGGGCTGGATGGCGGCTATTGTGTACGATTCCGCGCAGGGCGCAGCGCCCACCATCCAATTGATCGAATACGCCAATACCCAGCTGCTGGAGTTTCGCCATTACGATGAGATGCTGACGCGCGTTCTCAAGCAGGCGTATCAGGCGCTCGAGCGCGGAGGCGGCCTCTTCTCCCGCTGGCGTCTGGCCAAAGAGGCCAGGCGGCTGAACACGCTGCGCCTCGACTTGGCGGAATTGACCGAGCGGACCGATAACGCGATCAAGTTTTTGAGCGACATGTTCTACGCGCGTGTCTACCGGCTGGCGGCGGCGAAAGTCGGGGTGAACGACTACCGGCCCCTGGTGGACGGGAAACTGCGCACGGCCGGCGAGCTCTATGAGTTCATGGTGAACGAGTTCCGCGAAGCGCGGGCCTTCACCATGGAATTGCTGGTGGTGATCATCCTGGTGATCGAGCTTTTGAAAATTTTCCTCGGAAAATGACGACTGCGTTTCAAATCGGCAACGAATTGCCCACAGAGCTGCCGATCGATATATGCCGTCTGGCGGACGGATACGCAATTTTGATCCAAGAGAAACAGATCTCGTCACAAATGTTTTTTCCACGGGCCATCGAACCGTAACACACACCCCTGTATAAGAGGGTATGAGGTGCGATTTACACGTCCATACCCGTCATTCCGGCATGTGTACCGTGCCCGTTTTGAACAGGATTTGCAGAGAAAGCTACAACCCGCCGCTGGCGGTTTATGAGATTCTCAAGCGCCGCGGCATGGACCTGGTGACGGTGACCGATCACGATTCGATCGATGCCGTGGAACCTTTGCGCAGCCACCCGGATTTCTTTCTGAGCGAGGAAGTCACCTGCTACACGCCCAGCGGCACCGAACTGCACATGGCCGTTTACGACATCCAGGAACGCCATCACACAGAGCTTGAGCGCCGCCGCTTCGATTTGATGTCGCTCATTGCCTACCTCAACGAACAGCAGCTGTTTTTTGGCATCAACCATGTTTTTTCCAGCCTTACGGGCTCCCGCACCCACGGCGATTTCGCTCTGTTCAACGATCATTTCCCGGCATTCGAAACGCTCAACGGCCAGATGCCGGCCTTCTGCAACCAGCGCGCGGCCTTGCTGGCCGAGCGCTTGGGAAAACCGGCGACCGGCGGCAGCGACGCCCACACGCTGGCCGCGCTCGGCAGTACGTATACCGAAGTGCCGGGAGCGCGCACCAAGAGCGAATTTCTGGACGGTCTGCGCCGCGGGCAGAGCCGCGTGCATGGCGAATCCGGCGAGTATTGGAAACTGACGCGCGCGGTGCTGTCGATCGGGCGCGCGCTTATGCGTGACAAAGCCTGGACCGTGATGCTGGCGCCTTTACTCGCGGCGGTCCCGGCCATTACGCTCGCAACCTGGCTGAACGATCTTGCCTTCGGCGCCAAATGGTCCGGCCGCCTGGGTCTGCAGGTTCCGGCTCCGGTTCGAGCGCCGCGCTGGATGGGTGAACCGGGCGGTGGTGAGGCTACGCCATGACCCGCGCGCGCGCTGTCTCGATTCTGTCGGCGCCGGATTATCAGTTGATGCGGCGCGTGAACCGCTGGCGCGCCCCGCGCTGGGTGCGATGGTGGTCGATCGGCGCAACGCGAGCCGGCGACGGATGGCTGTGGAGTTTATGCGGCGTCGCCCTGCTGGCCTCGCATGACGCCGATCGCTACGCCGCCATTGTGGCGGGATTGTTAGCCGCGGCGATGGGCATCGTCGTGTTCCGCGTGTTGAAGAAAGCGGTAGGCCGCAAGCGGCCTTGCGTCCACGAGCCGCATTGCTGGGCGACACTGCTGCCGCCGGATCAGTTTTCGTTTCCCTCGGGACATTCGATTTCCGCGTTTGCAGTGGCGGTGTCGCTGGGATACTTCTATCCTCCATTGCTCGCGGGGTTGCTGTTCTGCGCGGCCAGCATAGCCATTTCCCGCATCTTGCTGGGCCTGCATTTTCTTACCGATGTGCTGGCCGGATCGGCATTAGGCGTAGCGCTGGGGTATAGCGCCGCGCTACTGATACGCTGACGGCTTGACACCTTTGCGAAAACCGCCGAACGCAAACGGTATCGGCTGGTACTCGCCCACCAGGTCGACTTTGGCGCGCGCCGGAATCCGGCTCTCCCAACCTATCGCCCAATAGCTGGCATTTACGATGAGCCGCCGCATGGCTTCGTTTTGCAAATCCTGCGATGCGCCCATTGTCGTGGTGAAAGTGCGCGCGCCCTTGTAGCTCTTGATCCAAGCGACCGGCATCATGGGCTGGTTCTGCGCGCCTGCGGCGGGCTTATCGGTGGGTTGCAAGCCGTCGAGCACTTGGCCGAGAACCAGCGGCTGGCTATCGCCGGGTAGCGGCAAACGGACTTTGTAGACGTCGGTTGGTCCCCAGATATCGCCGTCTTCGATGCCGCGCAATATCGGATGTTTTCCCTGCCCCTCGGCAATCACGCCGCGCGTGCTTTGTTTGCCATGCTGGCCGTGATGGCTGATCCAGGTTTCACCGAGAACCTGCCGCCCGAAGCCGCCGTCCCATTCCGTGCTGTTCCATGTCCAGCGCCGGTACGTTGGGCTGGTCTTGATCTCGAAGGCGTGGGTGGCGGTGCGCAGGGCGACGATGGGCCGGCCGGATTCGACGTAATCGACGATGTGTTTCATCTGAGCATCGGGCAAATCGCGGAAGCGAGTGAACAGGATGAGCAGATCGGCAGCGTCGAGTGCTTCGAGGCCGGGAATGTTGTCGTGGAGGTCGGGCGCAATGGCGCCGGTCGTTGGATCGATGGCGAATAGCACCGTGCATTTGAATCCGTGATGGGTAGCCAGGATCTTGGCCAACTGCGGCAGGGCTTCTTCAGAGCGGTATTCGTCGTCACCGCTCACCAGCACGATGTGCTTGCCGTTGGTTCCCTGGAAGACAATCCCGGGGGCAGCAGCGTTGCAAAGTCCGATCGACAACAGGCAAAGAAAAATAGCAGATTTCATTTCACACCGTAAAGGGCGGGTTTGAAACCCGCCCCTACAACGCCGGTTCGCTTGAAAATGCGCGGTGATGCCCGCCGCGACACATTTTGGTTCGGTCGAAAATGCGCGGTGATGTTGCCCACCGCGCTCGACACGTAGGGGCGGGTTTCAAAGCCGCCCTTTGCCCAATCAACCTAAAATCTCCAGCGCAGCCTGCAACTCTTCCCGCGTATGCGCATCGCCGATTTCGCCGCTCACTTCAACTCCCCGGGTATATATCGCGCGAGCTTCCTCCACCCGCCCGAGTTTTTCCAGCGCTTGCCCGCCGTGATAGTAGGCCGCAACATATTTTGGATTCGCCGCCAGCAGATTCCGGAACTCGGCCACTGCCGTCTCGAGCGCGCCGGAATTGGCGTATTCCATGGCCAGGCCATAGCGCGCAAAGCTGTCGCCGGGATTGGCAGCGAGCATATTTTTCAGAATTTCCAGGCGATTGACGGGCATCGGGGAATCAAACTCTCTGTGCTACTATACCTCGGATGGCGTGCCCTTACTTTCATCCGGCCGCGGAAGAATTTGTCGACGCCCCCGGATGGCATCCTCTGGGCGACGCGCATCGCGGCTGCTGCCAGGCCAATCCGTGCGAGCCGTTTCAGCCTTCCGACCTCATGCTGCGGGACCTCTGCAATCTGGGCTACGCCGCGCAACAGTGCCCCCGTTTTCCCGCCCATGCAGACGCCGATGCGGTGCGTTTCACCGTCGCTCGCGATGACGGCGGCGTGATCGGCCTTTACTACGTGGCCGAAAAAAATCACTTGCCGCAATCGCATGGGCCGCTGGAATATTCGCGCGCCGCCGGCGCATTCACGCTCGCCCATGCCGACGCGATTTTGCAGTGGCAGGCGGAAGCTTATCTGGCGAGTTATCTTCGACGACAACCAAATGCAAGCTAAACCGGTTCGCGAATCGGCGTCGGAATATTCGGAGCTGGCGCTGCCCAACGACGCCAATCTGCTGGGCCATTTACTTGGCGGAAAAGTGATGCACCTGGTGGACGTGGCCGCTGCCCTCGCCGCCATCCGCCACGCGCGCTGCCCGGTGGTGACGGCGTCGGTCGATCACATGAATTTCCTGCACCCGGTGAAGATCGGCCAATTGGTACTGTTGCGCTCGTCGGTGAACCGGGCGTTTCGCACGTCGATGGAAGTCGGCGTAAAAATTTTCGTGGAAGACCTGACTACCGGCGAGCGGCTCCACACTTCTTCGGCGTACCTGACGTTTGTGGCGCTCGATTCTCAAGGCAATCGCGTGCCGGTGCCGCAGGTGATCCCGGAGTCGGAAGATGAGAAACGGCGCTACGAAGACGCAGACAAACGGCGCGCTTACCGGCTCGAAATGCGCGAAAAATCCCGCCTTTAAGCCTGTTCGTCCTTATACATGTACTTGATGTTGGGCTTATACAACAGCAGGTTTGGGCCTTCAGTGCGGTTAATTTTCAAGCAGCTTTTGTCATACCACTCAATGACGCCGTGCAGGGTTTCGCCATCCCGCAACACAAACACCATTGGAGTTTTGGACTGCATCTGCTTGACGTAGTAGAAGTTTTC
>JACPNO010000041.1 GCA_016185465.1 Candidatus Solibacter usitatus
CGAAGGCCAGCTCTCGCGCGAGGTGGGCGCGGACATTTACCAGCTCACCAAGTTCAAGCGCTCGAATCAGAACACCTGCATCAACCAGAAGCCGATCGTGCGGGTCGGGCAGCGGGTCGGCAAGACCCAGGTGCTGGCGGACGGCCCCTGCACCGATCTGGGCGAGCTGGCGCTGGGGCGGAACGTGCTGGTGGCGTTCATGCCGTGGCGCGGCTACAACTTCGAAGACGCCATCCTGGTCAGCGAAAAGCTGGTCAAGGAAGACTACTACACCTCGATCCACATCGAGGAGTTCGAAATCGAAGCGCGCGACACCAAGCTCGGGCCGGAAGAAATCACCCGGGACATTCCGAACATCGCGGATTCGTTCCTGCGCAACCTGGACGAGAGCGGCATCATCCGCATCGGCGCCACGGTGAAGCCGTGCGATATCCTGGTGGGCAAGGTGACGCCGAAGGGCGAGACGCAGCTCACGCCTGAAGAGAAGCTGTTGCGCGCGATCTTCGGCGAAAAGGCCGGCGACGTGAAGGACGCGTCGCTGTACTGCCCGCCGGGGATCGAGGGCACGATCGTCGATTGCAAGATCTTCTCCCGCAAGGGCCAGGAGAAGGACGAGCGGTCGAAATCGATCGAGGAATCGCAGATCGCGAGACTGCAGCGCAACCTGCAGGACGAAATCCGAATTCTGACCGACGAGCGGTCCAAGCGTCTGGCGGCGCTGCTCGACGGAAAGAAGCTGCTGGCCGACCTGCACGACGAAAAGACCAACAAAAAACTCCTGTCCAAGGACACGGAGCTTTCGCGCGACCTGATCGAGAAGATGAAGTCGCGCGACCTCAAGCGCATGCGCCTGGCCAACAAGGACCCGCGTTTGAACGAGCAGATCGACGAAATCGAAGAGATGACGTCGCGCCAGATCGCGGTGCTCGAAAAGATCACCGACGAAAAGGTCGGGAAGCTGCGCAAGGGCGATGAGCTGCCTCCGGGCGTGATCAAGCTCGTGAAGGTGTACATCGCGATGAAGCGCAAGCTGTCGGTCGGCGACAAGATGGCCGGCCGTCACGGGAACAAGGGCGTGATCGCGCGCATCCTGCCGGAGGAGGACATGCCGTACCTCCCGGATGGAACGCCGGTCGAGATCGTCCTGAACCCCCTCGGCGTGCCCTCCCGCATGAACGTGGGCCAGATTCTGGAGACCCACCTCGGCTGGGCGGCAAAGGCGTTGGGCGTCCACTTCGCGACCCCGGTGTTCGACGGGGCGACCGAGCGGGAAATCAAGAAGGCGCTCGCCGACGCGGGCCTGCCGAGCTCCGGCAAGACCGCGCTGTACGACGGTATGACCGGGACGCAGTTCGAGCAGCCGGTGACGGTGGGCTACATTTACATGTTGAAGCTCTCGCACCTGGTGGACGACAAGATCCACGCGCGCTCCATCGGACCGTACTCGCTGATTACCCAGCAGCCGCTGGGCGGCAAGGCGCAGTTCGGCGGCCAGCGCTTCGGCGAAATGGAAGTCTGGGCGCTCGAAGCATACGGCGCCGCATACATCCTGCAGGAGCTGTTGACGGCGAAGTCGGACGACGTGTACGGCCGCGCCAAGATCTACGAAGCGATCGTGAAGGGCGAGGCGGCGATCGAGCCGGGCGTCCCCGAATCGTTCAACGTGCTGATTCGCGAGCTGCAGTCGTTGTGCCTCGATGTGGAGTTGATGAAGAAGGCTCGTGAGGCGCCGGACACTGCTCTTGCGGCCGATTAAGAAATGACACAGAGGCACAGAGACGCAGAGGGAAAACACAGAGAACACATTTCTTTTCTCTGTGTCTCTGTGTCTCTGTGTCAACGTTTTTGCTTTTTAGGTGACTGGAGGCTATTTTGAGATCCTCTCCGTACGATCGAGCGAATTTGATTGCGGATTTCGATTCCATCCGCATTTCTCTGGCTTCTCCGGAAAAGATCCGGAGCTGGTCCCATGGCGAGGTGACCAAGCCGGAGACGATCAACTACCGGACTTTTAAGCCGGAGCGCGACGGGCTCTTCTGCGCCCGCATCTTCGGACCCACCCAGGATTGGGAGTGCTTGTGCGGCAAGTACAAGCGCATGAAGCATCGCGGCGTGATCTGCGACAAGTGCGGCGTCGAGGTCACCCTCGCCCGGGTGCGCCGCGAGCGTCTCGGACACATCGAGCTGGCGAGCCCCTGCTCGCATGTCTGGTTCTTCAAGGGTCTGCCGAGCCGCATCGGCCACCTGCTGGACATCACCCTGCGCGAGCTCGAGCGCGTCCTCTACTTCGAAGCCTATGTAGTCGTGTCCCCGGGCGAAGTCGAGGGGATCAGCCAGGGCGAAGTCATCACGGACGAGCGCAAGCGGCAGCTCGACCAGGAGTTCCCCGGCAAGTTCATCGCGATGATGGGCGCCGAGGGCATCAAGGAGCTGCTCAAGAAGGTCGACGTCGAGGCGCTCAGCGAAGAGATACGCGAGAAGATGAAGACCGAGGCGTCGGTCCAGAAGAAGCTGAAGTACGCCAAGCGCCTGCGCGTGGTCGAGTCCTTCCGCAAATCCGGCAACAAGCCGGAGTGGATGATCCTCGACGTGATCCCGGTGATCCCTCCCGAGCTGCGCCCCCTGGTGCCGCTCGATGGCGGCCGGTTCGCGACCTCCGACCTGAACGACCTGTACCGCCGCGTCATCAACCGCAACAACCGGTTGAAGAAGCTGATTGAGCTGCACGCGCCGGACGTGATCGTCCGCAATGAAAAGCGCATGCTCCAGGAAGCCGTCGACGCGCTGTTCGACAACGGCCGCCGCGGTCGCGTGCTGCGCGGCGCCAATAACCGCCCGCTCAAGTCGCTCTCCGATACCCTCAAGGGCAAGCAGGGACGCTTCCGGCAGAACCTGCTGGGTAAGCGCGTGGACTACTCCGGCCGTTCCGTCATCGTGGTGGGCCCCGAGCTCAAGCTCAGCCAGTGCGGCCTGCCCAAGAAGATGGCGCTGGAGCTCTTCAAGCCCTTCATCTTCAACCGTCTCGAGCACAAGGGCTACGCGGCC
>JACPNO010000042.1 GCA_016185465.1 Candidatus Solibacter usitatus
CACCACGAACCGCAATCGCTCTTCGATCACACTCGACTCTCGCCATGGCATCCTGTTGCCCTCTCTGCAAAGGGTCAGGGATGTCCTGTCCTAAAGTGTCAAGTATGTCCTGGCATTGAACATCGGGGACCTGCCCCACTATCTGATCGGATAGCTTGGCGCCGAGTCTGTCGGACACAAATTCTTTCATATGAATGGGTTGGGGTTTGGCAATCGGGATGCTCTGGTACAAGGCGAGAGGGCAAGACGATGAAAGTTAAAACGGATGTGAAATCTGGATTGGTAGTGATCGCGATTATTGCAATTTTGATTGCTCTTCCGATGCCGGCCGTTCAAACCTCACGGCCTAAGTATTAGGCGCGCGCGGTCACAGCCCTTCGCGCTATTTCCGTTCGCTTCTTGCAACGACTTAGCGCCGCGGCTGCGTTGAGAGGCCTGGAGCACCCGCTACCATGCGGGTGAGGACCTCTCCAATGACCGTAACCACGCTGGGCCGAGTGAACGTCGCAACCCCTGGAACTCTGGTACAACTTTCCACCGACCTGACGGTGCGGGTCGCCAAACTCTTTTTTCAAGTGATCCCCGGGCTTACCGGCAAGGTTTATATTGGCAAGGCCGGCATGACCCGATCCACGCTGAGCGGCGTGATGCGGGTGCTCGCGCCGAACGCTTCGAGCGGTGTGTCGGATTCATTTTTTCTGGAAGCGTCCGATGGCGCCGATTCGATCAACGTGGCCTCGTACTGGATCGATGCCGACGTTGCGGGCGAGGGGCTGCTGATTACTTACTGGACCGAATAGGCGGGCACATTTTGGGAGTGCTAGGCTGGTGGCCAGCATGCAGCTTGGTTTATGAAGGCGCGAAGACTCTTAGCGGCCGCCATCTCCCTCGTTGGATTCTTAGCCTCTTCGACAGGGCAGCCCAAGGTTCTGTATCCCTATAAAGCTGCCGGCCTTCTTTACGGCCGAGGCTCGAAGACATTAAGTGTATTTCCACCCGAAGGGAGCGCGGTCACAATTGACGTCCCTTTCCCTCTGGGACTAACGAGTTTTGCCCCGGACGGGAAATCTGTTTATGCGACCAACGCGGCCACCGATGGGGGAATCCCTCGAGAGAAAACAGGCCTTTCGAAAATCGAATTCAATCCGATTCGCTCAAGTCCGGTGCCTGGCACGGCTCCTTTCCAGATCAAAAGCTTTGCATTCTCTGTGCGCCAGGATAGGGTCGTCATTGCTGGCAGTAGTGGGAACGGCGAGGGAAGGCACTGCGGAGTTTTTGAGATTCTTCTACCGGCTGGAAATGCCCGGCAGGTTCTGAAGTCGGATTGTCCGTACCGGTGGGGCTGGGAGCACCTCAGCGTTTCTCCGGACGGCACTCAGGCAATCGCCACGGTTGGGAGCAACATTGATCACGATCTGCACCTCGAACTGATCGATGTAATTCGGGGGACTACAAAGTCGATCGATGGTGACTACTCTGAGGGAGTATGGTCGCCGGATGGGAATTGGATCGCTGCGCTTGGGAGTCGTAACCACAACCTGTTTCTAATAGATCCGCACGATTTTTCTCGGCGGCGGTCTCTTGGTAGCACAACCTCGATAAGGCCGGAATGGTCGCCAGATTCGCGCTACCTCCTACTTCAGAAATATCGTTTATTCCGCTGCGGGTTCTATCTCGACATCGAACCGCCCGGGACGTTCGAAATCTTGGATATCGCGAGCGGCAGGATGTGGCGCTGGTCTCGTCGGTTTCCCAGACCTTGACGGCTCCGATGCGGGGGCCGGTGTTGCCCAGCCCTGCGCTTACTTCGTCGTGGAAATATTTCGCCATGTTCTCCGCGGACGGGTTGAGCTTGTCGAAGGGCGCGATCTCGTTGATGAACTGGTGATCCAGGCGGGCGATCACGGCGTCCATGAGATGCTTGACGTCGGCAAAATCTACCAGCAAGCCGGTCGAGTCGAGCTCCGGGCCTTCGATGACGATTTGCACGCGGTAATTGTGGCCGTGCACATTTTCGCATTTGCCCTTGTAATCGCGCAGGGCGTGTCCGGCGGCGAATGTCTCTTCCACGGAAACTTCAAACATCGAAAAACTTCTCCACGTCTTTAATGGCGGTTGTGAAAGCGTAATCCGGCAAGCTATCGAAAAATACTTGGCCGTAGCGCTGCTTGGTGATGCGGTTGTCGAGTATTGACAACACGCCGCGGTCGGAGCGGCTGCGGATCAGGCGGCCGAAACCCTGCTTCAGGGCGAGAGTGGCTTGCGGGACCTGATAGTCGTAGAACGGGCTGCCGCCTTGCTCGCGGACGCTATGCATGCGGGCTTCGACGACGGGATCGCTGGGAACGGCGAATGGCAATTTATCAATAATAACGCAGCTCAACTGGTCGCCCGGCACGTCTACGCCTTGCCAGAACGATGCGGTGGCGAACAGCACGCAATTGGGCGTCGAGCGAAATTCTTCGAGCAGCGCGCTGGGCGGGGCGGTGCCTTGCAGCAGGGTGGGGAAATCGATTTCGAACGAAACGCGATCGTAGATCAGGCGCATTTGCTGATAGCTGGTGAACAGGACGAACGCGCGTCCCTGGCTGAGCTTGAGCAGCGCGATGATTTCGTTTGCCGCCATTTTGGTGAAGGCGGGGTCGCGCGGATCGGGCAGATGCTGGGGCACGTAGAGCAGGGCCTGGCGGGCGTAATCGAAATGGCCGGGAACGATGTCGGTGCGGGCGTAGGCCAGGCCCAGGCGCTTCTGGGTGAACTCGAAGCCGCCGGCGACGGCTAGCGTGGCCGAGGTGAGAATGCTGCAATCGATTTTTTCGAAGAGGCGCTCGCCGAGAAGACTCGATACGTCGATGGGGGTGGCTTGCAGGAAGACGCCGCGGCCGCGGCGGTCAATCCAGTGGACATAGGCGGGGTCGTTGTTTTCGAGCAGGAAACGGAGGCTACTGGTTAACTCGCCGGCGCGGCGGAGTAGCGGTTGGACTTCCTCCGGCGGTTCTGGGAGAAGCTTCAGGCGCGAACTCGTGAGATCGAGGCACGTGAGCAGATCACCGTAGAGCTCCTGGTTTTCGTCGAGAAAAGCATCGCGGCCGTGAAACGCCGTGCGGCCTTCGGTCGCGGCGAAGAGGGCGAAGAAGTTGTTCGAGATCTCGGAAAGACGCTCCAGTACGCGGTCCAACTCAACCGAGGAGAACTTTTTCTGGCGGGCCACCGCGGCGATATCGCGATCGAGCTCCTGAAAGCGGTAGCTGCTGAGACTCACGCCGAAGTACTGGCCGGCGACGTCTTCTAGCTCGTGAGCTTCGTCGAAAACTACGGCCTGATATTCGGGGAGGATGCCGGCGAAGTCGTCTTCCTTGATGGCGAGGTCGGCGAAAAACAGGTGGTGGTTGACGATAATGATGTCGCTCTCGTGGGCGCGCTGGTGCATTTGGGTGATGAAGCAACGCTCGAACTGTGCACATTTCTGGCCGGTGCACATTTCGCGGCGGGCATCGATTCGGGCCCAGGCGGAGCTGGAATCGGGAAGCTGCTTGATTTCGGAGCGGTCGCCGAATTCGGTGGTCTTCTCCCAATCGCGAATGATATTGAAGTCGGCGACTTCTTCGAGACCCGCGAGAACGGGCTCGTTTTCAGCGTCGTAAATTTTCTGGCGGCAGGCGTAATTGTTGCGGCCTTTCATGTAGCAGACCTGCAGGGGGCGAGGGAAATGCTTTTGCAGGAACGGGACGTCTTTGAAGAAAAGCTGCTCCTGCAGATTCTTGGTGCCGGTGGAGACGATGATGCGTTTGCCGGAGAGGATGGCGGGGACAAGATACGCGAGCGTTTTGCCAGTGCCGGTGCCGGCCTCGACGATGAGGTGCTTTTTATCCGCCAGCGCCGATTCGACGGCTTCGGCCATTTGCACCTGCCCGGGGCGGAATTCGTAGTTGGGATGCCACTGGGATAAGGGACCGCCGCGGGCGAAGAACTGGCGTGCGCCGCTGACTTTGGCCGGGGTGGGCATGGGACTACTTCATCTTACGTCGAACCGCGAATCTGGAGAATGATCCAACCGCACGTACGCGACTCACGGCGGCGCGCGGGTTGGAGACAGCTAGGGCGAGGTGCGCCGCTGCCAGGTTGTGAATTTACCGGCGCGTGACGTAGGGCTGGGGCGAGCTATCGCGCCTGGAAGTCGCGCTGCTGCCGCCACGCTGGTAAGAGCCCGCGCCGGCGGGAGAGGGATTCGGCCGGTATGCCCCAACGCCGTTAGGCGACGGGCTGGGGCGATACGTCTGGGCCGGCCGCGAGTAGCCGCTGCTGCCGCTGGGCGGGCTGGGGCGATAAGTCTGGGCGGGCCGCGAGTAGCTGCTGCTGCCGCTGGGCGGGCTGGGGCGATAAGTCTGCGTGGGCCGCGAGTAGCTGCTGCTGCCGCTGGGCGGGCTGGGGCGATACGTCTGCGCGGGCCGCGAGTAGCCGCTGTTGCCGCTGGGCGGACTGGGGCGATACGTCTGGGCAGGCCGCGAGTAGCCGCTGTTCCTGCTGGGCGGGCTGGGGCGATAAGTCTGGGCGGGCCGCGAGTAGCTGCTGCTGTTGCCGCTGGGCGGGCTGGGGCGATAGGTCTGCGTGGGCCGCGAATCATATGCGCGGCTTCCGCCGTAGCTGCCGCTGGGCCCGCCATACGAGCGCTCCGCACGTTCACGAACGGCGGGCGGGCTCGCTTGAGGCGCGCGCGATTGCGAACCGAAGCTTCCGAAACGGCTGCTGGTCTGGCCGCCGCTGTTGTTGGGCGCGGTTCCGAACTGGCTGGCAGGCCGGCTCGGATTTACATTTTGCCGCGTGGTGGCAGCGTCGGGCCGGGCGGCTCGATTGCCAGACTGGCCAAATCGCTGCCAGCCGCTGTTGTCGCTCGCGCGTCCGCCGGAAGATGGGGGCGCCGCGGGTTGCGTGCGAGCCCGTTCGCTGTCGGGCCGGCTCGAATTCATGCGAGCCGGGTTCGCCTGCTGGCGATTTCTGTCACCGAACCGCTGCCAGCCGTTTCCAGCTTGAGGGTTGCTCGCTTGTGGCGCCGGAGACAGCTGCGCAATGCCCTTGCTTCCGCCGCGGCCCGCGACCGCGCGGTCCTGCCGGGATGGAGCAGACTGGCTGCGCCCGGTTCCGTTCGCGGAAATGCCCGCCGCCTGGGCGCTGACCGGCGGCCTGCTGAGTGTTTGTCTGGCGACCTGCTGCATTACCTGCCGCTGCTGCTCGAACGGAACTCTGGCCACCTGGCGAGGGGACTGGCGCGCCGAGAACTGCCGATTGGCCGGTGTACGCGGCAAGTTCGCCAGGTTGGGTTGCCGATTGGCAAAGTGCAAGCTCTGACGGGTGGGCGCTACCGGAACCTGCCCTCTCACCAAGTTTGCGCCACGCAGATCGGCCGGCGAGACTTGCCGGAAGGCCCGGTGATTCTGACCGAACTGGCCGGCATTCACAGCCGTGACGCCGTTGGCCACGCGCGCATTCCGGTAGATGTTCGTAATATTCACGTTATTAACGATGTTCGTATTGTTGATGACGGTGTTGTTGAAATCGCCAAAACCGCGGCTTCCGAAACCATCGTAATAGCCTCCACCCCACCAGCGATGGCAGGTTTCATAGGGCGCGAGCGGCACCCAGCCGATGTTGCCGAATCCAAATCCCACGCCAAAGCCATGGCCGAAACCGACGAAGGCCACCAGAGCCGGGGACCAGTAGTAGTGGGGATAGTCATAGGCGCCGGGGTACCAGGCCCAGCCGAAGGAATCGTCGTGGAACCAGTTGCCATAGTGATAGGGAGCCCAGCCCCAGGAATCGTCACTGACCCAGGTCCAGCCGTAGTAATCGATCCAGGCCCAGTGGCCATTGCGATAGGGAGCCCAGTTAGCAGCTACGCGCGGACGCCAGGCGCGGCCGTATTGGGAGTCCACCCAATCGCCGTTGTCATCGAGATCCTCGGCGCCGTAGATGTCGGGATTCACATATTGATAGCTGCGCCTAGGCGCGAAGCGACTGTCGCGGTTGTCATTCCAGCGATCCCAGTCGTCAAGGGCGGGCGCAGCGAGTACTTGGAATTCGGGATCGGCTGCAGTACCTCGCGCGACGATCATTTGTCCGGCGCCCAGGGGTTCCGAGCCGCGCGGCGTGAAGATGTCGGCTTCGCCGGACCGGACAACGACTTCCGATGTGCCGTCTTCCCGAATCGTGATGCGGTAACTGCCTAGCCTTGTGGGCCGAACAGAGACTTGCGGCGTTTCGATTTCCATTCGCGAATCGGAATCGCGCAACACGCGGAATGTAACCGTGCCGTTGGCCACCTGCATCTGGGCGCGGCGATAGGCGAGTTCGGCGAGGCGCACCTCGGCATTCTGTCCCAGGCGGATCATGTTGGCGGAGTCAAATTGAATTTCAGCGGTCGCGCCGGAGCCGGTTAATAGAGTGTCTTGCGCAACCAGCGGCGCATTGACGGCAGCGGCAACGACTTCGCCAGAGTCGCCACGCCTTACCGACACATCTCCGTTGAGGAAACTGATGCGCGCCACACCGCGGCTGGCGTCATCGGAGGGCTGATCCTGCGCCCCAAGGGGAGTGGAGAGCACGCATCCGGCCACAATCGTCAAATTCAGCAGAGTCAGTTTCATGATGCACCTCATACGCCTTCCGGTACGACAGATGCATTTTTCGAGCCAGCGGTTAACATGTTCATAAAAAGTTAATTATTGGGCCGAGAGGGGGAGGCCCATATGGCTGAAAACAACCGGGCCTGATGAATTCCAGCCAGGGGGAGCAAGGGAGCGGCCTCCGCGCCCCTCACGCTATGATGGCTACACATGCCGCAGTCTCTCCCCACGATCGTCATCGTGGGCCGACCCAATGTGGGGAAATCCACTCTGTTCAATCGCATCACCGGCCAGCGTCGGGCTATTGTCGGTGATGAGCCGGGCATTACGCGCGACCGCAATCAGAGGCGGGCGAGCTACGAGGGGCGGCGCTTTGAGGTCATCGACACCGGCGGCATCGTGGTTCAGGACGATGAATACATTCCCAGCCAGATTTTGAAACAGGCGCGGGTCGCGCTGGAGCAGGCCGCGCACATCATCCTGGTGGTCGATGGGCGGTCGGAGATTACGGCTTCGGATCGCGACTTGGCGGCGATGGTGCGGCGCCTGGGCAAGCCCATGTCGCTGGTGGTGAACAAAGCCGACAACCTGGCGCATGAGGCGCTGGCGCACGAATTCTACAGCTTGGGGATTCGCGATATGTTTCCGGTTTCGGCCGAGCACGCCCTGGGGATTGACGCGCTGATGGAGCATATCACGCGCGACTGGGAGCGGACGGAAGAAGAAGTCGCGGGCGAAACGATTGGCGTCGCCATTATTGGCCGGCCCAACGTGGGCAAATCCACGCTGCTGAATGCGCTGACCGGGCAGGAGCGCGCGATTGTCTCGCCGATTGCCGGGACCACGCGCGATGCGGTCGATGAACTCGTGCATCACGGCGACACCGACTACGTGTTTGTCGACACGGCCGGCATTCGCCGCAAGGGCAAGACCAAGGAGATGGCCGAGAAGCTGAGCGTGGTGATGGCGCGGCGCCACATCCGCATGGCGCAGGTGGTGCTTCTGGTGTTGGATGCGGTGGAAGGCGTGCTCAGTCTGGACGCGACCATTGCCGGGTATGCGCACGAAGGCGGGCGCGCGCTGATTCTTTGCGTGAACAAGTGGGATCAGATTGCCGAGGGCAAAAAGCGCGCCTTTGAGCGCGAGCTGCGCGATCATTTCAAATTCCTGGACTATGCGCCGGTGGTGTTTCTGTCCGCCAAGACGGGGGCGGGCGTGAAGGGATTGTTCAAGACGATCCGGCAGGTATACGATGCGGCTTCGAAGCGCGTAACTACCGGGGAACTGAACCGTTTCACGGAGGCGCTGCATTTCGAGGAGCGGAAGATCCTGTACATCACGCAGGCGTCGGTGCGGCCGCCGACGTTCGTGCTGTTCACCAATAGCCGCGAGAAACTGCATTTTTCCGATGAGCGGTACCTGATGAATCAACTGCGCAAGCGGTTTGGATTTGAGGGGACGCCGATTGTGGTGAAGACTAAGGGCAGGACGGCGAAGCGGCGCGCGTAGTTAGTCGCCTACTCTAGCCGTGAATACCGGACAGCCACGGTAAGATGCTTTTGTGAAGCCGGCTGCCATTCGGATCAAGTTCGGGTTGGTTGCCGCGGGGTATGCCGCCGTCATTGTGGTTGCTGCTGCCTTACTTTATAGACGTCACGTCTTGGACCTTCAGGACCCGGTGGCTGCGTCCGGTGGAATGGCTGCGGCGGGAGACATGATGCTCCATCTCTTCATCGGCTTTCTGTTTCTGATCCCAACCGTCTTCCTCATCGGGATCATGGCGAAATTTGAGGGCATGTACACGGCGTATTCGAAGTTTCTGTTCGGCCTCAGCCTGAGTGCGCCGGTTTGTATGGGCGTGGCCTTTCTCGGCGAAAAGTACGTGGCTCAAAGCTTAAGCTGGATCTGCTTTTTCAGAGTTCTGGAATCGCCCGTTATTCTCGCGGGAATGGCTGTGAGCCGCATCGCGGCCCGCTTTGCTCGAGCGAAGAGGTTGATTTCGTATGCCCTGCTCGTCGAAGGGCTTGCCCTAGCTGTTCCTGTGGCCGCTTTCGCTGTTGCGCTTGTTATCCGCAGGTGAGGCCACCGGCGTTATTCTTGCGTTATGCGACCTGTTCGATATTCCATCAACGTCACATTGGACGGGTGTTGCGATCATCGCGCAATACCGGCGGACGAAGAGTTGCATCGCCACGCAATCGAGAACCTGAACCAGGCCGATGCGCTCCTGTTTGGCCGGGTGACTTACGAAATGATGGAGGCGGCGTTTCGGCCGCGGGCGGCAACGGGAGCGAGGCCTGATTGGACGGAACCTTTCGCGCGGACGATCGACGCGGCCAAGAAGTACGTCGTTTCGAGCACGCTCGACCGGGTCGATTGGAATGCGGAGCTCGTGCGCGGGGATCTGGGGAAGGCCGTTCAGCAGCTCAAGCGGGAGCCGGGTAAGGTACTGTTGCTGGGAGGCGTGAAGCTCCCGCTGGCGTTGGCGGAGCTGGGACTGATCGATGAGTACGAGTTTGTTGTGCATCCCAGAGTAGCGGGCCACGGGCCGGCATTGTTCGCCGGGCTATCGAAGTATGTCGACTTGCGGTTCGTGAGCCGGCTGGAGTTTGGCTCGGGCGCGGTGGCGATGCGGTATGAGCCGCGAAGGTAGCCGTTCAAAAACAAAAGGGGACACGCTTGCGCATGTCCCCGGCGTAGGTTGTTTTACGCTAGCCGCTCATCGAGCCCAGGAACTCGCTGTTGCTGCGGGTCTTGCCCAGCTTATCGAGCAGCAGCTCCATGGTTTCAACCGGCGACAGCGGGTTGAGCACCTTGCGCAGGATCCAAACGCGGTTGAGCTCTTCTTTGGGCAGCAGCAGCTCTTCCTTGCGGGTGCCGCTCTTGTTGATGTCGATGGCCGGGAACACGCGCTTGTCGACCAGCTTGCGCTCCAGGTGGATTTCCATGTTGCCGGTGCCCTTAAACTCTTCGAAAATCACGTCGTCCATGCGGCTGCCGGTGTCGATCAAGGCAGTCGCGATGATGGTGAGCGAGCCGCCTTCTTCGATATTGCGCGCCGCGCCGAAGAAGCGTTTGGGGCGCTGCAGGGCGTTGGAATCGACGCCGCCGGAGAGCACTTTGCCCGAGGGCGGGACGATGGTGTTGTAGGCGCGGGCCAGGCGGGTGATGGAATCGAGCAGGATGACTACATCTTTCTTGTGCTCGATCAGGCGCTTGGCTTTTTCGATGACCATTTCGGCGACTTGCACGTGGCGGGTAGCGGGCTCATCGAACGTCGAGCTGATGACTTCGCCGCGGACCGAACGCTGCATGTCGGTGACTTCCTCGGGGCGCTCGTCGATCAGCAGCACGATGAGAGTCACTTCGGGATGGTTGGTAGTGATGGAGTTGGCGATCGACTGCAGCAGCATCGTTTTGCCGGTACGGGGCGGGGAAACGATGAGGCCGCGCTGCCCTTTGCCGATGGGCGTGAGCAAGTCCATGACGCGCCCGGAGAAATTCTCGCGGGTGGTTTCGAGCTTCAGGCGCTCATTGGGATAGAGCGGGGTGAGGTTGTCGAAGAAGATTTTGTTACGGGCTTCCTCGGGCGGCTCGAAATTGATGGCGTCGACTTTGATCGTCGGGGCCGGGCAGATAGTTGTATTCGGGAGCGCGCAGGAAGCCGAAGCCGTCGGGAAGGCATTCGAGCACGCCTTCGGAGAAGATGAGGCCGCTCTTTTCGGCCTGCGTCTGCAGGATCTTGAAAATCAGCTCCTGTTTGCGGAGGCCTGCGGCGCCGGCCACGCCCATGTCCTTGGCCACTTGATTGAGCTTGAGGATGCTCATGTCCTTGAGCTCGACCAAGTCGAGGGTAGGTGAGCCGTTCTTGGCCGTAGCTCCGCCGGCGTTATGTTTGCGCCGTCCATGCTGGCCGCCGCCACCGCCTTGTTCAGCGGGCTTGTCGGCCGGTTTCGCGTCGGATGCGGGCTCAGTACTTTCTGCGGAGACGGCGGGGGCTTCGCTGGACGCCGGAGTTTCGCGGGCGGGCTTTTCCTGCGGCGGGGGTGTTACTGCGGTTTTGTTCTCGGTATCGCTTGCCAAATTTCCCTCACTCCCCGGCCTGTGATGGCCGAGAAAGGCAGCGGCTCGGCGGATTCGTTGCGAATCTGCGCCAAGGTCCGTGCCTGTTCAGATTGATTGAGTTTATCCATCTTTGTGGCGATCACGAGGTATCGCCGGTTGTAATGCTCTAGCCACTGCTTTAACTGCAAATCCTGGGGAGTCCAACCTCTGCGAGCATCGAGAATCACGAAGGAGAGCTCGAGAGTCGTTCTCGTCAGCAAGTAGGTTTCAATGAGCTGTTTCCACTCCTCGGTACGAACTTTGGGAACCCGGGCATATCCATATCCCGGCAGATCAACGAAGTAAAAATCACGTTCGCCTTCGGCAGCCCCGGGGATGACCCGGTAAAAATTGATCGTTTGCGTTCGACCCGGCGTGCTGCTGGTGAAGGCCAACCCGCGCTGCCCTACGAGGGCATTGATCAGGCTGGACTTGCCAACGTTGCTTCTCCCTAAGAATGCGACTTCGGCGAGACCGTCAGTTGGGAACTGACCGGGGCCGGCCGCACTGACAACAAACCTCGCTAACAAGCGTACAACAAAATCAGGCCCGGCGGCATGGGCTAAGCCGCGCGGTTAGTGGGCCCGGTTCTCCTCCGCCGGCTGCGCCACTTCTACCGCGGTCCCGGCGGGGACCAGCGGCAGGGCCTCGATTTCCCGTTCCAGGGCGATCTTGAGCACTTCGTCCATGGACTCGACGAAATGCAGCTTCATCGAGCTTTTGACGTTATCCGGGATGTCGGGCAGATCTTTTTGATTGTCGAGGGGCATGATGGCCTCGGCAATGCCATGGCGATGGGCGGCCAGCAATTTTTCTTTCAGGCCGCCGATCGGCAGCACTTTGCCGCGCAGGGTGATTTCTCCGGTCATGGCGACATCGGCGCGCACGGGAATCTTGGTAAGCGCGCTGGCGATAGTGGTGGCCATGGTAATGCCCGCCGAGGGGCCGTCCTTGGGAATGGCGCCTTCGGGGATGTGCAAATGAATGTCCAAATTGCGGTAAAAGTCGCGTGGCAGGCCAAACTGGTGGGCGCGGGAGCGGATATAGCTCATGGCCGCCTGCGCAGATTCCTGCATCACGTCGCCCAGCTTGCCGGTAACGGTCAGCTTGCCCTTGCCTTCCATCAGAATGGCCTCAGTGGTGAGGATTTGCCCGCCCACTTCGGTCCAGGCCAGGCCGACGGCGGCGCCGATTTCGTTCTTCTTTTCGGCTTGCAGATCGCGGAACTTGGCGGGGCCAAGCAGTTCGGTCAGCTTGGCGCCATTGATGACAACGGCCGGCGCTTCGGTTTTGGACTTGGACTCTTTACCGGACTCTTTGCCAGTCGAGGTTTGCAGATCGACCACTTTGCGCGCCAGTTTGCGGCACACATTGCCGATTTCGCGCTCCAGATTGCGGACGCCGGCTTCGCGCGTGTAGAACTGGATCAGCCCGTTGAGGCCTTCGTCGGTAAATTCGACCTGTTTGCTGTTGATGCCGGTCTGTTCTTTTTGCTTCGGCACCAGGAAGCGCTTGGCGATTTCCAGCTTTTCGAGCTCCGTATAGCCCGAGAGGCGGATGACTTCCATTCGATCCTGCAGCGCCGCCGGAATGGTGTGCAGCACGTTGGCGGTGGCGATGAAGAATACCTGGCTCAGATCGTATTCGACGTCGAGGTAGTGATCGACGAACATGAAATTCTGCTCGGGATCGAGCACTTCGAGCAGGGCTGAAGAAGGATCGCCGCGGAAGTCCATCGACATCTTGTCGACTTCGTCCAGCATGAAAACCGGATTGCGCGTCCCAGATTTCTTCATCATCTGGATGATCTGGCCGGGCAGGGCTCCGATGTACGTGCGGCGATGGCCGCGGATTTCGGCTTCATCCCGCACCCCACCGAGCGACATGCGGACGAATTTGCGGCCGGTAGCTTTCGCCACCGACATGCCAAGCGACGTTTTGCCGGTTCCGGGAGGCCCAACGAAACACAGGATCGAGCCTTTCGGATTCTTGACCAGACGGCGGACGGCCAGGAATTCGAGGATGCGTTCCTTGATCTTGTCCAGACCGTAATGGTCGGATTCAAGCACTTGTTCGGCAAACTTGAGATCGCGGATTTCCTTGGAGCGCTTCTTCCATGGCACCGCCAGCAGCCAGTCCAGGTAATTGCGGGAGACAGTGGACTCGGCCGACATGGGCGGCATGTTTTCCAGGCGCTTGAGCTCGGCCATGGCCTTCTCGAAGGCGTCTTTGGTCATGCCGGCGGTTTCGATCTTGCGCTTTAGCTCGTCGACTTCGCTCTTCTCGCCGCGGCCCAGCTCTTTCTGGATAGCTTTGATCTTCTCGTTGAGGTAGTACTCTTTTTGCGCGCGCTCCATCTGGCGCTTCACGCGCCCCTGGATGGTGCGATCGACATTGAGCTTCTCGATTTCAATGTCCAGCATCTCGGCAACGCGGGTGAGGCGGTCGACGGGATCGAAAATTTCTAGCAGCTCCTGCTTTTCTTCGATGGTGAGCTGGAGATTCGCGCCCACGGTGTCGGCCAGCTTGCCTGGATCCTCGACGCGCGTGGCCGCGATCATGGCCTCATAGTTAAGATTCTGGCTGAGCTTGACGTACTGTTCGAACAGCGTGGTGACGCGGCCGACCAGCGCTTCGAGCTGGGGGCCGGGCTCGATCTTGTAGGCAAAAGTACGGACGATGGCGCGGAAGAAGCCTTCTTCATCGCTGACGGAGACGACCTTGGCGCGCTCGACGCCTTCGACCAGCACTTTGATGTTGCCGTCCGGAAGCTTCAGGCTCTGGACGATGTTGACTACCGTGCCGATGCTGTAAATTTCGTTGGGCTTGGGCTCGTCGATGGAGGCGTCGTGCTGGGTGGCAAGGAAAATTTTCTTGTCCCCGGCCATGGCCTCTTCCAGAGCGCGTACGCTCGATTCCCGCCCCACGACGAACGGCGTCATCATGAACGGGAAGATAACCACATCCCGTATGGGCATCATCGGCAGACGTCTTGTATCCGACTTTTCCTTAG
>JACPNO010000043.1:0-26641 GCA_016185465.1 Candidatus Solibacter usitatus
CTGGCGATCGTCGATCATCGCCGCTCGGCCAGCTCGCGGGCCTCTATTGCCCGCCTGGAAGAATCGCTGCGGCGCACGGCTTCTCAACAAAGCACGCTCGACGCCTTGCTGCGCAAGCCGGAAAATGCCGAGGTTCTGGAGCGCAGCTTATTTCTCAACACGCTACTTTTTCGCAAGGGTGTGAGCTGGTCGAAGATTTTTGCCGACCTCGAAACGGTTCTGCCCTACAACGTGCGGGTCATCACCATCCGCCCGCAGGTGGTTTCCGAGCGGCAGGTGCTGCTGGAAATGACCGTCGGATCGGAGGTGATCGAGCCCGTGGTTGAGATGCTGATGCGTCTCGAAGCCTCGGAAGTTTTCGGCGCGACGACTTTATATACGACTGTGCCGCCTTCCCAAACCGAACCTCTGTTTCGTGTCCGCGTGAGCGTGAACTATGGCCAGAAGCTTTAATCTGCGGAAGCTGGATTGGCGCGATCGCCGCACGCTGATGCGCGCGGCGATGGTGCTGTTGCTGGCCGCAAACGTGGTGGCCGCGCTCGTGCTTTTCAAGCCCTGGGGAGGCAGCGCGAGCGATCTTGCCCGCCAGTTGGACGAGAAGCGCCAGGATCTGGTCCAGCAGAATTTGCGCCTCGAGCGCACCAAAGTCGTTGCCGCGAAAGTCGAGAAAGCGCGTTCGGAGGGCGACCGCTTTCTGGCGGATTACACGCTCCTGCGGCGCACGGCATTCTCCACGCTGGTTTCCGAGATCAATGCCATGGCTATCAAGGCGGGCATGAAACCAAAGGAATCGTCGTATGTGCTGGAGCCGGTTGAGGGCAGCGAGGCGCTCGAGCAGTTGACGTTATCTGTCAACTACGAAGGTAGTTATACGAGTCTCACGCAATTTGTGCGGTCGCTCGACCGGTCCAATCGCTTTCTTATCATTCAAAGCCTGCAAGCCGCGCCCCAGCCCAGCGGCGTATTGAGCGTGAATTTGAAGGTCGACATTTTTGTCCGCCAGCCGGCCGGAGGCATATCGTGAACCTGGGCGCGGAACCGAAAAAAGTCGCGACATTGGGAGTGCTGGTGGTCGTAGGCGCCTACGTGGTTTACACCAATGTGTTTTCCTCTTCGGAGGCGCCGGCCAGCCGCCCGGCGAAGAGCACGACTGCGGTGGAAGTCCCGGCCAGCAAAGCGATTCCGCAAATCGCAACGCCGCGCCGTCCGGGCAGCGGGCGGCGGGAGACCAGCGATTTTCGGCCGCCTTACCGCAAGTCGAGGCCGGAAGATCGTCCCGATCCCAACACCATTGACCCCACGCTGCGCCTCGATCTGCTGGCGAAGGTGCAGGCGGTGGACGCATCGACGGGAATCCGCAATCTTTTCCAGTTCACCACTGCGGCCGCCATGGCCGCGGCCCGAACGCCGGAGCCTGCGAAGATCGTTCCTCAGATGCCGATAACCCCGGTGAGGACCCCGGTCGGACCGCCGCCGGCGCCGGTGAAAGCGGGGCCGCCGCCGATCAGTCTCAAATACTTCGGCTATTCGGCGCTGCGGCAAGGCGGCGGAAAGCGGGCGTTCTTCATTGACGGCGACGAGATTCTGATCGGCACCGAGGGTGAGCTGGTGAAGCGCCGCTACCGCGTGGTGCGAATCGGCGTAAACTCGGTAGTAGTGGAAGACACGCAGTTTAACAATACGCAGACGCTGAAGCTGCCGGAAGAGGCGGCTGGATAATGCGGGCCGTTCGCAAGCGCAGGCGCGGCGATCCCGAAGCCGGGTTCGTGATGCTGATGGTTTTCGTCATGGCTGCGGCCGTGGCCATCATGCTCTACATGGAGCTGCCGCGAGTGGCGTTCGAGGCCCAGCGCAATAAGGAAGCTCTGCTGATCGAGCGCGGCGAGCAGTATAAGCGCGCCATTCAGCTTTACTTTCGCAAATTCAAACGCTACCCCACGTCGATGGAGCAGCTGGAGAGCACCAATAATCTCCGCTTCCTGCGCCGGCGCTACAAAGATCCTTTAACCGGAAAAGACGAATGGCGATTGATTCATATCGGCCCTACCGGGGCGTTCATCGATTCACTCACCAACAAGCCGGGCGGCAACGATAAAGACAAGAAGCCGCAGAATCTCAATACGTTCATTACCGAAGGCGGCGGCATTGGAGCCGGTCTGCCGGCTACCGGCGCCAACAACGGACAGCCCCCGCGCCGGGCGAGCGAACAAGCGGCTTTGAATGCCGCTCTCGACCCTACGGCTGGCGGCGCCATTCCCAATCCGGGGGCGAATCCAGTTGTTGGAGGCCAGCTTTTGAACCCGCAGGGCGGATCTCCGTTTCCGACGTCGATCCCGGCCGGAGTGGTTCCGGTGAGCGCATTCAATCTGCCCGCGCAAACGGGGACGCCCGGCATCGCCCAGGATGGTTCCATGCAACCCGCTGGCTCGGGGTTCGGTTCCTCAGCCAATCAAGGTTTTGGCAATTCCGGTTTTGGCAATTCCGGCGGGCAGGGATTCGGCCAGCAGCAAGGCCAGGGATTTGGCCAGCAGCAAGGCTTCAACGCCGGACAGGCGGGAGCCAATCAGGCAGCCAACCTGATGCTCAGCCAGCTGTTAACGACGCCGCGCAACACCAATAATTTCGTCACTCCTGGCCCCGGTTTAGGCACGCCGGCGGTGGGCGGAGGGATTGCCGGCGTGGCCAGTACGGTCGAGAAAACCGGCATCAAAATTTATAACGAGAGAAGTAAGTACAACGAGTGGGAATTCATCTACGACTTCGGTAAAGACCGCACCGGCATGGGTCAGCTGGCCGGGCAGTTGGGATCAGCCGACCCGCGTCTGGCCAATAGCGGACAAAACGTACAATCCGGATTTGGGGGACAGGGCGGAATAGGTCAAGCCGGTCAAGGCGGGGGATTCGGAGGACAGGCAGGCGCTCAAGCCGGCTTTGGTGGAGCAGGCGGTTTCGGAAGGAACGCCGCTGGTCAGGCAGGCGCGACGGGAGGCATCGGATCGAGCGCCGGCGGTGTAGGTTCCGGCTACGGAGGGGGCATCGGGTCGGGCTTTACGCCGCCTCCTGGCACTCAGACACAGCCGCAGCCTGTCCGGCAGCCAGCCACCCCGCAGCAACAACCTGCGCCGCAGCCGCACCCACAGCAGGCGCAACCCGCGCAACCGCAGCCCGTTCAACCGCCACAGCCTGCGCCGCCTCCGCCGCCCGAGCCTACGCCCGCGGCTCCTGAGCCGACTCCTGAGCCTGCTCCCGCTCCAGATCCTCAGACTGCGGAGCCTCCAGTTCCGGACCCGCCTCCGGTTGTTGAGACGCCTCCTCAGTGACCGGCCGCAATTCCGCCGGGGGCTGATCGGGCGCGACGGGTACGCCGTTCGGCTGCGCCGTCAGCGGCACATCGCATTCGCAGCAATCGCTACAGCGCTGGCAGCTCGCGCAGAGATGGTCGGCACACGTGTCTTTGGTGCAGTATTCGCAAATCTGCGTAGACTCCTGTTCGCAAATGCTGCACGCAAACGGCATAATCGCTATTTCTTTTCCGCCGCCGTGGGCTGTTTCATCAAAAAGCCGCGGCAGCGCTGGGCTTCGCTATCGGCCACGCGAAATTGCTGCTCCCGTTCGCTCGCCAGGTCGAAGATGTATTGCTGCAATTTCTCACGATTGGCGGTGCCTTCGGCCATGACGCCATGCAGCAAATCGGCAACCGCGGGATTCTGGTAGCGGCGCACGCCTTCGCCGAGCGAGACCAGCATGTGCTCGAGCGATCCCAGGCGAAACAGCAATTCCAGCTGATCGGTAAGCTTATCCGGATTCCGGCTAAGCGTTCGCGCCGAAACCGCCACCGCCTTGGTCTGAATCTGACACTGTTTCCATTGCGACACATAGGCATCGGGCGCGCCTTTGGCCAGCCACTGCTGGGGTTGCAACTGCTCGAGATACGGCGCTAGCCGGTCGGCGTCGGCGGCGATAGCGGTGAGGGTCTTGCCAATATCCCATTCCGGGGCGATGCCATTGGTCTGCGCGCGCAAAGCAGCGAGGCAGGCGGCCCCGATGATCAGAATTCCAGCGGCGAAGTTTTTCATGTGCCTTCTCCCAATCTAGCAGCTTACCGGGCTCGACGGCGCGCACTTCATGGGCACGAAAAGAGATAGAATAGTTCTGCTGTAAGCCCCCGGGACAGATCACCATGTTAATTCCTTTTGAGCCCGCGCTCCTGGCGGCCCCGACGGTGGCCGAACGGCTAATGCGTAGCCTGTTCGACGATCCGTTCGCCGGCATCCACAAATTGAGCTGGTTCGACTGGTCGCTGCTGCTGCCGTATTTCGGCGTGCTCATCGTTCTCTCGGTCTACGGCTTACATCGCTACGACGTCATTCGCACTTATTTCAAGTACCGCAAGAATGCCACCCGGCCGCCGCAGCGGCATTTCGCCGAGCTGCCGCCGGTCACCATTCAATTGCCAATCTATAACGAGCGCTACGTCATCGAGCGTCTGATCGATGAAGTCACCAAGATCGAGTACCCCAAGCACCTATTGCAGATTCAGGTTTTGGACGATTCGACCGACGACACCCACCCGCACGCCGAAGCGCTGGTCGAGCGTTATCGCGCTCTGGGATTTCCGATTGAATACCTGCATCGCGCCAACCGGCAAGGCTTTAAGGCCGGCGCGCTGCAGGAGGGCTTGAAATCTGCCACCGGCGAGCTGGTGGCGATTTTCGACGCCGATTTCGTTCCGCCCACCGATTTCCTGCTGAAGACCGTGCACTATTTCGTGGACGAAAAAGTCGGCGTGGTGCAGACGCGGTGGAGCTATCTCAATCGCGATTACAATTTCCTCACCGAAGTGGAAGCCATGCTGCTCGATGGGCATTTTATTCTGGAGCACGGCGCCCGCTCGCGCGCGGGATATTTTTTCAATTTCAACGGTACGGCGGGAATCTTGCGCCGCCGCATGATCGACGACGCCGGCGGCTGGCAGCACGATACGCTCACCGAAGATTCCGATTTGAGCTATCGCGCCCAACTGAAAGGCTGGCGCTTCGTCTACGTGCCGGGCCTGGAATGTCCGTCCGAGCTGCCGGTTGAAATGCACGGTTTCCAGGTTCAGCAATCGCGCTGGGCCAAAGGCTTGACCCAGGTTGCCCAGAAGCTGCTGCCATCCATTCTGCGCGCCAAGCTGCCCTGGCGCGTGAAGCTGGAAGCGTTTCTGCATCTGACGCCCAACATTTCCTATCCGCTGATGCTGGTGGTTTCGGCGCTCATGCTGCCGGTGATGATCGTGCGCTTTTACATGGGGCCGTTCCAGATGCTGTTTCTGGATTTGCCGTTGATTGCGGCGTCGTTCTGGTCGGTGTCGGCGTTTTACGTGGTGGCCTATCGCGAGCTGTTCCCCAGAACCTGGAAGCGCTCGCTGTTCCTGCTGCCGATGCTGATCGCGGTGGGAATCGGGCTGACGGTGATCAACACGCGCGCCGTGCTCGAGGCTTTATTCGGCGTGAAATCCGGCTTCGTGCGCACGCCCAAGTACGCCATCGAAGGCAAGCCGATGAATCTGCAAAACAAGAAGTACCGCAGAAAAAGCGGGTGGCTGCCTTATATCGAAATCGCGATTGGCGGATATTTTGTCGCCATGGTGGCGTTCGCCATCGACACGTACAATTACCTGTCCATTCCGTTTCTGCTGATGTTCGTCGCCGGCTATTTCTGGGCTGGATTCTCCACCCTGTATCACGAACAGCAGGGGCGGATGCGCTGGATGCGCGAGCGGCGTCTGGCGCTTGAAGCGGCTGCGCGTTGAGCGCGAATATCCCTGTCACTGCGGCGCTGGTGCGTGAAGCCGCCGTGCGTATTCGGCCGCTGGCGCGCCGCACTCCCGTAATGACGTCACGCAGCGCCGACAGCCTCGCCGGGGCGCCGGTTTTTTTCAAGTGCGAAAACCTGCAGCGCGGCGGCGCATTCAAGATTCGCGGCGCCAGCAATTTGATCCTGTCCATTTCGGGCGAGCAATTGGAATGCGGCGTGGTGGCGTACTCGTCGGGCAATCATGCGCAAGCTACGGCCATCGCCGCGCAGCATGTGGGCGCCGTCGCGACCATCGTGATGCCGCAGGACGCTCCGCGCTCCAAAATGGACGCCACGCGCGACTGCGGCGCGCGCATCATCACCTACGATCGCCTGCGCGACAGCCGCGAAGCCATCGCCGCCCAGATTCTGAAAGATCTCGGCGCTACGCTGGTTCCGCCGTTCGATCATCCGCTGATCATCGCCGGGCAGGGAACTGCCGCCCTGGAATTGCTGGAAGAAATCCCGCACCTGGATGCGCTGGTCACGCCGGTGGGCGGCGGCGGGCTCCTGTCCGGTTGCGCCACCGTCGCCAAAGAGATGAACCCGCGCATACGCATTTTCGGCGCCGAACCCGCGCTGGCCGACGATACATTCCGCTCGTTTGCAGCCGGCGAGCGGGTGGAAATTCCTCCGCCCGAAACCATTGCTGATGGACTGCGCAGCCCCAAGCCTGGAGAGCTGACTTTTCCCATTGTGCAGCGGCTGGCGGAAGCGATTGTGCTGGTCTCCGAAGACGAAATTCGCGCGGCGGTAAAGTTTCTGCTGCTGCGGATGAAAATTTTGGTCGAGCCCTCGGGCGCCGTGAGCGCGGCGGCCGTGCTGTTTCATAAATTGCCACCGGAGCTGCGCTCGATCGGTGTAATTCTATCCGGCGGCAACGTGGATTTCGAGGATTTGGCCGGATATTAGCCCAGCGCCTGGAACGCGGCTACGGTCGCGTATTTCTGATCCTGGGTCCACGGCGGCCCGATTCGCAGCGAGCTGATTCGCCGCAGTGATGCGGCGTCGAGACTTTTCTCACGAACGCCGGTGACCGGCAGGCCGCACTGCCTGGCCGCGTATACCAGCACCTCGCGAAACAATTCGCCCTCTGCCGTGTGGATCAACGCGTGTGACGCCAGGATTTTTTCGAGCGCCGGCAGCGGCTTGCCGGAGCCCAGCAACACACCGCATCCGGCGACTTCATGCCCCTGCGCGCGCAGCGCTTTGACGGCGGCCGTTATCGCCTCCACCGCCAGCGCGCGCGACGATTCGATGGCGTTCTGCACCAGCGCCTCGCCTTTTGCAAACGGCAGTTCGGCAGCGGCGTGATACGGCTGCTTCAAATTCCCGATGATGATCCGCCGCCGTTCCATGATTTGGGGCGCGTCGATGGTTCCGGCCACTGCGACCAGCGCAGCCCAGCCCGAATGTGCCCGCAAGCCGAGCGCAGTTCGCATCTGCAGATAATATTAAGTCATGTCCGTTACGACTGAAATCGCCCCCGATCTTTTCCGTATCTCGGTCTTTGTTCCGGAGTTTAACCTCCAGTTCAATCACTTCCTGATTCGCGATGACGAGCCCATGTTGTTTCACACGGGTCTCAGAGGCATGTTTCCGATGGTTGAAGAAGCGGTACGCAAGCTGATCGACCCAAGGCGGCTGCGTTGGATCGGCTTCAGCCATTTCGAATCGGACGAGTGCGGCGCGCTCAACCATTGGCTGGATATCTCGCCCCACGCGGAGCCGGTTTGCAGCTTGGTGGGCGCGCTGGTGAGCGTAAACGATTTTGCCAGCAAGCCCGCGCGCGCCTTAGGCGCCGCCGATGAACTGGCGACCGGCAAGTACCGTTTTCGCTTTTATCCCACGCCGCACGTGCCTCACGGCTGGGACGCCGGGGTCCTTTTCGAAGAAACGCAGCGGACCCTGCTGTGCTCCGACCTGTTTCATCAGTGGGGAGACGTGGAACCACTGCGGCAGACCAGCATCATCGACGACGCACGCGCGGCGCTGGTGCAGAGCGAAGCCGGGCCTTTCGCCAATTACCTGCCGTACACGCATCACACTGGACGGATACTGGAGGGATTGGCGCAATTAGGGCCGAAGACGTTGGCCACGATGCACGGATCGAGCTATTCCGGCGATGGCGCGATCGCGCTGCGCGAGTTGTCGACGGTGATGCGGGAATTGCTGGGGCCAAGGGCTTAGTGGGGCAGGTCCGCGACGTGCCTAGTGGGGAATTCTTACAACGGCAGGTCGGGGACCTGCCCCACTTACACGTATACGCGTTCCACGCGTCCGGCGATGCCGCACAGAATGCTGTACGAAATGGTCCCGGCCTGGCGCGCCATCTGCTGCGCGTCCTGGCTGGCATCGCCTTCGCGGCCGAGCAGCGTGACGTCGTCGCCGGGCTGCAGCGCAGGCGCTTGGGAAACGTCGATGGTGGTAAGGTCCATCGAAACCGTGCCTAAAATCGGCGCCAGCTTCCCGGCTGCAATCACTTTTCCGCGATTGGAAAGCCGGTGCGGGACGCCATCCGCGTAGCCCGCCGCCACCACTGCGATGCGCATCGCGTGCGGGGCGCGAAACGATCCGCCATAGCCGACCAGCGCGCCTTCCGGAATCTCTTTCACGGCGAGAATTTTGGCTTTCCATGTGAGCGCCGGCTGGACGCTCAGGATGGGGCGCGGAGCCTCGCCGCGCGCCGGCGAAACATATCCGTAGAGCGCGTGCCCGGGCCGCGCCATCGTCAGCCAGGGGGCGTTTCTGCCGTAGGCGATGGCGTTGGTGGCCGACATATGAACGTACGTTGGGTGGACTCCGGCCGCGCGCAGCTGCTCCCAGATGCGGGCAAAATGCGCGGCCTGCTGGTCCGTTTGCTGGGTCGAGTAGTCGGCGGCCGAGGCCAGGTGGGTCATCAGCCCGGTGAGATTGGCATGGCGGGCGGATTGAATGGCGGCAAGAATTTCAGTGACATCGGCGCGCGTCCCTAACCTGTGCATGCCGCTATCGATCTTCAGGTGGTAGTCGATGGGCTTGGAAGACGAGTGCGCAAGGGTGGCGAGGGCCGCGAGATCCTCCAGCGAATGCACTACCGGCGTGAGCGAGTGTGCGATCAGCGCGTCCCACTCGTAGCGCAGAAAACCGGTCATCACCAAAATGTTGACGGTGAGGCCGGCCCTCCGCAGAGCGACGCCCTCCTCGACCGTGCTGACGGCCAGCCATTGCGCGCCCTCGGCCACCAGCACGCGTGACACTTCCACCGCGCCATGCCCGTAGGCATTGGCTTTCACCACGCCCAGCACGGTCGCTGCCGGGCCAAGCGCCGCGCGGACGCTGTGGTAATTCGCGGCAATCTGCCGGCGCGAGATCAGCGCGTAGCAGCGATAGGGAAACGTGCGCACTTCCATAAGCTATCTTACGAGCAAGGTCAGCAGCTCTTCATAATCGCTGGTGACGCGTTCCCAGGAATAACGGGTACGCACTCGATCGACAGCTTTACGCCGAAACCCTTCACGCTCGGCTTCGCTCATCGCCAGCACGCCAGCCATCTTTTCCTTGAGATCGCCGGTGAAAGGAATGCCCGCGTCGCCCGCCACTTCGCGATTTTCCGGATTATCACGATACAGCACCAGCGCGCCGCGGCCCATGGCTTCAATCAACGCCGGATGCGTGCCGCCTACTTCGGTCGCGTGCACATAGGCAAAACAATGCGAGCCCAGCTCCTGGTAGCCGCGGCCGTAGATGGCTCCGGGAATCACGACGCGCGGATCCTTGGTATCGCGCACGCGGCGGATGTATTCGTGAGCGTAGGGGGCGTCGCCGATGAGCGCCAGCTTAAAATCTGTCGCGACTTGCTCGAAGGCTTGCCGGACTTCGAGAGCCCGATTTTCCGGCTCCATGCGGCTGACGTACAGGAAGTAGCGTCCGGGCTCAAGACCCAGCTCGCGCACGGCGGCGACGGTCGGAACTTTGCCGATTTCGGCGCCATAGGGGATGAACTGCGTCTGCTTGCCGTAGGTGGAGCGATAGTAGTCGGCAATGGCTTGCGCGTCGGTAATCATGGCGTTGGGCAGAAAAGTGGCGAGCCATTCCGAAATCCGGTACCAGCCCTTGGCGAGCACGTTCCATTTGGCGCGCCGCCGCTCGATGCCATCGACATTGAGCGCCACCGGAATTCCGGTGAGACGCGGCAGGATGGTGAACACGGCATTGGCGGCATTGCAATAGAGCGCGGCATCGGCGCGCCGGCCCAGCAGGTGGAAGGTCGAAAGCGCGGTGTGGACGATGGTGTCGAAATATTTGTGGCGCAGCGTGGGCAGGTATTGCAATGAGACGCCGCGGTAATCCGGCGAAGAATGCCGCTGGCGGCAGTAGACGGTGACGGCGTGGCCGCGGGCAGCGAGCCGGGTGGACAGCTCTTCGGCGAAAGTCTCAAAACCGCCGTAGTTTGCGGGAATGCCTCTCGTTCCGAGAATGGCTATCCGCATGTCCTCCGGATTTTACCGCCGGGCGGCTTTGGAGCGTGAACGGACGCGAGCCATGCCGCGCGGCGCAGGCTTGCTGACCGGACTGTAGCGGAACCAGCTGGCGATATATTCGTTATCCACCCGCTGCCGCGACTGGATTTCGCGCCGCTTGGCCAGAACCCGTTTCCAATTCTTGGCCAGATACCAGAAGGCCTTGAGCGAACTATGTTCCCAGAGCAGACAGCACGCAACCACCATGAGATCGCGCGCGGAGATGGAGAACCAGTTGCGCAGATACAAGTCGCCGGAAATATTCTTCATGCGCAGCAGGAAGCGGTTCTTCACCGAGTGCATGTTGATTTCCGGAGGCAGCGCGCGCCGGTTGCCGGGCAGCACGTTGCGCACGTGATAGCCGCGCGCGTAGGGGACATACAGGCAGCGCCAGCCCATCAGCTGAGCGCGCCAGGCTACATCGGCATCTTCGCGGTAAACGAAGAAATCGGAATCGAAAAATTCACCGCCGATGGCGATGTCGTCAATCATTTCGCGGCGGTACAAAGCCGCGGCCGCCGTAGCCCCGAAAACGTATTCGTATTGCAGGTAGTGGCCGTTGTCCACTTCCTGGCTGCCGCGATCCAAGTGGCGCAGCATGGGATTGAAATAAATGCCGGTGGAATCGACGACCGGTTTGGCCGGGATATCGAAGCTGGCGGTAATCTGCAAAAGCTTGCCGCAGACAGAGCCCACTTTTTCATCCATTTGGCCGGCCGTCACCAGCGCCTGAATGAAATCCGGCAGCAGCAGCACGTCCGGATTCAAGGTGAGCACCCATTCGCCGCTGGCCAGCCCGATGGCCTGATTCTGCGCCGCTGCGAAGCCGATATTTTCACAGTTGTAAACGATCTGGCAGCGGTCCTCGAACTGTTCCAGAATATCGGCGGTGCCGTCAGTGGAGGAATTGTCGACGACAATCACCTCTTTCAAGGGGTATTTCTGAGCCAGAACCGACTCCAGACACCGCTTGATGAAACGGCCGCTATTGTACGTGACTAACGTGATGGAAACGAATTCTTCGCGATCGGACATGAGCAAGAAACCGTCACAATAATTGATGCGAATTAAAACAGCGCTTCTACCACGCGCTGGCGTAATGAAACCAGACCACCGGCCAGTCTCGCGACTTTGCCAATTACAGCTATGGGATTAAGACTCCTTGAGCGGCACAAACCGTCACCGGCCGCAGGTTGGAGCCTACGAGCACAGCCAAACAGATCACTTTCCAGCGGCACGGCTCGAAAGTGTTTAGCCGAGTATCTTAGAAAACCACGATACCAGTAAAACTTGCGGAACTCCAGTCCGATCTTAGGGATCGCATGTCCGCCAGCGTGGCGCGAAGTGGCGATCCTCGCGCCGCGCCCCCGCTTGTCAGGCACGGGGCGATCCTCCGAGGGCGTTAATGACCACCACAATGTGGGTTCGATTCGCAAAAGCCACAGCTCCGACGCAGCCCTGTGTCAATCTGCCTCGCCGTCGTCTTGGAAAATGCCGCTGCCAGCTTCAGCCAAGCTGGTTTTGCTCACAATGCACACCGACTCGCTTGGGTCTATAGCAAGACAGCTTCCAATCCCGACGCCAGGGATGCGATCGCTTGTTTGTTCGGAGATTAGGCCTTGCACGACGGTCACCGCCAACGAGCCGGACGGCGCGCTGCAATATTTTCGCTCCAAAATTACCTTGTGTGCGATGTCCGCCGCAATAATCGCCATGGCGCCGTCAGCAGAAAATAGCACCACCAGTACTTGCCGAAGCCGATTTGCGCGAAGACCCGCAACATGTCGCTCTCGGTTTCCAACAGCACGGCTTCCAAGCGTGCAGCATCCACCGGCATGGCGCTGCGGCGCGCCGCGATAAAGCTTCCCAGGCCCTGGGCCTTTCCGACGAAAAAGGACCATAAAACCCCCTGACGGAGAGCCACCACTCCCCAGAGAGCCTGCGCCACCAGCACCGCCCACGCCGAGCGAACCAAAAAACTGCCTCTGTAGTACTTCGCGATAATCAGCACCTGGTTGCGCGCCGTTCGACGAACCGTATCGGGATGCATTTTGCCCAACGTAGCGCTGCCCACGTGGTATGCCACCGCCTCAGGGGCATAGCTTCCCGCATAGCCAAGGCAGGCTCCGCGCAACCCGAATTCGACGTCCTCGAGGTAAGACTCGAAGCTCTCTTCGAGCGGCCCGATGCGGCGAAACAGCTCGGCGCGATAGATGGCCGCGGTTGCGGGGGCAAACCAAATGGCGCGCGCGGTTGAGAACAGCGGACCATCCAGGCGGCCCCGGCCGATGCGCACCGCCACGCCGCCGCGACACATGGCGTCGTACGTTCCATCAATGCGATCGCGCTCGGAGGCGCTGAGAATTTTGCCGGTGATGAACCAGGTATCGGGGGCGGCAGCCGCCTGCATCAATTTTTCCAGCCAGTCAGGCTGGGCTTCGACGTCGGTGTTTACCAGCGCCAGCCATTCGCCGCGCGCCTGCTGGACGCCCCGGTTCACGGCGCGCGCGAAGCCGGCATTCCAGCCCATGCGAATCACGCGAGCGCCGGCGCTTTCCGCCAGCTCCGGCGCGCCGTCGTCGGAGCCGTTATCCACGATCAGTATTTCCGCGATGGGATACGTCTGCAGCCGCAGACTGGCCAGCAGCTTTTCCAAAAGCGCGCGCCCGTTCCAGACCGGGACAATCACCGACACCTCAACCGGCTTCATGGCTTGCGCCTGCTGGAAAAGCGCTTTTTCACCAGGAACCAGAGGTTGGCAAAGCCATCGCGCCACGGGTTCAGCTTCATTTCACCCAGCCGCGAACTGTACTGGATGGAAATTTCGCCGAAGCGGACGTCGGGATCTTTGAGGGCTTCGATCTTGATTTCCTCGGAGAATGCCATGCCGTCGGATTCAAGACGCATGCCTTGCAATATCTTGCGGCGGAAAACCCACATTCCGGATTGCGAGTCGCGCACCCAGCGCAAATACAGCAGCGACATGGCGACGGACAGCACCAGGTTGCCGAACTTGTGCTTGAAGGTCATGGCGCGCGGATCGCGTACCGGAAAACGCGAGGCGTTCAGAAAATCCACTTCCAAATGGAGGAAGGCCTCCAGCAGGTAGGAAAGCGCCTCGACCGGATAGCTGTGATCGCCGTCCAGGGTGACGATGACGTCGCCGGTCGCGTTGGAGAATCCCCGCCGATAGGCCCGGCCGTAGCCGCGCACTTCCTCGCGAATCACTTTGGCGCCGAAGCTGCGAGCGACTTCGACCGTGCGGTCGGTCGAGCCGTTATCGACCACGATGGTCTCGTCGACGAACTCCGGCATGCGCCGCAGAATCTGCTCGATGCCCTGCTCCTCGTTCAGGCAGGGCATGATGACGGTGATCGTCTGGCCTTTATACATACCGGTTCGTTATCATGGAACTATCATGAAGTGGGCCGTGGTTCTCGTGTTTTCGAGCATTTTGGGCGCCGTCGAAATTGCTGGTCTTAACGTGCAATCCGTATATGTGATGCCCATGTCAGGGGGCCTGGACCAATTTCTGGCGCACCAAATCACCAGGACGCACACGTTCAGCGTGGTGACCGACGCCAAGCGCGCCGACGCCATCTTTACCGACCGTCTGGGAGACGCCTTGCACACACAGCTCGAAAAATTGTACCCGGAACCGAAACCGGTGAGCGCGGCAGCGAAAAAGAAAGACGACGCCAAGAAGGACGACGACGCCAAGGGCGATGAAAAAACAGAGGCAAAGGCAGACGCCAAAGAAGAAGACCCTATCGTAAAAGGCGACCCGATTACTCCCGCGCGCGCCACCACCAACACGCCGCCTCCCGTCTCCGGATTTGGCCGCGGCAAGGGAACCGTGTTTCTGGTGGACGCCAAGTCGCGGCGCGTGATCTGGTCGGCATACGCCAAGCCTAAGAACACGTCTTCGGACGAGCTAGCCAGAGTCGCCCACCAGGTGATCGGGCAGCTCACGAAGACGCTCGCCGGCAAATAGCGCCCCGTTTCTCGCTAAGCACCTCGCGGTAGCTCTGCTCCAGCTTGCGCGTAATCGCCGCCATGTCCCAATGATGTATCACCTGGTCGCGCGCGCGCCGCGCCACGGCGGCAGCTTGCTCGGGCCGGTCGAGGATGTCCAGCACCTTGCGCGCGAACTCCTCCGGATCGTCGGCCAGGGCGCAGTATTCTCCATCCACGCTCGTCAGGCCCTCGGCGCCGACGCGGGTCGAAACAACGGGAATGCCGCAGGCAAAGGCCTCGAGCAGCTTTACGCGCACGCCGGAGCCGCTGCGGATCGGGCACACGAACACGGCACAACGGGCAAGCTCAGCGCGGATGTCGTCCACGAATCCGACCAGCTCAACCTGCGCCGCGCTCTCGATCAACGTGCTGCGCTCCGGCGGATCCGACCCTACCACGCGCAAGCGGGCCTGCGGCCGTTGCGCCGTGATCCGCGGCAGAATTTCCCGCACAAACCATTCCAGCGCCACTTGATTGGGCTGATGGCGAAAGCTGCCGACGAACAGCATGACGCCCGGCTCGCGTCCGTCGGCGTGAAACGAATAGCGGGAGGTATCGATGCCGGCGCGCAGCCCCGATTGAATTCGCGCCCGCATTTCCGGCAGGAAGCCGCCCAGATATTCCCGATTGTCGGCCGTGCACACCTGCACCCGATCGCAATGCGGAAGCGTCCGCAGCTCATAGCGCAGCACGCGCAAATATTCGTAGGCCAGATAAGCGCGATCGGAGGCGCGGGCGAAATGCTCGCGGCCGCGCGCCAGCGCCTGGAAATGAATGTCATGCTCGAACAGCACGCACGCCATTTGCTGAAAGCGCGCGGCGTATTGCGCGAGCGGCGAATACTCCAGCTGCAGCACGTCGATCCGCTTCAGATACAGTTGGCGATGAATCAGCCATTCGAGCTCGGCGATGGCGAACTCGCGGACGCCCTGGGGAGCGATCTCGGTGATCAGGCGGCGCGCGCTGCCGTGCCGCACCAGAAATTCGGCCGAGGCGCAAAACGTTCGCAGCTCCAGATTGGCCTCAAGCTGCTCGGGGCGGTCTAGCGTCACCAGCGCGTGCACTTCGGCCAGGTGCGTCAGCTCGCGCAGGGTTCCGTACATGAGCATGCCGCCGCCGTGCACGGGCGGACAAATCGGGTAAGGCGAAACGAAGAGCACCCGCAAACGCCGCGGGTCAGGATCGATTTTGGCAAAGCGGTCGCGAAAATATCCACCTTGTGGGCGCAGAAACGCTTCGGTGTCGGTCACCACGGCCAGCGACCGCGCCCGCCAGCGCGAGCCAGCCGCGCGGGGAAGGGCGCAAAATGCCCGCCAGATCGCGGTCAAGTTGGGCAACTGCGGCTCGCCGGAGAAGAACACACTGGCGAGCGCGTTAGCGTACGCGAATACCAAATGTTCGGCGATGCGCCCGCTTTCGTGGATGTTTTTCCAGGCGAAGAGGACAAAATTCTTTTTCAGGACCGAGGCGATTTCATCGGCGCGAAATTTTTTTCCGATGGTTCCGCGATGTTCGTGATACACGATGCTTGCAGGCTGGTACAGCACTTTCCAGCCGCGCTTCCACGCCAGATATCCGAGGTCCGTGTCTTCCAGGTAGAACGGCTCATACAACGGATCGAAGCCGCCCAGCTCCAGCAATTTCTTGCGATCGAAAGCGCAAGAGCCGCCGCCGCCGTAGAAGCAGGGGAATGCTTCGTTCACTGCTTCGTCGGCGCGGTGGCCCACGCGCAGCGCGCCCCGGCGCCAGCGCCCTTCGGTCAATCCGGTCTCCTCGCGCCGCTTAGCGGGGTCGCTGAGGAAAATCTGGCAGGAGACAGCAAAAACTTTTTCATCCGTGAACCCCGCCAGCAGCGGCGCCAGGAATCCGGCGTCCACGCGCATGTCGCTGTTCAGCAGGATGACGATATCGTTGGCCGCCGCGCGAATCCCGGTATTGGAGCCACCGCCAAAGCCCAGATTCTTCTCCAGCGCCAGAGTTTTGACGCCGGGAAAATTCTGCCGCAGAAATTCCACGCTGCCATCGGTAGAGCCATTGTCGACCACGATGATTTCGTTGGCCGCATTACCTGCCAGCGCCGCTGCCACCGACGGCAAATATTTTTCCAGCAGATCGCGGCCATTCCAGTTGGGGATCACCACGCTCGCCGCGCTCGCCGAAGGCAGCGTGTCGCGGGGAGCTTGCCGGCGTCCGAACACCAGCCAGGCAGCATCCGTCAGCGCCAGCACCAGTGCGCTCACGATCATGAGCACGGGCGAAATCAGAAGGAGAAGCAGAACCTTCATTTGCGGGGATCAACTACCGGCCCCAGGTTCAACTTACGCCCCAGCTTGAACCAGCGCGAGGCGAGAATCCGGCCACGCAGCTCATCGGATTCTTGCTGCTTTTCCTCCGCCTTGCGTTCGGCGGCGTGCAGAAGATCCACGCAGCGGGCGAGCTCGTCACATTTGTCTTCAAGCTCTTGCACCACGCGCTTGGCGACAGACAGCGTGTGCCGGTTCTCTTCTTCCAGTTGATCGATGCGGGCGCGCGCTTTGGCTTGCTCGCTGCGCAGCTCGTCCTGTAGATCGACGATGCGGGTGTCGCGATCGGCCACCCACTGGTTCTTCGTTGCCAGCTCGCCGGCGAGCAATTCGATGTGGTGTTCTCTTTCGCGCAGCACGTTCCCCGCGCGTGGAACATAAATCAGCGCCGGAATGCCGGCCACTGCCTCTACGCCGCAGACCGCCAGGAAAAAATGCGCCGTCGGACCGGTATTACGGCCCTGCTCGAATTCAGCGGCCACGCCGGCAGGGGCGCCCTCCGGCTCGAACAGGATGGCTTCGGTATGATTTTCGAAGTACAGCGACACGCTGGGAAAAATCGCCAGCAGCTCGCGGCGGAATTCCTCCAATTCGAATTCGTGCTGGTGGAACGGATTGGGTCCCTCGCGGCGGCGCGTTTCGGCGTAGTAGCTCTTGTTGGGTGTCGAAACCAGAAACAGTCCGCCCGGCGCCAGCACACGGCGCGCTTCGCGCAGAAACTCGCGCCAGTCGGTGAGATGTTCGATGATCTCGAACGCCGCGATCACGTCGAAACTCTGCGCCGCCGCCGGAATTGCGGTGCAGGAAGCCTGCTCGAAACGGATATTTTCCGCGCCAAAATGTTCGCGCGCGTAAGCTACTGCCTCGGCCGAGATGTCAATGCCCAGTACGTCGCGAGCCTGGCAGGCCAGCGCAGCCGAGCCGTAGCCGGTGCCGCAGCCGGCATCGAGCACCCGCTTCTTGCCGGCCAGCCGCGCGGCAAACGCGTAGCGCGCCAGATGCTCATTGAACAAATCGGGGTCCACCTGATTGGGGATGACGCGCTCTCCGGTGAACTCAGCCACGGCGCCTCATTTTATCTCCGCCGCGTGCAGCGCCGTGTTCACCGCCACGCGGCACGGCAGGTGCAGGAATCCGTAAATCTGTCCATCGCCGTGGCCCATTTGCAGCGTGATCGCGTTATCGATCCAGTCGCACATATGGTAACCGTCGAGAGTGCCGTCGGCGATGGCCGGTGAAAGCGAAAACGAGCCTGGGTAGAGCTCCGGCAGTTCCAGATAAAAATCCACCGTGCACACGTCGCCGGCCGACATCGCCGCGAGCTCGCAGCCTTCGCGCGCCGTATTGGTGCCGGCAAAATCCACACCCAGATGATTGCGCATCATGAAGCCGACGATGGGCCGCGAGACGTCCTGGCTGGCGCGCACGCTGATTCGGACGACGATGCGGCCCAGCGGCTCGAGCAATTGCACGTTCTGGCCATTCGCATCCAGCACCGCGATGCCCAGCACTTCTGCCCGTCCGTCGCCGTAGCGGTGATCGACGTTCGGAATCACCGCGGCGACTTCCGGCGCTTCGATACGCGGCCCAGCCGGCCTGTGGTCGGCAGGCTTGTGCGCCAGATAGGCGGAGTCTTTTTCCACCATCGCGGCCAGATAGCGGGCGATCACGCCGCCGGTTGCGCCGATTTCGACTACGCGCCCGCCGTCCAGCCATAACGTGCGGTCGCCCAGCGCTTTTACGTCGGCCGCGGAATGCGACACAAAAACAATCGTCACGCCGCGCGCGCGCATCTCGTGCACTTTGCGCAGGCAGCGCTGGCGGAAATACATGTCGCCGACGGCCAGCGCTTCATCCACCAGAAGCACTTCCGGATCTACGTGGATGGCCACCGCGAAGGCCAGGCGCACCACCATGCCGCTGGAATAGGTTTTCACGGGACGATTGATGAAGTCGCCGATTTCGGCGAACGCCGCGATATCGCCATAGCGCTCGTCAATCTCGCGCGTCGAGAGGCCGAGAATCGAGCCGTTGAGATACACATTGTCGCGACCGCTGAATTCCGGATTGAATCCGGCGCCCAGCTCGAGCAGCGCCGACACGCGTCCGTCCACCGCCACCGTGCCTTCGGTAGGCCGCAGGATGCCGGCGATCAGCTGCAGCAGGGTGCTCTTGCCGCTGCCGTTTTCCCCCACGATACAGAAAGTTTCGCCGCGCTCGATGCGGAAGCTGACGTCGTGCAGCGCCCAGAAATTCTTGTGAAACTCCAGGCGATTGAAGGTAATCAACTCCTTCAAACGGTCGCCAGGCGACTCGTAGATGGAATAGCTTTTCGAGACGCCGGCGAACTCAATCACTGCGGAAATCCCGCTGCATTCAGGCCGGGAACGATGCGCAGCGCATTTTTGTAGTACAGCTTTTTCAGTACTTCGTCGGGAAGATCCAGCCCGTACATCTTCCAAAACGCATGGCGTTTGCGATAGTAGTCGAAATACTCGTCGGCGGTTTCGAGCACGCGGAAATAGTAGGGATATTCACTCGGCTCCCAGCTATCCTTGCCGAACAGCACCCGGTCCTGATGGCGGATGAACCACTCGCGCGCAAAATGCGGCTGGCGTCCCAGTTCCGCCAGCACCGCGCCGATCTCGGTATATATGTTGGGCATCTGATCCATCAGCCGGCCCAGCTCCGCCAGATTGCCGCCCAGCCAGCCGAGGTGCGCGTTGATGAAAATCGTCTGCGGATGGCTGGCGAAAAGGTGATGCTGCTCGCCCATGATGGTTTCCCAGCTCGGATAGCGGTCCGAAGGCCGGGCGCGCTGAGGGAATTGCTTCAGCTCGAGCCAGCGCTCGTTGTTTTTGTCGTGCGGCTGAAAGAACGACGCCGGTTCGCCGGTGTGAATGAGCACGGGTTTTTTCCATTTGGCGCACATCGCCCAGACCGGGTCGAGGCGCGAATCGTCGGCGTGAATGCGCTGGCCGCGCGAATCTTTCGCGTCCATGCCGAAATCCTTGAAAATTTTCAGACCCTGCGCGCCGGCTTGGAAATCGCGTTCCAACTGCTTGGCGGTGCGCTCGCCGTAGCCGGGATCGTCGATGCCTTTGTAGCTGATGTTGGCGAAGACGGCAAAGCGGTTTTCATAGCGGCTCTTCAAGGCCGCGATCATTTTCTTCAGCTCGTCGCCGCTGCCGCCGCTCAGGTTCACCATGATGCGCAGGTTGATGCTGTCCATGTCAGCCACCAGCTTGTCCACTTTCTGCGGTGTCAGCTCCCACTGGTGATTGTGAACATCGATGAACGGATATTTGGCGCGCGGGACGGGATGCTGGGGGACGACCAGTGTCGATTTAGGCTCGTACTCCTCGATTGATAGAGTCTGGGCGAGGAGCGCGCCCGCCGAAACGAGCGCGGCGGCAAGAAACTTCATGGAGAAACCATTGTAACGCCGGGCTAGCGTTCTTCTTGAGTTTCCACGTCGAGGTCGGCAAGAAGGGAGGCCGCCGTCACGCCGGCTTCGACGTCTCCGGCCAGGGTGAAGCGCAAGACCTCGATGAGGTTGTTCTCGTAAAAGCTGACTTCCCAAACCTGTGAGCCAAATAGAATGCGCACCGCCATTCCGTCGTAATCTTCCGAGATGCGCCGGTACTCCACTTCATAGCCAATGCCTCGTTGCTCGAGGCCGCGCAACAATTCGATGAGCTCATTCGCGTTGAATGGTTCAGCCATGCTGCATTGTAACCGCTCCCTGCGGTCACGGCTTGCCGGGAAAGCGTGTACGTCCGATCGTAACGAGCATGCCGCGCTGCTCGAAGCCCCGCAGCAGTTCGATGAGCTCATTCGCGTTGAATGGTTCAGCCATGATGCATTGTAAACCGCTCCCTGCGGTCACGGCTCGCCGGGAAAGCGCGTACGTCCGATCGTAACGAGCCGCGACCGAAGGGAGCGGTCATAGCCAATGCCGCGCTGCTCGAAGCCGCGCAACAGTTCGATGAGATCATTCGCGTTGAATGGTTCAGCCATGGTGCATTGCATACCGCTCCCTGCGGTCACGGCTCTGTTCCGGGCGTTTTTGAAGGGCGGCGATTTTCGCAGAGAGTCGTTACAGAGCCGCGACCATAGGGAGCGGTTATTGCTAGCGTTTACGTTTGGCAGCGCGCCGAATGAGCCGTTCTTCCCGGCGCCGGTTCTCCGGCGAATCTTCAATTGCCAGCGCGCCGCGCGCCATGTCGAGCGCCAGCGAATAGTTTCGCTCGCGATGCTCATAGTGCTTGGCCAGTTCCTGATAGGCCCGTCCCTGCGAGCAGTTCGGCGACTCGGTGAGCTCCGTGAACACGGCCACGGCCTCGGCATCGCGTCCCAGCTTCTTTTCCAGCAAGCCGATCTCGACCAGAGCAGGGAACAGCAGATTGTCCGGCATGCCGAGATCCACCGCGCGTCGGAACAATCCGAGCGCAGGCTCTGCGCGGCCGGCTTGCGCCAACCACCGGGCTAAGCCAACCAGATCGGCGCCATGCCGCGCGGCCAGTTCCTCCGGCGCGCCAAATGCAGCCGGAACAATGGCGGTGAGGCAGGCAAGCGTCAGAATATCCACTGCGTTGTGATGAAAAATCGGCACCAGCCTCATCGCCTGGCGCATGCGCAGGTATTCGAAGTAGTAGTAGGGAATCAGCTCGCCCGGCAGATCGCCCTGGCGCTCAACGCCCAGAATCTGGTTTTCCAAATCTACCAGCCGGCAGCTGGCCAGACGCAGCTTCCACAAGCGGCGGGCGCCGTGAAGCAGATCCAGATGCTCCATGCGCGCAAACGGCGGGCGCGTGCGCACCATGCGGAAGCGGGTTTCAAGCAGCGGCTGATCGAAGGCTTTGCCGTTATAGGTGATCATCACGCTAAAGCGCTCGAGGTACTGGCTTAGCGAAGTCAGCACGGAGCGCTCCTCGCCGTAATCCCGCATGAAAAATTGGCGAACACGAAACCCTGCTGCATCGATGCTGCCCACGCCGATCAGAAACGCGTAGGTGCCCGTACCGCCCGCGAGGCCGGTGGTTTCGGTGTCGAGAAAGGCCCACGTACGCGGGTGCGCCTGGGGAATCGCGCCTTCGGAGAGCGCCTCCAGCACGGTTTCGGGCAGCTCAATCAGGCTCGAAATGTCGACCGATCCGTGCCTCCGATGGCTCTCGTACAGGCGCTCGGTCTCGAAATGCTCCCCGAACGCGGTCTCAACTACCTGGCCGGAAACGACTTCCTCGATCGCGCCTCCGGGAGCGGGGCGAGGCACTGGCGAGGCGTATTTGCGATCGATCCGCGCGACCTTGCGCTGCAGAAGCGCTAGCTGTTCTGCCATGCCCGCCATGTTTCGCCTTTTCTTTGCCTACTATAAAACGAGATCGTCGCGGATTCAACTTCGCTATAGTCAGTCAAAGGTCCGATGAACAGGGCAGGCTTCTTTCTCGCGGTGTTTCTGGTGCTTCTAGCCGCGCGGTTTTGCCACCTCGACATCCTTTGGGCCGAAGAGACCCTGCCAATGGCCGCGGCGTCTCAAATGGAGGCAGGCAAAACACTTTACCGCGATGCCTGGTTCGATAAGCCGCCCCTGCTGGCCGATGTTTATCTGCTGTGGGGCGCCCGCACGGGGTGGCCGCTGCGGCTGGCGGGCGCGCTTTACGGGCTGCTAGTCTGCGGGCTGCTGTTTGTCTTTGCGCGAAATCTTTGGAGTGAGCGGGAAGCCTACTGGGCTGCCGGGCTCGCTGCATTTTTTCTGATCTTCGATTTCCATGCTGTGGTGACGCCGCTGGCCGCGGATTTACTGATGGTGGCTCCGCACATTGCCGCCGTTTATCTGGCATTTCGCGGCAAAGCACTCTGGAGTGGCGCGGTAGCGGGCGTGGCGTTTCTTGTCCACACCAAGGGGCTGTTTGTTCTCGCCGCTTGCTTCATCTGGAGTTGGCAGTCGTGGCCGCTGCTGCTGCTGGGGTTTGCGGCAACCAACGGCATAGCTGCGGGCTGGATGGCGTCGCAGGGGTCGCTTGTGGCGCACATCGATCAAGTGTGGAAGTGGGGCTGGCTCTACGCCGGCAGCACGTTTCTGGAGAATCCGGTGCGCACCGGCATCGAACGCACCGCAGGCTGGCTGGGTTTTCATTCCGCGCTGGTGATCGCGGCGGCGTGGTTCTGGATCCGGCGGGAAAGTACGCTGGCCTGGCGCTTCGCGGCGTGGGCTATCATCTCCTTCGCCGCGGTCACGCTGGGTTGGCGCTTTTTCCCGCGCTATTTTTTCCAGCTCCTGCCGGTGCTCACGCTAGCTGCGGCGCGGGGCATGGTGCTGCTGGGCGCGAAACGCGTGATTGCGCTCGCCGCGCTGCTGCTGCCGCTCATCCGTTTCGGACCGCGTTACGTGACTCTGGCGCGAGGCGACCGCCGCTGGGCCGACGTCGCTATGGATCAGGACAGCCGCGCCGCCGCCCTCTTGATGCGCAGTGCAAGCCGCCCCGGCGACACGCTGTTCGTTTGGGGATTCCGCCCGGAAATGTTCGTGTACACCGGCCTGCCGGCAGGCACGCGTTTTCTCGATTGCCAGCCGCTCACCGGCGTCCCCGCCGACCGGCACCTGACGCAATCCCAACCCGTCGACCGCGAATTTACCGCCGCGCGCCGCCAGGAGGTGGCGCAATCCCGTCCGACGTTCGTGGTGGATGGCCTGAGCTTGCTGAATCCGGCGCTGGCGATGGACGGCTATGTGGAACTGCGGCCGTGGCTGGCGAACTATGCTCCCATCGGGCGCACGCGCACTTTCGTGATCTACCGGCTACTGGCCGGTCCAGCAGGCGGGACGCTTCCCGAGAAACGCTGAGATGCCTTCCTGCGCGTCGGCGGCGAGCGCGTTCATACTCATGACTTCTTTGGCGTAGGCGTAGGCTTTGGGTTGGTCAAGATCGATCTGCGTGTAATACGCCTGTTTACCGATGCCGATCACGAGGCTGCTGGCTTCGGCGATGCGTACGGCAAGCGCGCGAGTCTCTGCTTTCAAATTCGCGGTGGCAACCACGCGGTTGACCAGGCCCCAGTCGGCGGCGGTGTGCGCATCGATCGGGTCGCCGGTGAGCAGCATGTGCAGCGCCCGCTTGCGCCCCACGGCGCGGCTGAGCGCGACCATGGGCGTAGTGCAGAACAGACCAATGCGCACGCCCGGAGTCGCAAAGGACGCCTCTTCTGCCGCCATCACCAGATCGCACGTGGCGACCAGCTGACAGCCGGCGGCGGTTGCGATGCCCTGCACTTCGGCGATTACCGGCTGGGGGATAGATTGCAGTTTCTCCATCAATTCGGTGCAGACGTCAAAAATGTGCCGGTATTCATTGATGTTGCGGCCCACCATTTCGGAAAGATCGTGGCCGGAGCAGAAGACCTTGCCGGCGGCGGCCAGGATCACGGCGTGGATTTCGCGGCTATCGCCGATTTCGTGGAGGGCGGCAATCAGCTGCTGCATCAATTCGAGCGACAGTGCGTTGCGGCGCTGGGGACGGTTCAGGGTGATGACGGCGAGGGAACCTTCACGCTCGATGAGCAGATGCTGGTAGGACACGGAATTATGTTAGCACCGGAAAAAAAGGGCCGGTCAGGGACCCGCCCCACGAAGGAACAGAATTGATTTTGCTCTGCCTTGGTTTGGCTACTCGTACCGCAGCGCGATAATGGGGTCCACCTTCGTCGCCCGGCGCGCCGGGATGTAGCAGGCCAGTAGCGCTACTGCCGCCAAAATCGCCGCCACCGATCCGAACGTTACCGGATCGCTCGCCTTAATGCCGAAAAGCAGCGACGCCAGAAGCCGCGTCAAGCCAAAAGCCGCCAGCAATCCGGCCCCGACGCCAATCACGGCCAGGCGCATTCCCTGTCCCACCACCAGGCGCAGCATGTCGTTGCCGCGCGCCCCGAGCGCCATGCGGATGCCGATTTCGTGCGTGCGCTGTTCCACCGAGTACGACATTACGCCGTAAATGCCGATCGCCGCCAGCATCAGCGCAATCGCGGCAAAAATGGTCAGCAGCAGCATGTTGAAGCTCTGGCGCGCAGTGGTCTCGGTGAGCACCTGATCGAGCGTGCGGATGTTCGCCACTGTCAATTGCCGGTCAACGGCCAGGAATTCGCGTTCGATCGCCCCGCTTAGGCTGCGCGGCTCGGTCTTGGTGCGAACGATCCAGCTTACTGGAAGGATCTTGTTGGCGAGCAGCGTCATGCCATCCGGCACCTGGCCATAGGGGATGTAAATTCCTTCAGACGGCGGCTTGCTTAGCCCTTCCTGGCGAACACTACCCACCACACCCACGATCTGGCGCGTGGCGTCGTTAAACTCCGGCCCTAAGCCCCTCCCAATCGTCACCTGCTTCCCGACCGGATCCTCGTTAGGCCAGAACTTCCGGGCCATGGCTTCGCTGATGATTGCAACCGGCGCAGCTTTGCCGGTGTCCTGTTCGGTGAAGAGGCGGCCTCGCAAGAGGGGAATCTTGAGCGCGCTGAAGTAATGCGGTCCTCCGTAGCGCCACTGCACGTCGCCGTGAAACTTATCGCCGGCTGCCAGCGGCCGGCCTTCGATCACAAACGGCAGATCTACGCCGCCCTCCGGAGGAATGATGATACTGGGGGTGGCCGCCTCCACTCCGGGCAAATTCTCGATGCGTTCCATTAACTGCTTGGATAGCAGCTCTACGCGCGAAGTGGTCGAGTAACCGGAGCCGTTGAGGGAGACCTGCAGGGTGAGCACATGATGCGGATCGAATCCCGGGTTGACGCCGCGCAGGCCGGCGAAGCTGCGAATCAGAAGGGCGGCGCAGATCAGCAGCACCAGGGCCAGCGCCATTTCGCTGATCACCAGTGCGCTACGCGCGTAATGGTGACGGCCGGTGCTCGAGCGGGAGCTGCTTTCCTTGAGCGTGGAATTGAGATCCGGTTTGGAGATTTGCAGCGCCGGCACCAGCCCGAACAGCACGCCGGTGAGCAGCGAGACGGCCAGTGTAAAGGCGAAAACGCTGATGTCGATTGAGCCCAGCAGGGAGGCTGAGGTAAGTTCAGCGGCGCGTGGAATATCGCCTGGACTGATGGCCAGCAGCACGCGCAGTCCCCAGGATCCGAGCAGCAGTCCGAGCACGCCGCCGAGCGTCGACAACAGCAGGCTCTCGGTCAACAACTGGCGGACCACCCGCCAGCGGCCCGCCCCCAGGGCCGTACGAATCGCGATCTCCTTGCCGCGAGCGGCCGCCCGCGCCAGCAGGAGATTGGCCACGTTGGCGCAGGCAATCAGCAGAACGAAGCCCACTGCGCCGGTGAGCACCAGCAGCGCCAGCCGGGTATTTCCGACCATGCTCTCCTGCAGCGGAATCACGCTCACGCTCTCGTTCTTATTCATCCAATCCGGATTAGCCTGGCGGAATTGCTCGCCAACGACCTTCATCTGCGCTTGTGCCGCCTGGATGGTGACACCCGGCTTGAGCCTTGCAGCGACGGCGAGAAAATGCCCCTGATTGGTGCTGTTTGGGTCGACTTGCAGCGGGATGTAAATGTCGGCGGGTGGATAGGAGCGGAAACTCTGCGCCAAAACGCCAATTACGGTGTACGGGTCGCCGTTGAGGTTGATCGATTTGCCAATCAGAGCGGGATCGGCGGCGTAGCGGCGCTTCCATAAGCCGTAGCTGAGCACGGCGAGGCGCGGGCCGCCGGGGCGGTCCTCCTCGGCATTGAAGGCCCGGCCTACGACTGGATCGGCGCTAAACACAGCGAAAAATTCAGCGGTGACGTGAATGCCTTTGACCTGCTCAGGCACATCGCCGCCCAGGTTAAGACCTGGACCAGCGAAATCATATGCGGTCACGGCATCGAACACACGGTTCTGCTGTTTCCACATCACGAACTTCGGAATCGAAGTGGAGTCGCCGATGCCGTCGGGATACTTGCGCGCTAACTGCATCAGCCGGTCGGCGTCCTTGAAGGGAA
>JACPNO010000043.1:26652-34155 GCA_016185465.1 Candidatus Solibacter usitatus
AGGGAAGCGGCTGCAGCAAAACGCCATTCACCACCGAAAAAATTGCCGTGTTCGCGCCAATGCCCAGAGCCAGCGCGGCGACGGCTACCGCCGTGAATCCCGGGCTTTTCAGCAGCATGCGCAGAGCCAGACGGAGATCTTGCATGAACGTGCTCATGTCAAAAAAGTACGTCTCGGTCAGAGCGGAAGTTCCGGGAATGTACAATTGGCTTTGGCCCTTTCCCGGAATCAAGCCATTCTAGTAACCGGCGGCGCCGGCTACATCGGCTCCCACACCGTCCAACTGCTGCTGGCCCGCGGCTATCAGGTTACCGTAGCCGACAATCTTTCCCGCGGACACCGCCACGCTGTCGATCCCCGCTTCCTACGCGAAGTGGACATCTCGGACGCCGCCGCAATGGACCGGGTTTTCGCCGAGCAACAGTTTGCGGCGGTGATCCACTTCGCGGCGTTCATTGCAGTGGGCGAATCGGCGCGGGCGCCGGAGCTGTATTTTGCCAACAACGTCGGCGGATCGCTCACGCTGCTCACGGCCATGATTCGCCACGGCGTGAAGCGCCTGGTGTTTTCCTCAACTGCCGCCGTGTATGGCACCCCGGCCACGGTGCCTATTCGCGAAGAGCTGCCATTCGCCCCCGTGAGCCCCTATGGCGAGTCCAAAGTGATGGTCGAGACGATGCTCGGGTGGTTCGACCGCATTCATGCGCTGCGCAGCATCGCGCTGCGTTATTTCAATGCCGCCGGCGCCGATCCGGCGGGCCGCCTGGGCGAGGAGCACGATCCGGAAACCCATCTCATCCCGCTGTTGTTTCACGCCATCCGCACCGGTGAGCCGATTACCATATTCGGCGAGGATTACCCCACCCCCGACGGCACCTGCATTCGCGACTACATTCACGTCAGCGATTTGGCGGAAGCGCATATTCTGGCGCTCGAAGCGCTGCTTGCGCCGGACGCGGCGAGTATGGCTTTGAATGTCGGCACCGGGTCCGGGCATTCCGTCCGCGAAGTGATTCGGGCGGTGGAAGACGTTACCGGGAAAAAAGTCCCGTTCGTCATGGGCCCGCGCCGCGATGGCGACCCGCCCGCGCTGGTGGCCGACTCCGCCAGGCTGCGCGCAATACTCGGATGGCAGCCGAAGCATTCGGATTTACGCGAAATTGTTGCGACGGCGTGGCAGTTCGATCAACATCGCTGATTTGCCCGACGAAACCGCTTTGTTAGTTTACAGAGCCGCGACTATAAGGAGCGGTTTCGCCGCAGCCCGCAGTAGAATGTTAGCCATGAAATTTTGCGTATTGCTCTTCATCGCCGCCACTGCGTTCGCGCAAGCCCAATATGATCTCCTCATCAAGGGAGGCCACGTCATCGACGGAAAGAACCGGTTGAGCGCTGTACGCGACGTCGCCATCCAGGACGGAAAAATTGCCGCCGTCGCAGCGAATATCGATCGCTCAAGAGCCAAGAAAGTGGTCGACGCCGCCGGCTTGTACGTCACCCCTGGGTTGGTGGATATGCATGTCCACGTCTACGCGGGCACCGGCATGCGCGGCGCGTATTCGGGCGACAACAGCGTCTACCCCGATGGCTTCACGCTGCGTGCCGGCGTCACCACCGTAGCCGATGCCGGCAGCTCGGGCTGGCGTAACTTTCCGGATTTTAAGGATCGCGTGATCGATCGCTCCACCACGCGGGTGTTGGCGTTTCTGAATATCGTGGGCAAGGGCATGGGTGGCGGCGCAATCGAGCAGGATTTGAACGACATGGATGCCAAAGCCACCGCCGACCAGGCGCTGCGCTATAAGACGGTAGTCGTCGGTGTCAAGACGGCGCACTACACGGGCCCGGAATGGACGCCGGTCGAGCGGGCGATCGAAGCCGGAAATGCCGCCAACATTCCGGTGATCGTAGACTTCGGGACATTCAGGCCGGAGCGGCCTTTTGAGGACCTGGTGACCAAGAAGCTGCGCCCCGGCGACATCTACACCCACACGTACCTGGACGCGGTCCCTATGCTGGATGACGCCGGCAAAGTGCGCCCTTACCTGTTTGAAGCCCGCAAGCGCGGCGTGATCTTCGACGTGGGCCACGGCGGCGGCAGCTTCCTTTTCCGGCAGGCGGTGCCCGCCGTGAAACAGGGCTTCGTACCCGATTCCATCTCCACCGACCTCCATATCAGCAGCATGAACGCCGGCATGAAAGACATGCTGAACGTCATGTCCAAGTTCCTCAACATCGGCATGTCCCTCGACGAGGTCATTCTCCGCTCCACCTGGCATCCGGCGCGCGAGATTAAGCATGAGGAGCTGGGACATCTGTCGGTGGGAGCGCCAGCCGACGTGGCGGTGTTGCGCGTCGCCAAGGGGAACTTCGGCTTCGTCGACGTATTCGGCGCGCGCATGAAAGGGACGCAGAAGCTGGAGTGTGAGCTTACTCTGCGCGATGGCCGAGTGGTGTGGGATCTCAATGGAATCACGCGAACAGATTGGGACAAGCTTGGAAAGTACACCGATCTCAGATAGTCAAACACTAGATAATATTACACTTACATACAAATTGAAAAATTTATCAATCTTGTGCAATGATCGTATAGTATGAAAATCAAAGAATCGGATCTATCGGCGACGGTGGCGGCACGCAATCTTTCCGATCTGATCAACCGCGTGGTCTATCGCGGCGAAGAGTTTCTGGTCCAACGCGGCGGCGAGCCGGTTTGCCGCATCTCGCCTGTTCGCTACGCGCAATGTTCCGTTGCAGCCTTGTCCAACTTCCTGCGTTACGTCCCTGGACCCGACGCCGCATACTGGGACGAGCAGGCCGCCGCAGCCGCCAACGACCCATGCTTACCTTGATTGATAGCAGCGTGCTCGCCGCCCTTCACCGCGGGTTGGTGGCTTTCGACGCCATAGCCTTTACGGATGACGACGAAATCGCCCTGGCATCGGCGACTGCATCCGGCCTGCTGCGAGGCGTCCACCGCACATCCAAACCCGAACAGCGCGCCCGCCGCGAGGCATTTGTCGAGCGTCTGCTGGATGTGGTGCCGGTGATTGCGTTTGATCAAACAGCGGCTCGTCTGCACGCCAGGCTGTGGGAAGAAGCCGCGGCCAGGGGCGCGCGGGTGGCAATGAGCGATCTGATCATCGCCGCAACGGCCATGGCCAACGGCGGGCGGGTCGCCACCCGCGACCTGCGAACGTTCGCTGAGATTCCGGGGCTGATACTACTGCGCTGCTGATACTGGCGGAGGAAGAGGGATTCGAACCCCCGAGCGAGTTACCCCGCTAACGGTTTTCAAGACCGCCGGTTTCAACCACTCACCCATTCCTCCACTCTCAACGTAGCCGACTTTCCCAGCGGTTGCAAACCGCGGGTAGTGCCTGCTCAGACACTACCAAACCGCGAGCTAGCCGCGCTTGTATTTCCTCACATAGTCCGGAACGGCGACGCCGGCGGGCAGGCGCGGATCGGCGACCGGCTCTTGGGCCGTCAATTGCAGCGGCAGCACGCCGGCCCAGACCGGCAGCGCGTAGTCCTCATCCTCATCCACGGGAGGGCCAACGCGGACTTTGGCGGAGGCCTCGCTTAGCGGCAAAGCCAGCACCAGCGTGGCTTTGAGCTCCTGCTCGCTCGGTCCGCGAACTTCTTCCCAGCGGCCGGGCATCACATGCTCGGTGAATGCGTGCAGAGCGCGCATCTTGCCGGCGGCGTCCTCGACCGGCGTCGCTGTTCCGAACACCATCACGGAGCGGTAATTCATGGAGTGATGAAATGCCGAGCGCGCGAGCACCAGGCCATCCACCAGCGTTACGGTAACCGAAACCGCCACGCCGCCGCTCAACGCGCGCAGCATTCGGCTGGCGGCCGAGCCGTGAATGTACAGCGTGTCTTCCGCGCGGGCATAGCCGGTGGGAATCACGTAGGGCTGGCCGTCCACCACAAAACCGACGTGACAGAGAAAGGCTTCGTCCAGAATTTTGTAAATGGCCGCCCGGTCGTACACACCGCGCTTGGGAAGGCGCTTCACCTGGGTGCGTTCGGTCGGCTGGAAAGAGTTCATACCCTAAGGATGCAATTCCGGTTCAAAAGAATCCATAATGGGAAGGTGACTAAGCCCTGTGCGTTCGCGCTTGCCGCATCCCTGGTGCTCGGCCTTGCCGCCGGGGACGCCCGCGCCGCGCAAGCCGCCAAGCCGCCGGCCGACTGGCGCACCATGACCGACTTGCCGTTTGTCGACTTCAGCGGCGTATCGGCCAAGCAGAAAAAACAAGTACTCGACATTCTGCGCGCCGAGGGATGTACCTGCGGCTGCGATATGAAACTTGCCGAGTGCCGCGTGAAGGATCCGCAGTGCTCCACCAGCCGTCCGCTGGCGGCAGCGGTTATCAAGGCGGTGCTCGCCGGCAAGAGCGTGGCGGAGATTCACAAGAGTTTCGCTGAACGCGCCTCCCAGCCCATGCCGGTTCTTGAGCCTGCCGTAAAAATCGCCGTGGCGGGCGCTCCTTTCAAAGGTCCATTGGATGCGAGGCTCACGATCGTTGAGTTCTCCGACTATCAGTGACCGTTCTGCGCGAAGGCCGTCGGCCAGATCAACGCTGTCCTGCAAAAATTTCCGAAAGACGTGAAGCTGGTTTTCAAGCAGTATCCTTTGAGCAATCATTCGCAAGCCGCGCTGGCCGCTGAGGCGTCGCTCGCCGCCCACGCGCAAGGCAAGTTCTGGGAAATGCACGACATCATGTACGCGCACTTCCGCGATCTCTCGCGCGAGCATATTTTCGGCTGGGCCAAACAGATTGGCTTGAACATGGATCGCTTCAAGGCCGATCTGGATTCGCGCAAGTTCAAGGCGCAGGTGGAGAAAGAGACCGCCGAAGGGGACGCGGCAGGAGTCGAAGGCACGCCGACGTTCTACGTGAACGGACAAAAGTACAACGGCTCGCTCGACCCGGAAGCGTTCGCGGCTGTGCTCACCGGGGAACTCAAGAAAACCAAAAAGTGAGTTGAGGATGGCGCTCCAAAACCGCTCCTTATAGTCGCGGCTCTGTGAGTACATGCGCGGGCGCCGGGACATGCAAAAGCGTGTTCCCTTTTGGAGAAGCTTTAGCGCGCGCCGCGCACAGCGAAGTGCCACGCCGTGGCGCCGTGCTTTTGACGGCTCAAGGGCACTCTACGCTCCACCCCTTGATACCATGTGACGTCGATGCCACGTTGGTTATCTCCACGCCTCTATCTCGCATGGGGAGGCGCCATTCTGATCGCCTGCTACTTCCTCAGCTTCACGTGGCGCGGTCTGGACTCCTACTTTTCCCGCGACGATCTCATGAATGTGCAGAGCTTGCACGGATACTGGGAGATTCCGCTGTGGCGGCTTTGCGCGGATACATTCCTCGTTTGGTTGCCCTCATACCGGCCGTTCGGCGGCGTGGTGTACCGCTTCCTCTTTCTTGGCGCCGGTATGAATCCGGTTCCTTTCCACGTCTTCTGCTTTCTTCTGCTATTCACCAACATCGCCCTGGTTTACCAGGTGGCCCGTATTTTGACGGACTCCGCCGAGATGGCGTTCCTCGCCGCGCTGATCTTCTGCTACCATCCCGCCTTGTTCGATTTGTATTACGACTCAGCGACCCTTTATGACTTACTCTGCGGCGCATTTTACTTCACGATAATCTGCGTTTATGTCAAATGGAGGCGAAGTAACGGTTCCTTTTCGTGGATTCAAGTACTCATCCTTCTAACGCTGCTCTTGCTGGCGCTGCAATCCAAGGAAATGGCGCTCACGTTGCCTGTCATATTGACGGCGTATGAGATTTTCTATCCTCGCCGGAGTTTGAATCGCTGCCTGATCCTGATGTACATTCTGACCGCCGCCGTTCTTACCAGTAAGCTGCTGACCAAAAATGCGCTGAGCGCGAATCCGCTGTATCATCCGCAATTTTCCTTGGATCTTGTCGGACATGCGTATGCGCACTATTACCGTTTGCTCTTTCCGGCTCTGCCGTTGAGCGCGGCATTGGCGCTGGTCATCGCTGGTTTGATATGGCGGGCGAAGCTGCTGTGGTTCGGATTGCTTTTCTTTGTCGTTGCGCTGGTTCCGGTGGTCGTGGTGCCGCCACGAGCCGGTTTTGTGATGTATATTCCGATGCTTGGCCTGGCGCTCGCCGCCGCTTTCCTTATGGTGGCAGCGCGCGATGCCGCCGTGAGTTACCTGCGAATCTCGAGCAAGCTGCAGCCGCAGTTTTGCGTGGCCATGGCCGCCGCCTTGCTGGTGGTGTATAGCAACTATCGCACTGATGCCTTGCGTCCGCTGCTCACCGATCAAGAAAATCTGCGGGCCGCGGCATCCGATTTGCCGCGATTGCGCGGGACCTTGAGGCCAGGCGCCAATGTCCTGCTGGTGAACGATCCGATGTCGCCGGAAAGCTGGGAATGCACCTGGTTGTTTCGGCTGCTGTATGCGGATCCACGAATTTGGGTGGACCGGCGCCGCGATCTTGCTAATGCCGACGCCGCGGAGTTGTCGCTCTATGACCACGCGTTTGAGAATCGCTCCGGTCAATACGTTGAAGTGGCATTGCCCCCGCCTGCCTCACTCGCGCCGGTAAAGGTGATTTTTACTCCGAGCCGGGTCCGCCAGGGCGAAGCTTATGCAGTGAGCATGGAAGAATTCCCGGATAGCGCCGTCGATGTGGCGTTTTGGCTAGTGAAAGACTCTCCGATTTCGGGCGGCGTGGTCCGGAACTGGTGCTCGCTCGATAAGAACGGCAGTGCCCGCCTGATCGCTCCGGCCGACGCTCCGGCCGGCACCATCGTGCTCAAGAAAGTCCGGCCCGCGGGCGCGGTGTGGCGGCCGGCTGAAGGGTCGCTCGAAGTGGTCCGCCGGTAATAGAGGCAAGCACCGGCCGCTGGCGGCATAGGGGCGAAAACCGGAACGAAAGCTCCGATAGCGTAGGCGTTCCCGTTGAAGTTCGCCATGAATTTGTCAAAATCGGATCGGGACGGCGTTCCTCAGCCGTGAACTCCGCCGTTTGTGGCGGCGCGGTTGAGAGTGTTAATCCGTATTTTCCGGCCAGCACTACATAATCAACGGGTCTTGGGCGATCACGGATTGAAATTGCCTGTATGGGAGGCAAAGTCTCGCAGAATCCAAGAGAAGAGGGGCTTCAATTCGCGGGAGGATCTCCGTCATACCGTGAAGGGCGGGTCGGGGACCACCCCGCTCACGCATTGCCACCCCCAGCCCCGTTGTGTTATTTATAAGTCCAAGCACGACATCTGAACCAACGATAAACTGAAATCATACTTTGCTAGGAAGGTGGCCCGTGGAGTCTGTTAACCGAAAACTCATTCGTCCGTCCTTCAACGAGATTAAAGAGCAGATCGCGCCGCGCCGGGCTCCCGCCAAAAAACCCGTGCCGCCGGACCAGACCAACGCGGAAAACTTCTACTACGTCAAGCAGATGCAGTCCAAAACTCCAATGGTGTTTGTGTTGCGGGATGGCGAAA
>JACPNO010000044.1 GCA_016185465.1 Candidatus Solibacter usitatus
GATGCGGGAATTGTTGAACAGAATCCCCACAGCAACAATCAGCAGCGTCCCAAGGAAAGTGAGCAGAGGGACGTAGGTTGGATCTAACGGAGTCATGCCCGTCTTATTCTGGCTGATTTCGCCCGCAAACGCCAGTCTTACACTGTCGCCGGATTCTTCGCTTCCGGATCCAGTCCCAGCTCAGCCAGCGCCTTCGCCGCTCGCGCGGGATCGAATTTCCCGTCGCGTGCGAGCCGGGACAGCGCCGCCGCCGCGATCGATTCCGCATTCACCTCGAAGAACCGGCGCAGATGTTCGCGATTCTCGCTGCGTCCAAAACCATCGGTTCCCAGACTCACCAGACGTCCATCGAGCCAGGGCGCCAACTGATCGGGCACCATTTTCATGTAGTCGGTGGCCGCAATAATCGGACCGCCGGCGCCCTTTAACGCCTGCTCAACATATGTCTGGCGCGCCGGCTGATCCGGATGCAGCCGGTTCCAGCGCTCAATCTCCAGCGCATCCCGGCGCAGTTCGCTGTAGCTGGTGACGCTCCACACATCGGCTGCCACGCTGAACTTGTCCGCTAAGATTTCCTGCGCGCGAACGGCTTCGTTCAGAATCGCTCCACTGCCGAAAAGCTGAAGCTTGGCTGCGCCGTTTGCGGCCGCCTTGAACCGGTACATGCCCTTGAGAATGCCGTCGGCAACGCCCTCAGGCATTGCCGGCATGGGATAGTTTTCGTTGTAAAGAGTGAGGTAATAAAAGCGATCTTCCTTGCCATGATACATGCGACGGATGCCGTCCTGAATGATGACCGCAATCTCGTAGGCAAAAGCCGGATCATAAGCGGCACAGGTGGGAATGGTCGCAGCCAGAACGTGGCTTTGGCCGTCCTGATGTTGCAGGCCTTCACCGGCCAGCGTAGTGCGTCCGGCGGTCGCCCCCATCAGGAAGCCCTTGCCGCGCGCATCGGCGAACGCGTAGATCAGGTCGTCCACACGCTGGAATCCAAACATCGAATAAAACGTGTAGAACGGGATCATCTCCAGGCTGAAGTTGGTGTACGCCGTACCAGCGGCCGTGAACGACGCCATGGCGCCGGCTTCGGTGATGCCCTCTTCCAGAATCTGTCCGTCCTTCTGCTCTTTGTAGTACAGAAACATTTCCGAATCATGCGGCTTGTAGAGCTGTCCACCCGAGGCGTAGATTCCAAACTGGCGGAACAGCGATTCCATGCCGAACGTGCGGGCTTCATCGGGAATAATGGGAACCACGCGCTTGCCGAGCTCCGGATGCTTAAGCAGCCCGGTGAGCAGCTTCACAAACGCCATGGTGCTGGAGGGGTGAGGAGCCTTGGAGGCGCCCAGCAAATCGGAGAAAAATTCCAGCGGCGGAGCTGCGATCTGGTTTACATGCGGCCGCCGTACCGGAACCGGACCGCCTTGCAGACGGCGGCGCTCATGCAGATAAGCCATCTCGGGGCTATCGTCGGGCGGCCGGTAGAAGGAAACGTTGTTGGCCACGTCATCGGGCAGGGCGATATCGAAGCGCTGGCGAAATAGCTGAATCGCCTTGTCGTTCAGCTCCTTCTGCTGATGAGTGGGATTGCGGGCCTCAATCTCGGCCACGCCGTAGCCTTTAACCGTCTTGGCCAGAATCACCGTAGGCTGGCCGGTATGCTCGACCGCGGCCTTGAATGCATTGAAGACCTTTGCCGGATCGTGGCCGCCGCGGCGCAGGCGCCCGATTTTCTCGTCGGTCCAGTCGGCAACCAGTTCGAGCAGCTCCGGGTACTTGCCGAAAAATTCCTTGCGGATAAACTCCCCGCCCTTGGCTTTGAACGACTGGAACTCGCCATCCACGCACTCTTCCATGCGCTTGATCAGCAGACCGCTCTTGTCGCGCGCAAACAGCTCGTCCCAATCGGACGACCACAGCACTTTGATCACGTTCCAGCCGGAGCCGAGAAATGCTGCTTCGAGCTCCTGAATGATCTTGCCATTGCCGCGCACCGGCCCGTCCAGCCGCTGCAGGTTGCAGTTGATCACAAAGATCAGGTTGTCGAGATTCTCCCGGGGCGGAAGCGTGATCGATCCCATGGATTCGGGCTCGTCCATCTCGCCATCGCCGAGAAACGCCCAGACCTTGCGCTGCGTCACGGGAATCAGCTTGCGATTTTCCAGATACCGCATGAAACGCGCCTGATAGATGGCGCTGATGGCCGCCAGACCCATGGAGACGGTGGGCAGGCACCAGAAGTCCGGCATGAGCCAGGGATGTGGATAGGACGAAAGACCCGGAGTGTCGCGCAGCTCGTGGCGGAAATTTTCCAGATGGCCGCTGGTCAGGCGTCCTTCCAGAAACGCGCGGGCGTAGATGCCAGGAGAAGAGTGCCCCTGAAAATAAATGCAATCGCCGGGCTGGTCGTCATAGCTGCCGCGAAAGAAATGATTGAACCCCACTTCGAGCAGCGTCGCGATGGAGGCGTACGTTGCGATGTGCCCGCCAATGCCGTGATCGAACTTATTCTGGCGGGATACCATGGCCATGGCGTTCCAGCGGGTCAGGCTCTTGATGCGCCTTTCGAGGGCCCGGTCGCCCGGGTAGGGAACCTGATCGCCCACGGCAATGGTATTCACGTACGGCGTATTGTGCTGAATGGGCGGCGCGATGCCGGCCTCGCGGGCGTGCTGTGTCAGCTTCTCCAGCAGGTAGGAGGCGCGCGTGGGCCCGGTTTCATCCAGTACCTGATCCAGCGCTTCCAGCCATTCGGATGTCTCCTGCGGGTCGAGATCCTGTGCTCGCTCAGTTCTTTTCTGATGCATTCACTATTTATTATAAGGGATGGAGCGCCTTTCGCCTTCCATTCGGGCGCGGGCGCCGTCATAGTAAGATAGAGGCAGCATGAGAGAGCATTTCGCCACGATGCTCGTGGCAGCCGCGCTAGCGGCAGGTCCCGCGTTTTCCGCTGAAATGCAGCGGCCCCGCCCAGGGAAAGTCGAAATCATGAAGTCCTCGGAGTTGAAGCCGGGGATGAAAGGCGAGGCCTGGACTGTGTTCCAGGGCACCGAAGCCGAGTCCATTCCGGTTGAAATTATCGGCGTGTGGAAGAACGCCTGGGGTCCCAAGCAGGATACGATTCTGGCGAAGTTAGGCGGCAAAGCCCAGCGTACCAACGTGGCCGGCGGCATGAGCGGCAGCCCGGTTTACATCGACGGCAAACTGGTGGGCGCCATCGCTCTGCGGCTCAGCGTTTTTTCCCCGGATGCCATCTGCGGAATTACACCGATTGAGCTGATGCTCGAAATCAACGATCTGGACAAATCGCGCCCCACCGACGCGCGCACTCCCGACAAAGTGCAGGCGCGCAGCCAGATCGCCGTGCCTGGTGAATTGCTGGGACAACTGGTGGCTGCGGGCGCGGCGTCCAATCTTCCCGCGCAAACGCCGCTGATGACGCCGATTGAAATGCCGCTCGCGTTTTCGGGTTTCCAGGAAAATGTGCTGCGTGAGTTTAACCCGCTGTTCCAGCAAATGGGCATCACCGCCGTGCAGGGCGGCGCCGGCAGCGCGATGTACACCACCAAGCCGGCAGCGGGATGGCAGAGTTCGCTTGCGCCCGGCGACGTGGTGGCGGGCGTACTGGTCTCGGGCGACATGAGCGTCACCGGCGTGGGCACTGTTACCTACAACGACGGCAAACGCGTGCTCGCGTTCGGGCATCCATTTTTTAACCTGGGGCCGGTCACCATGCCGATGGCCAAAGGCGAGGTGCTCATGGTGTTGGCCAGCGCTTTCCAGCCCAACAAATTCGCCAACGCGACCGAGATCGTGGGCGCGCTGCATCAGGACCGCCACAGCGGCATCATGGGCGTGCTGGGCGAAGAGACGCAAATGATTCCGGTCTCCGTCAAGGTGCGCTCTTTCGGGGAACGCGATACCGTCCGCGCCGAAAAAGAATTCCGCTTCAACATTTTCGACCAGCAAAAGTGGACCCCGTACCTGATGATGCTCACGCTGTACAATTCCGTTTCCGGGCTCAACGAATTCATGGACGAAGCCACCTACCGGCTCAACGGCAAAGTGGAGCTCGAAGGCGGCGCCGCCGGCCTGTCGCTCAACACCATGCAGGCTTCAGGCGACATGCCCATGCCCGCGCCCATCCTGCTGGCCGGATGGTGGGGCGACAAATTCAGCCGCCTGTATTTGAACCCGGTAAACACGCCGCGCGTGAAACGGGTCAGTGTGACGGTCGATCTATTGCCGGAGCGCCGCGTGGCCACCATCGAAAACGCGTGGGCAGCGACCAGCGAAGCGCGCGCCGGTGAAGACGTTCCGGTGCGGGTCTTTCTGCGCCCGTACCGCGGCGACCGCATCGAGCGCGAGATCAAAGTGCACATCCCCGCCGGCGTGGCCCGGGGCGAGCATCGCGTGCTGCTGGGCGACGCCGACACGCTGAATCGCGTCCAGAGCATCGCCGGATCGCTGAGCCGCTCGATCGATGTGCCGCAGACCGTATCGCTCATCAACCAGGAGCGCAGCAACAACCGGCTCTACGTAGCGCTGCTCGAAGCGTCTCCCACCGCCTACTACGACGACAAGATGATGCCCAGCGTTCCGGCTTCCGTACTAAACGTCATGCAGTCCGGGCGCACGTCCAGCCGCCCGATTGTGACGTCTCCGGAAAGCGCCACCGAGCAGGCCTCCATTCCGTTCGACTACGTCATCAACGGAAGTTTTACCCTCAAGATCAACGTAAAGTAAATCCATTCGATGCCAAATTCTTTCACGCATTTGCGCGGCTTTGTATGTCTTGCGCTTCTGGTGGCCGCCGCGGCTCCCGCATCCCGCGCGGCCCACACTCGCAGCTGGGTGCAAACCGACTACGAGGATTTCGAAAAAGGCGTGCTCAAGAACCTCTCTCTGCGCAGCGATGGCCGTCTGACGCTGGCTCCGCGATCCGAGGAGCGCTTCGACTCGACGTCCGCGTATCTGTGGGCGCTGGCGCAGGATTCCAAGGGCAATCTCTACACCGGTGGAGGGCCCGGCGCGAAGCTTTACCGCATTTCCCCCAGCGGCGAGAAAAGAACGCTGGCCGAATTTGAAGCGCTGGAGATTCACGCCATCGCCGTGGACAGCAAGGACCGCGTCTTTGCCGCCACCTCGCCCGACGGCAGAATTTATCGCGTCGCCGCCGATGGCAAGAGCGAAGTCTTCTACGATCCCAAATGCAAATACATCTGGGCCATGGTTTTCAGCCCGCAGGGCGATCTGTTCGTCGCCACCGGAGACAAAGGCGAAATCCATCGCGTCTCTCCGGATGGCAAAGGGAAAATGTTTTTCAAGAGCGACGAAACCCATGTGCGCTCGCTCACTCTCGACGGCAAGGGTAATCTGATCGCCGGCACCGAGCCCGGTGGATTGGTTCTGCGTATTTCCCCGGCCGGTGAAGGCTTTGTGGTGTACGACATGGCCAAGCGCGAGATTACGGCCGTCGCTGTGGCCAGGGACGGCTCGATTTACGCCGCCGGCGTGGGCACGCCATCCGCTGCGACACCGGTTCCCGCGCCTGCGCCGGCTCCGGCCGCGCCGGCCATGAGTCCCAATCAACCCCGCGTCACCGCCGCCGCGCCGCCACCCAGCTTGGCGGTGACCGGAACGGCGCCCATCGCCGGCGGCTCCGATGTTTACCGCATTCACCCGGATGGCCATCCGCAGAAAGTTTTTTCTACGGCGCAGGATATCGCGTACGCCCTGGGCTTTGAATCCGAGGGGCGCGCGCTCATCGGCACCGGCAATAAAGGCCATATCTACCGTCTGGATTCCGATGGTCTGTACACGGTCTGGCTGAATCTCGAACCCACGCAGGTAACTGCTTTTGCGACTGGCCGCGACGGAAAAATTTTGGCGGCCACCGGCAATGTCGGCAAAGTGTACGAGATCGGGCCAGGCCCGGCGGCGGAAGGCTCTATCGAAAGCGATGTGTTCGATGCTGGCCTGTTTTCCCTGTGGGGGCGCGTGAGCTTCAAGGGCTCGCTCCACGGCGGGCGCGTCGCGATACGCACGCGCAGCGGCAATCTGGACCGACCCGAAAAGAACTGGAGTGAATGGTCGGACGCAATCAGCACGGCGGATGGGGCGCGTACGACCTCGCCAGCTTCGCGGTTTTTCCAATGGAAGGCCACGCTGTCCACCGCCGGCGGCTCCCCGCAGCTGGACGCGATCGAAGTCGCTTACCTGGCCCGCAATGTCGCGCCGCGCCTGGAAGAAGTCGAAGTCACGCCCGCGAATTATCGCTTCCCCGCTCCATCGCCGCCCTCCGGGCCTTCGCAGACGCTGAGCCTGCCGCCGCTCGGCAAACGGGCGCGCACGGCGTCGTCAATCTCGCTCGATACCGGCACGCCCAGCATGCTTTACGCCAAGGGTGCGATTGGCGCGCGCTGGAACGCCGTCGATGAAAATGGCGACGCGATGATTTATTCGGTGCACATCCGCGGCGTGAAGGAATCGGAATGGAAGCTGCTCAAGGAAAAAGTGCGCGAACGGCACTTAAGCTGGGACTCAACCGCGTTTCCCGACGGCGAATATCAGATTCGCGTGACCGCCTCCGATCTGCCGGGCAACACCAAGGAAGACGCGCTTGAGGCGTCGATCGAGAGCGACCCATTCCTGATCGATAACACGCCGCCGCGCATTTCCGGGCTGGCCGCTGCGCCGACGGGCCGCAAACTCACCGTTCGCTGGAAAGCTACGGATGCGCTGAGCGTGATTTCGAAAGCGGAGTACTCACTCGATGGCGGCGAATGGACGCTCGTCACGCCAGTGGGCAAGCTGTCGGATTCGCTCGCGCTCGATTACGAGCTGACGCTTGACGATGTCGCGCCCGGCGAGCACACCATCGCCGTGCGGGTAGAAGACGAATACGCGAATCAGGCAACGGATAAAGTTGTCGTGAAATAACGGAAACCGCTCCCTTTGGTCACGGCTCGTTCAAGTCCAATGCGGATTGAGTAACGTCGGGCGCCGATTACGAGCCGCGACCAAAGGGAGCGGTCTTCCCTACGGCAGCGTGAACGCCACCACGCTATCGCCCTGCTTGGTTCCCAACTTCCCATGTCCCCCAGCGCAAATCACAATGAACTGCTTCCCGCCAACGCTGTACGACATCGGCGTGGCCTGCGCGCTGGCCGGCAGCTCGGTCTTCCAAACCTCTCTCCCAGTTGCCGTTTCAAAAGCTCGCAAGTAAGTGTCCATCGCAGCGGCGGTAAAAATCAGGCCGCCGCCGGTGGCCATCGGGCCGCCCAGGTTCAGCGATCCCATCGTGCCGCCCAGCGGCGCTTCCCACAGCTTCTTGCCCGTGCGCAAATCGACACCGACCAACGCGCCCCACGGCGGCTGGTTGCAGGGCAGGCGGCTCGGGGAGAGCAGTGGCTCGCGATACACGGCGTAGGGAGTCCCGGTCTGGCGGCCGAATTCGCCAGCCACCCGGTTTTTCCGCGCGGTGTCGCGCTCCTCCGCCAGCTTATCGCGCGGAATCAGCTTGATCATGAACGCGAGGCGGTCGGTATTCGCAACCAGAATGCCACGCTCCGGATCGATGGCGGCGCTGCCCCAATTCACTCCGCCCACGTTGCCCGGAAACGCGAGGGTGCCTTCCAGACTGGGCGGCGTGAACAGCCCGTCGTTGCGCAGGGATGCGATTTTGTCGCGGCACCATTTCTTGTCTTCGAACGTCGCGCCAAACGCGTCATCGGCCGTCAGCGATTGCGGAACCAGCGGCGGATTGCTGGGGAAAGGCTGGGTAGGCGACACCTCCTCGCCCGGCACGCGGCTTTTGGGCACGGGACGCTCTTCGACAGGCAGCAGTGGCTTTCCGGTCTCGCGGTTAAGCAAAAAGAGATGGCCGATTTTGGTAGTCACCGCGACGGCGGGAATTTTTCCGTCGAACAAGAACAGCGACGGCTGCGACGCCACGTCGTAATCCCACAAATCGTGATGCGCCACTTGAAACGCCCAGACCAGCTCGCCGGTTGAAGCGCGCAAGGCCGCGACCGAATTGGCGTGGGCGTTATTGCCGGGACGCTGGCCGCCATAGAAATCCGGGCTGGCGCTGCCGGTGGGAACGAAAATCAGGTCGCGGGCGGGATCGGCGGAAATCACCGACCACGCATTGGCGGCGCCGGTCCGGGGCGTATTCTGCTTGGACCACGGAATCGGATCCCAGGTCCAGCGCAGCGCGCCGGTACGGGCATCGAACGCGCGCACCACTCCGCGCTCTACGTCGGCCGCGCGATTATCGCCAATCGATGAACCGAGGATCACCACATCGCCCACCACCGTGGGCGGCGAAGTTACCTGGTAATCGCCGCGGTCGCGCAATCCGACATCGCGCGTGAGGTCCACCTGCCCCGCCGATCCAAAATTGGCGCACGGCCGGCCGGTCGCGGCGTCGAGCGCGATCAGGCGGGCGTCGATCGTGCCTATGAAAATGCGCGACCGGCACGCTGCGCCGGCGGCTGCTTTGCCGTCCGTCCAAGCCGCCACGCCGCGGGAAGTGACTTCGGAATATTCCTGATCTCGTTTGACGCCGGGATCGTATTTCCATTTCTCCACGCCGCTGGCGGGGTCGAGCGCAATCACGTGATTGAACGGCGTGCTCAGGTAAAGCATGCCGTTGGCGAGAATGGGCGTGGCTTCGAATGCGTATTTCTTGTTCAGTTCCGACTCCGGCAGCATCGCGCCGGTGTGGTACGTCCAGGCTACTTTGAGATTGCCGATGTTGCCGCGGTCAATTTGCTTCAGGGGCGCGTAGCGGGAGCCGCCGGCGTCGGCGCCATAATGCGTCCAGCCCCCCTCTTGCGCGAAAAGAGGAAACGTCAACACAAGAATCAGCGGTGAATATCGCATTTGAATTTAGGATACGCCGCACTGGCTCCAAACGTTCCAATCCTGCGTCTGGTGTACAGTGGAAACTTGCCGATTCGGGTACGCAATCTCACGCGCAACACGGTGCTGGCCGATCGTGCCGACGTAGCCGATACCAGCGCCAAACGCCGCACCGGCCTGCTCAAACACACCGGTCTCGCCGCGGGCGAAGGGCTGTGGATCGCGCCTTGCGAGGGCGTGCACAGCTTCTTCATGAAGTTCACTATCGACGTCCTTTACCTGGACAGCAAGCTCAAGGTGCGCAAGCTGCGGCCGCACATGGTTCCCTGGAGAATTTCCGTGTGTCTGCCGGCGGATTCGGTGCTGGAACTGCCGGCCGGAGCAATCGCGGCCACTCACACCGAGCGCGGCGATCAACTGGAGATTGAGAAGCTCAGCTCGCCTTCTGCCTAATCGTCATGCGGCGGTGATCCTTGAGGATGCAGCGGTCCATAACCACCGCCAGGCCCGCGTCCCGCGCCGTTTGGGCGGCTTGCTCGTGGATGACGCCTTCCTGCATCCAGATGGAACGGGCGCCAATCCGGATCGCCGCCGCCACGATGTCGGGCACAAATTCCGAGCGGCGAAAAATATCGACCATGTCGACCGGCACAGGCACGTCTTCGAGCGTGGCGTAGCACTTTTCGCCCAGCACTTCGGTCTCATGCGGATTCACCGGGATAATGCGATACCCGGCGCGTTGCATGTACTCCGCGACTCCGTAGCTTGGCCGGTAGCGCTTGCTCGAAAGGCCAACTACGGCGATGGTGCTGGTGTTCCGGATGATATCGAAGGCCGGGGACATAGGGTTTAATGGGGCGCGGCCGTGAGAATTTTCGCGCCGGCGCGGGATTCCCGGCGGGCAAAAGTTCTGCGGAAGCGCTCGACTTCCTCCTGACTCAAATGACGGAATTGGCCGGGCTTGAGCGAGCCTAATTCGAGAGGGCCGATTCTTACCCGTTTCAGTTTCTCTACCAGCCGGCCCAGATGTTTGAACATAGTGCGGATCTGATTCTTGCGGCCCTCGACCAGCCGTACCTCGTACCACGGGTTCTCGGCGCGATGCATCAGCTTAAGGCCGGCTGGTGCAGTGCGGCGTCCCATGATAGGCAGGCCGTCGCGAAACGCCTGTTCCTGCTCGGAGCTCAGCGTGCCGTTCACCTTCACCAGGTACGTTTTCGGAATATGGTTGGCGGCGGAGGTGATGGCATTGGCAAATTCGCCGTCGCTGGTGAGCAGCAGCAGCCCCTCGCTGTGATAGTCGAGGCGTCCCACCGGATAGACCCGCTCTTTCACGCCGCGCAGCAGATCCATCACCGTTGGGCGGCCCTGCGGATCGCTCACCGTGGTGACGCATTGGGTGGGCTTGTTGAGCGCCAGGTACACCATGCGCTTGGGATTGTGCAGCAGGCGGCCATCCACTTTGACGTGATCGCGATCCAGATCGGCTTTGCTGCCAAGCTCGGTGACGGCCGCGCCGTTGACGAAAACCCGCCCTCCCAGAATGAGCTGCTCGGCCTTGCGGCGGGAGGTGACTCCGGTGCGGGAAAGTATCTTTTGCAGTCTCTCTTCCGGCATCTCAGCTCGCGTTGGGCTCCGCGTCGTCGGGCGGAACTTCATCAGTCGCCGGTACGGCCACGGTCTCATCGGAAATGGCCAGACGGCGAAGTTCTTCGAATTCCTTGAGCGACGGCAGCTCGGCCAGGTCGTTCAATCCGAACTGCATCAGAAATTCTTTGGTGGTCTTGTAGAGAATCGGCTTGCCGATGACATTCTTGCGCCCGGCGGCAGCGATCAACTTGCGGTCGAGCAGCGTCTTGAGCACTCCGGCGCCTTGCACGCCGCGAATTTCCAGCACTTCGGGCGCCGTAACCGGCTGTTTGTAAGCGATCACCGCCAGCGTTTCGAGGGCGGCCAGAGAAAGCTTGAGCGGCGGCTGCAGGCTCTTGACGAACGCCCGCACGCCTTCGTGATGTTCCGCTTTGGTTGCCATTTTGTAGCCGCCGGCCACAGCGCGGATGGCGATGCCATGCTCCGGTTTTTCGTATTCGGCCGATAGCCGGTCCAGCAGCTTTTCGACACGTTCGGCGGGCTCGCCCAGAGCGCGGGCGATCTCTTCCACGCTCAGCGGTTCCTCCGTCACATAGACCACGGCCTCGAGCATGGCCTGCAGGCGAACATCGTCGGACGCCATGCCTTCCGGGGCCGGCGCCGCCGGCAATAGCTCCTCCGGAGTCATCGATTCTTCACGGGCGGGAGCAGGTTCCATAGCCGTTCCTTGACTCACTAGTTATAGTCCTTTTCGACGTCGGTCACCGGCTCCTCGGATGCGAGCGCCTCATCGAAACGCTCGTGCCGCTGCAGGGCGATTTCCCCGAACATGTCTTTTTGACGCACCACCACGGCTTGCACCTTTACCAATTCCAGCACAGCTAGAAACATGGCGATCATGGCGCGCCGGCTGCGCAGATTCTCAAATAGCTGCAGAATGAATACCGGTCCGTCGCCGGCGTCGAGGATCGCCTGCCGCAGACGGCCGATCATTTCCGCAACAGTCACATCTTCACTCTGGACTTCGTAGGTCGGGCGGTTTTGAGCTCGCTCCAGAATCTCGCCGAACGCCTTCACCAGATCGAACAGCGTCACCGCCAGACCCGGATCCTCGCCGGCCCCGAACTCGGTCATTTGGGGATGGCTCCAGACGTTTTCCTCGACCATTCGTTTTTGCTGCAACATCTCGGCCGCGTTCTTGTATTTTTCGTGCTCGAGCAGGCGGTCTACCAGTTCCTGACGCGGATCTTCGCCGGAGTCGCCATCGGGGCCCAGAGCCGGATCGCGCGGCAGCAGCATGCGCGACTTGATATGAATCAGCGTCGCCGCCATGTAGACGAACTCCGCGCCCAGGTCTATATCCATCTCCCGCGCCCGCTCCATATAAGCCAGGTATTGCGAAGTGATGGTAGCGATAGGGATATCGCGAATATCGATTTGCTGCTTGCGGATCAGGTCTAGCAGCAGATCCAGCGGGCCTTCGTACTGGGCAAGCTGAAAGCTAAGGGGAGACGACACCGCTTTTCACGATAACACGGAACCGCCTGCTCCTTGACAACTGTGTGAATTACGTATAAACTGTTTAGATTCAGATAATTAGTGAGGATTAGGAGATTCTTTCAAAAGCCCCCTAACCTGAAGGGCTCCTTTCTCGTCTTCAATCTGATAGAAGAAGTGTAAGATTACGTAGGCAAACGGACTGTTATCGTGAGCAAGCCCCACAGACGATCGATCTGGATTCCGGTGCTGCTGACTTTGGTCGCGGTGGCCGCGGTCGGCTCGTATTTCAACCGCCAGGCCAATTCCGGGGACAAAGGCAAGCGGGATGCCGCGGCTCTGCGCACAGCAACCATCGCGCGCGGAGATGTGAACCTCAGCGTTCGGATCAGCGGAGTTGTCGCGGCGGAGCGATTCGCCCAAATCATGGCGCCGCGACTCCGTGGCACCAGGGTTGGCGGCGGCGGCGTATTGGCCAGCCAGGAGATCGTTGGCAATGCGCCGATCACGGTTACCGCGCCCTACTTGCCTCCTTCAAAGGGCGGCACGGCGGGCACGGCCTCCACTTCCACGGCGGCCAATTCCGCAACGGCAAATAATCCCAGCACCTCTTCAGCCGCGACCAGCGCCTCCACGTCGGCCAGCACTCCCGATCAATCCAGCGGCAGCGGCAACAGCAGCGCGGGCGGATCGAATGCGTCTTCTTCGTCGTCCTCATCGCCAGGCAGCTCGGCTACCGGACCCGGTTCGAGCCTGGGCGCGCTCCGCGGCAGCACCAACCGGTTCGGCGACCGGCAGAGCGGCGGCAAGTCCGGCTCCGCCAATGCCACGCAGGCCGGCAATTCCATGGGCGCGAGCGGCCTCGGTTCCACATCGATCGACTTGAACAGCAGTTCCCAGCGCTCGAGCGGCGGGGGCGGTGGTGGCGGAGGCGGCGGCGGTGGTGGCGGCATGGGCGGCGGAGGCGGCGGCGATTTTACGCTGGTGCTCACCCAGGTTGCCAGCCCCGGCTCGAAGGTGAAGAAGGGCGATATCGTGGCGGAATTCGATCGCCAGTATCAAATCAACCGCATCGACGATTTCAAGGCCACCGTGGTGCAGCTGGACGCCAATATCAAGAAAATGAAGGCGGATATGGCCGTTTTGAAGCACGCGCACGCCCAGCTTGTGGAAGCTGCCAAAGCGGACCTGGACAAGGCCCGGCTGGATATGAAAACGGCTGAAGTGCGCTCCGCCATCGAATCCGAAGTACTCAAGCTGGCTGTCGAGGAATCCGAGGCTCGCTACGAACAGCTATTGAAGGAAATCAAGCTGGTGGACGAAACCCAGCGCGCGCAGATCCGCTCGACCGAAGTGGACCGGGATCAGGGCAAGCTGGAACTGGACCGGGCCAAGCTCAATGTCGAGCGCATGGTGCTGCGCAGCCCCATCGATGGCGTAGTGGTAATGCAAAGCATCTGGCGGGGCGGCGATTTCGGACAAGTGCAGCAAGGCGACCAGGTCTGGCCCGGCATGACCTTCATGCTCGTGGTCGATCCGAGCTCGATGGTGATTAACGGCAACATGAACCAGGTGGATGCGGAAAAAATACACCTGGGCCAGAAGGCCATTGCGCGCCTGGACGGCTACCCGGGCCTGGAACTCAAGGCGCACATCGCCGGCATCGGGGCCATGACGAAGCCCGGCGTGTGGCGCCCCAGCTATATGCGGGAAATCCCCATCCGCGTCAAGCTCGACGAGATGGACCCGAAGGTGATCCCGGATTTGTCGGCGAGCACGGATGTGGCGATCGAATCGGCAAAGCAGACTCCCGTGGTGCCGCTGGGAGCGGTATACCAGGAAGGCGCCAATGCCAAGCCATTTGTCTTTTTGCGCGGATCCTCCGGATGGCAGCGCCGCGAGATCGAACTGGGGCTCAGGAACAACCTGGTGGCCGCCGTTCGCTCCGGCCTGGCCGCGGGCGACGTCGTCGCACTGGACCGGCCTGACAAGGAAAAGCGTCAACAGTAGGTAGAACCATCACTTCATAACGATTAACCCCATGTCCAAAGATCTAAAACCCAAACAAAAACTCGGCCAGACCAAGAACACCGCCAAGAAGCGCGCGGCTGTCTCGGCCGTCCTGATCGCTCTCTGCGCCGGCGGCGGCTATGCCGCCTACCGCTACTCGGGAATGGGTACCACGGAAGTGGACGTGGCGGTGGCGCGCGTGCGCCGCGGCGATTTCATCATCAGCGTCAAGAACCGCGGTGAGATTCGCAGCACCCGCTCCATGATCCTGACTGCTCCCCAGGTGCCCGACCCGCGCATCGTCAAGCTCGCCCTATCCGGAAAGCCGGTCAAAAAGGGCGACGTGGTTGTCGAATTCGACCCCGTGCAGCAGGAGCAGAATTACATCGAGAAGAGTACCAGCGTCCGCACCGCCGATGGCGAGATTGTCCAGACGAAAGCCACTCATAAAATCGAAAATGAGATGGACAACATGAATCTGATGTCGGCCGAGTATAACGTGGAGCGCGCCAAGCTCGAGGCCAGCAAAGCCGAGATCCTCTCTGAGATCGAAGGCGCCAAGGATCGCATTGATGTCGGCGTCACCGAAGGCGAATTGAAGCAGGTCCATACCGCCATCAGTTCGCGCAGCATGTCGCACGGGGCTGATATGGAGCGCCTGGGCGAGAAAAAAGACAAGACCGTCCGCGACGTCGAATTGGCCAAAGGCTATCTCTCCAAGATGGTGATCCGCGCGCCCATCGACGGCGTAGTGAATATCCTGCCCAACTTCCGCGCCGGCGGATCGTTCGGCCAATCGCCGCCGGCGTTCAAAGAAGGCGACAAAGCCTGGACCGGAGCCGCCATTGCTGAAATCCCCGACCTTACCGAGATGCGCCTGGAATTGAAGCTGGAAGAAGTGGACCGCGGCAAGCTCCAGTTGAACCAGCCGGTGAAATTGCGCGTCGACGCCATTCCCGAAAAGGAATTCACGGCGGAGTTGGATTGGATTAGCCCTATCGCCGCGCTGGTGTTCCGCACCTGGCCGCCGGAAAAGCTTTTTCCGGCGCGCGCCACGTTGAAGAATCTGGACGACCGGCTGCGGCCTGGGATGAGCGCCACCGCGCAGATCATCGTCGAAAGCCAGCCCAATGTTTTGCTGATTCCGGTGCGGGCCAGCTTTCAGCTAAATGGCAAGCCCACGGTTTACGTGCAAAAAGGCCAGCAATTCCTCACCCGCACCATCGAGGTCGGCAAGCGCAACGACGATGACCTGGTGGTGCTGAGCGGACTCAAAGAGGGCGAGGTGGTGACGCTGGAAAATCCCGCCGAAGCGGCCAAACGGGCCCGCAAGAAGCTGTAGCCCCGGACATGCGGTTGCGAGCGGCCAGAGAGTTTCCCTCATGAAAAAAATCGTTATTCGCCTGATTGTGCTGTTGGTCGTGCTAGGCGCGGGCTGGGGAGGCTACGCGCTGCTGAAGCAAATGCCGCAGCGGCAGCAGGTAGTGGCAACCGCCAAAGTCCGCCGCAGCGACGTAGTGATTCGCGCCTATGCCCGCGGCGAGCTGCGCGCGGTGCGGTCGGCCACGCTTACCGCGCCCAATCTTTTCGGCACCGTGCAGGTGACGCGTCTGGCGCCGCTCGGCGCCATGGCGCACGCCAAAGATCTGATCGTCGAATTCGACGACTCCGAGCGCCGCTCCTCGCTGGAGGAAACCCAGCTGGAAGTCGAGCAGATCGACGAGCAGATCAAGAAAGCGCAGGCCGATCTGGCCATCCGCGACAATCAGGACAAGGTCGACATGCTCAAGGCGCAATATGCCGTGCGCCGCGCCGAGCTGGAAGTGAAGCGCAACGAGCTGCTCTCCGAGATCGACGCCAAGAAGAATGTCCTGAACCTGGAGGAAGCCCGGCGCAAGCTCAAGCAGCTCGAAAACGACATCAAATCGCGCCAGGAACAGGCCCTGGCCGAGATCGCCGTGCTGCGCGAAACGCGTAACAAGAGCATGATCGACGTCGCCCGCGAGCAGCAGCGAATCGCCCAGGCCAAGCTGCTTTCCCCGATCACCGGTCTGGTGGCCATCAAGCAGAATCGCGGCCAGGGCTTTTTCTTCCCTGGCATGCAAATTCCCGATATTCGCGAAGGCGACACGCTGCAGCCGGGCATTCCGGTGGCCGACGTGCTGGATCTTTCCGAGCTCGAAGTAGTGGCCCGTGTGGGCGAGCTCGACCGCGCCAACCTGCATGAAGGCCAGGATGTCTCTATTCAGCTCGACGCCGTCGCCAACAAGCAGTTTCACGGCAAAATCAAAAGCATGAGCGCGACCGCGAGCGCCAATATTTTCTCCGGCGATCCGGCCAAGAAGTTCGACGTGGTGTTTTCCATCGACATGCGGCAGCTTCTCACCGCTTTGGGAGCCAAAGAGGAAGACGTCCGGCGTATCATCGAAACCGCCGAGCGCAACGCCAAGAAAAATCCGCCGGCGCCGCCACCGGGAGCCATGGGAAAACCGGGTGGGCCGGGCGGTCCGGGCGGTGGACAGATGGTGATGAGAGTGCCCGCGCCGGGCGCCGGTGCTGGAGCCGCAGGCCCTGGGGCAGGCGCAAGACCGGTTGCACCGCCGGCAGGGGCGGCACCGGCCGGAGGGCCGGGTGGCGGCAACATGGTAACCGCGTCCGCTCCCGGCGGTATGGACTTCATGCGCCTGTCCGGGGCCAGCTCGGCATTGGGAACCGAGGAAGAACGCGCCAACGCCAAGCTGCCTCCGCCGCCCGAAGAAGATTCCCAGCTGGACGTCCTGATTCGTCCCGGGCTGCTGGCCGATGTCGAAATCACCGTGGAACGAATTCCGGACGCGATTCACATTCCCGCGCAGGCAGTGATCGAAAAGAATGGCAAGCAGGTCGTCTACGTGCAAACCGGCGGACGGTTCCAGGAACGGGCGATCAAGCTGGCCAAGCGCAGCGAATCGACCATGGTGATCGCCGACGGCCTCAAGGCCGGCGAAATCATCGCTCTGGCCGATCCGTACGCCAGCAAGAGCGGCAAGAAATCCGACTCGAAGGGCGCCGCGAAAAGCACGCCTGGACTGCCGGGCGGCGGAGCAAAGTAACATGGCGATGCTCTCTGGAATACTTCCTGAACTGGCAATGGGGCTTTCGAGCCTGCTGGCGCACAAGCTGCGCAGCTTGCTCACCATGCTGGGCATGATCTTCGGCGTCGGCGCAGTGGTAGCCATGCTTTCGATCACTGCCGGCGCGCAGAAGGAGATGATGAGCTTCATCGATCAGCTGGGCGTGAACAATATCATCATCGAGGCCCGCGAGGCGGTCGACCGCAACGAGCTTCAGCAAACCCGCGCCGTCTCCCCCGGCCTTACCTTTCGCGATTTCCGCGCGATCTCGGAAAACGTGCAGGGCGTTGAAGCGATGACCCCGCGCAAACGTTTCAAGCCGCAGCGCGTGCTGCCGAAAACCTCGCAGGAGCCGCCCCAGTTGATCGGCGTGCTGCCCAATTTCATGGAGATCAACAGCCTGAGGCTGGTGGCGGGGCGCTTTTACACGCAGGAAGAGAATGAACGATCGGCGGCGGTGTGCGTCCTGGGCGAGTCCGCCAAAATCAATCTTTTAGGCTTTGACGATGCCATCGGCAAGTTCGTCAAAGTCAACGATGTCTGGCTGCAGGTGATCGGCGTGCTTACTCCGCAGGCTTCGGCCGATTCCGACGTGGAGGGCGTGCAGGCGCTCAATCGCAATAACCTGGTGATCGCCCCACTCAATACCGTGATGCGCCGCTTCGAGGATAACAATAGCTATCTGAAAGACGAAATCGACGGTATCTATATCAAGGTCTCGCCGGGCACCGATTCGGTCGACACATCCAACGTGGTGCGCGCCATTCTCACCGCCACGCATAAAGATGCCGGCGATTTCACGGTGGTTGTGCCGGCCGGGCTGCTCGAAGAGCGGCGGCGCACGCAATTTATTTTCAGCGTGGTCATGATCTGTATCGCCGGGATTTCACTGCTGGTGGGCGGTATCGGCATCATGAACATCATGCTGGCTACGGTGCTGGAACGCACCCGCGAAATCGGCATCCGCCGGGCGATTGGCGCGCGCCAGGGCGACATCATCCGCCAGTTCCTCACCGAGGCCGTTCTCATTTCGATCGTCGGCGGCCTGATTGGCATTGCTTTTGGATTCACTCTCTCGCGCCTGATCGCCTCGGCGGCAGGCTGGTCGACAGTGGTCACCGGCTCCTCCATCGCCGTAGCTTTTGGCGTTTCGGTGGGCATCGGGCTGCTGTTCGGCATCTATCCCGCAATGCAGGCGGCCCGGCTCGATCCTATCGAAGCCATTCGCTACGAATAACGTAAAATTATGCAATCCCGATTTCTTATCCTCGCGCTGTGCACTGCCGCCACGGCGCTAGCTCAGGTCAATTCATTTCCCAAGGCATCATATTTCCGTGAAACGTTTAAGCGGACAATCACCAAGGTCGAACTGCAGGCGCCGGTGAAACTCGCCGATTTCGTCGTTCCGGCGGCTGACGGCAAGAAGCTGGAGCTCTCGCTGCGGTCGTACCTCGATCTGGTGATGGCCAACAATACCGATATCGCGGTCTCGCGGCTCACCGTGGATGTGGCGCAGAACGCCATCACGCGCGCCTTTGGGCCCTTCGATCCGCTCGCTACCGGGCGCTTTTTAGCAACGCAGTCGACGACTCCGGCCAGCGACCAATTGCAGGGCGCGACGACTTTGTCTACCGTGCAGCAACCCACCACGTTCGGTTATACCCAGCTGCTTTCGAGCGGCACCAGCTTTACGGTGGGTTTCAATACGCTGAAGAGCGTCAGCAACAGCGGATTCCAAACGTTTAACCCCACCATCACTTCCAACATGTCGGTGAGTTTTGCCCAGCCGCTGATCAAGAATCGCGGCATCTACATCAACCGGCTGCCCATCACCTCCGCCCGCAGCCGGCTCCGGCTCACCGAATATTCCTTCCGCGACTCGGTGCTGCAGCTGATGACCAACGCGGAAAACGCTTACTGGGACCTGGTGCAGGCGCGCGACTTTCTCGCGGTTCAGGAGAAAGCCCTGGCCCTGGCCGATGCAGCCCTGAAGCGCTCCGAGCTGGAGCTTAAGCTGGGCGCTATGTCTCCGCTCGACATCTTCAACCCCCAGCAGAATTTTGCCACCGCCGAGATCGGTGTGGCGCAGGCGCGGTATCTGCTGCAGCAGCGCGAGGACGCCTTGCGTAAGCAAATCGGCGCGGATCTCGATCCCGCCATTCGCACTCTTCCCATCGTGCTCACCGAGACCGCCGATGTTCCCGCCGATGAGCCCAAGCTCGATACCGAATCGCAAGTACAGATTGCTCTGTCTAACCGGCCCGATTTGAAGGCGGCCAACCAGGCGCTGGATGTGGACGATTTGCAGATCAAGACTTTCAAAAATACGCTGCTCCCCGATTTGTCTTTACTTGGCCTCTACACGACGCAGGGACGCGGCGGCAACTTCTATCAACGCGGCGAGCTGCCCGATGGCACGACCGGGCTCATCGGAGTCATTCCCGGCGGCTTTCCCGACGCGCTCAGCCAGATGTTCGGATTCGGCTACCCGATCTACCAGTTCGGCCTGCAACTGCGCTTGCCGATACGCAATCGCTCCGCGGCGGCTGATCTGGCGGATTCCATGGTCGCAAAAAAGCGCGATCTGCTCGCGGTGCGCAACGTGGAGCAAATCGCGCGCCTGAATGTGGTGCAGGCCATCAGCCAGCTGGAAAGCGCCAAGGAGAGCGTCAGGCTTTCGCTGGTCGCGCTGGATTTCGGACGCAAGTACCTGGAAGCCGAGCAGAAGAAGTACGAGCTGGGCACGAGCACTATTTTCTTCGTCCTGCAGGCCAATCAGGCGCTGGTAAACGCCGAATCGGCCGTGGTGCAGAACAAGATCACCTACAAACGTTCCGTGCTGAATCTCTGGCGGCAGACCGGAGAACTGCTGGATCGCCGAGGCGTGGCGATACAATAGCTGCGTGGGGCGCATACGCGTTCTCCCCGACCAGGTCGCTAACAAAATCGCCGCCGGAGAGGTAGTCGAACGGCCCGACTCTGGGATTTCGGGGCGAGGCTTTGCCGTCGATCGCTTCCGTCTCGCGCCTGCTGCTGGAGACCCGCGCGGAGGAAGAAACCACCGGCACTCGCGTAGAAATCGCCGGCGGCAAGATGCTGCGCTGCGAAGAGACTGTCCGCGGCAAGGGCACCACCATCACCGTGCGCGATCTGTTCTACAACGTGCCCGCCCGCAAGAAATTTCTGCGCACCGATCAAACCGAGCTGGCGCACATTGCGTCGCTGGTCACCCACTACAGCCTGGCGCATCCGGATAAGACCTTCGAGCTGCGCAACGGTCCGGTTGAGCTGCTGCACGTCACTCCTGTCGCGACCTTGCGTGAACGGGTGTTTCAGGTGTTTGGCAGCGGAACGCTGGAAGAGCTGGTCGATTTGGGCGTACGCGAGCGCGAGTTGCTGCTGCCGCCTGCGCCGTCCGAACCCGGCGTCGAGCCGGAGCCGCGCGAGACCAGGATATTCCGCTTGAGCGGCTTCGTTTCGCGGCCTCAGATACAGAAAGCCAATCGCAATTCCATATTTGTATTCGTCAATGGCCGCCTGATTCGCGACCGTCTACTGCTGCATGCGCTCTCCGCCGCGTATCACAACCTGATGCCGGCGGGCATGTTCCCGTTCGCGCTGCTGTTCCTCACCTGCGATGCCGGCGAAGTAGACGTCAACGTGCACCCGTCCAAAACGGAGGTGCGCTTCCGCCATCAATCGTTCATGCACGATTTTGTGCGCGATACGCTGCGTGAGCGCCTGATAGAGACGCGGCCGGCGCCCGCGTTCGCGGTAACGCCATCGGCACAGCCGGCCGCGCGCCTGCCATTTTCTGAGTTTTCGCAAATGATCGAAAACGCCGACGCAGCCGGGGAATCCGACGGGGCGATGGCGCCTGTGGCGCTGCCCGTGGGGCCAGCCGCTTATGAGACGGATTTCACCGCTCCGGAATTTGCCCTCCGCCCTACGCGTGGTCCCGAAGCGCGTCTCGATTTCGGCGCGGGGGCGATCCCGCTGACCGAGCCCGCCCCCGCGCCCTCGCGGCTGCGCGTGCCGGATACCCACGGACCGTTTCCCGACGGGGCGCTGCCGGTGTCCTCGTCGTTAACCTCGCTCCCCGATCTGCGTCCGCTGGGACAACTGCACGACAGTTTCATCATCGCCGCCGGCCGCAGCGGCCTTTGGATCATCGACCAGCACGTGGCGCACGAGCGTATCCTGTTCGAAAAAGTGCTCAAGCAGCGCGCCGCCGGCACCGTGGAATTGCAGCGGCTGCTGATGCCGCTGGTGCTGCAGCTCACCGCCGAGCAGCAGATCGAGTACGCGCGCATCGCCGACGAGCTGGCCGCCCTCGGCTTTGAGACCGAGCCTTTCGGCAACCGGACCATCGCCGTAACCGGCGCGCCTGCCGACATCGCCCCCGGCGATTTGGAAAAAGTCTTGTTTGAAGTGCTGGAAATCGCCGAAAACGAGCTGCGCTCCTCTTCGCTCGACGATGTGCGGCGCGCGATCGCTGCTTCCATCGCCTGCCGGGCGGCCATCAAAATCAACATGCGCCTGGATCAAACCAAAATGGATTGGCTGCTGCGCGCGCTCGCCGCCACCGAATATCCCATGAGCTGTCCGCACGGCCGGCCCATTGCGCTCGAATATTCCATGCGCGAAATTCTAAAGGCGTTTCATCGGATTTGACCGGTCCGCTACAATCAATAGCTTGCAACCTTTCGATCAGATATTCTCCCTTTCCGGTAAAACGGCGCTAGTCGCGGGCGCAAGCCGCGGCATCGGCCTGTCCATCGCCCAGGCTCTGGCAACCGCCGGGGCGCATACGATTCTGGCCGCGCGGTCAGTGGATAAACTCCGCGAGCGGGCCGCGGCGATTACTTCCGCCGGGCATTCCGCCGCCACCCTAGAACTGGACGTCACCAATTCGGATTCCATTCGCGCCGCTGCCGCGTCGCTCGACGCCGTGGATATTCTGGTGAACGTCTCCGGCACGAACCTGCGCAAGCGGTTTGAGAACTACACGCGCGCCGAGTATGATCACCTGCTGGCGACCAATCTTCACGGCCTGGTGGAGCTGACGCAGCTCATCGGCGCGAAAATGATCGTCCGCGGCAAAGGCGGCAAGGTGATCTTTATCGGCAGCCTCACTTCGCGCATGGGACTGCCGTATCTCTCCGTCTACGGCATCACCAAAGGCGCCGTTACGCAGCTCACTCAGGGCCTCGCCGCCGAGTGGGGCCGGTACGATATTCAGGTGAACTGCATTGCTCCCGGGTACATCGTCACGGATTTGAATCGCGCCATGTGGCAAGCTCCTGAGATGCTGCAATGGCTGCGCGGCAATCAGGCCAATCCGCGCTTGGGCCGCGCCGAAGACATCGCGCCTCTGGCCGTTTTTCTAAGCAGCAAGGGTTCGGACTACATCACCGGCCAGGTGATTCCGGTGGACGGCGGCTTTACCACCACGGCGGTTTGGCCCTACGAACCGGCATGACCAGGTGGGCGTTGCTGTTGAGCGCGTTGTGGATTTCTTTTGCACAAGCGCCCGCACCATCGCCCGAACCCGCGGCGGTTGAGTTTTCCTGCCCGATGGATCCGGACATTCGCTCCAAGGCTCCGGGCAAGTGCTCGCGCTGCGGCATGCCGCTCGAGCCGCGAATTCAGGAACCCATGCGTTTCGCAATGCGGGTAAAGGCCACCCCGCCGCAGATTCCGGCGGGCCGCGACGTTCGCCTGCAATTTCGCATCACCGAGCCGAAATCCGGCGCGGCCGTGAAGGACTACAAAGTCGTCCACGAAAAACTGTTTCACCTTTTCCTGGTGAGCCAGGACCTGCGGTATTTCGCCCACGAACACCCGATAGCCAAGCGCGACGGAAGTTTTGATTTCACGGCGCGCTTCCCTGCTCCCGGCCACTACGCGCTGCTGGCCGATGTCTATCCGAAGGATGGGACGCCGCAATTGCTGAGCAAGATCGTCACCACCGCCGGATACACTAAGAGCCTGCAGGAATCGGTGACGCAGCCGGCCCGCGACCTCAGTCCCAAACAGGGCGAGAACCTCAAAGTCGAGCTGACAATCGAGCCGACGCAGCCCATCGCCGGCAAAAAGACGCTGTTGTTCTTTCGTCTTTCCCCAGCCGAGGGCTTCGAGCAATATCTGGGCGCGTGGGGCCACATGCTGGTCGCAAGCAACGATCTCACCGACCTGATTCACGGCCATCCCACCTACGTGACTCAGCCCGATGGCTTGCCGCAAGTGCAGTTTGACGTGTTCTTCCCGCGCGAAGCGGTCTACCGCGTGTGGGTGCAGTTTCAGCGCAACGGCATTGTCAACACAGTGGCGTTCACGATTCCCGTTACCGGCCTGCGCTAGCAGCGGAGCGGGCGCGGTAAGCCTCGTCGAGAATCTCGATCACGTGGGCCACGCGCTGGCCGCGGCCATGCAGGCGCGCCCCGGCCGTCAGTTGCAGCATGCAGCCAGGATTGGCCGTGACAATTACGTCGGCCGCGGTGGCGTTCACGCTCTCCATTTTTTTGTCCAACAGAGACATGGCCATTTCATTTTCCACGACGTTGTAGATTCCCGCGCTGCCGCAGCACAAGTCGGAGAGGGCCATCTCGCGCAGCACAAGTCCCGGAACCGCGGCCAGCAGCTTGCGCGGCGCGGTGCGTATTTTTTGTCCGTGCGCCAGGTGGCAGGAATCCTGATAGGTCACGGTTGCCGCAACGGGGCCCATGTCCGTGTTGAGCTCGATCGACGCCAGAAATTCGTTCACGTCTTTCATCCGCGCGACAAAATCACGAGCTTTCTGCTGGTAGGCGGTGTCATGCTCCAGAAGTTCGTCGTATTCCTTGAGTGTCGAGCCGCAGCCGGCCGCGTTGGTCAGGATCGCGTCGAAGCCGCCGTCGAGCACGGCATCGATGTTGCGGCGAGCGAGCTTGCGCGCGTCTTCCTTCAACCCGGCGTGGACGTGCAGCGCGCCACAGCAGCCCTGCTCCGCCGGGATCACCACTTCACAGCCGTTTTTCTGCAGGACCCGCACCGTGGCTTCGTTCAGGCGGGCGAAAGAAATGTTGGCGATGCAGCCGGCGAGAAATGCCACGCGATGGCGGCGCTGCCCCTCGGCAGGGAGCGTTTTCCCGATCTGGCTGAAAAAGAACGGCGGCTCAGCCGAAGGTGCGAGCTGTTCCAGGCGGCCCAGCTTGCCCATCAGTTTCCATAATCCGGAAGCTCGGAAAATTCTCTGCAGCCCGCTGGCTTGATACAAGTACAGCATGGCGCCGAACACCATGAGCGTGCCGGGAGACTGCAGCAGGTGTCCGAAAACAAAACGCCGGATCGTTCTGGCGATGAAAGGCGCGGGCGCGCGCGCGGCGATGTCGGCTCGCGCCGCTTCCACCAGCCGTCCGTACTCGACACCGGAAGGGCACGCGGTCTCGCAGGCGCGGCAAGCCAGACACAGCCCGATGTGCTCGATATAAGAAGCCGTGATCGGCGCGCCGCCATTTACCTGCACCATCTGATAAATGCGCCCGCGCGGGGAATCCATTTCCACGCCGAGCTCGCGATACGTCGGGCAGGCGTTCAGGCACAGCCCGCAATGCACGCAGCGGTCCAGGTCGGCTTGCTGCGGGCGGTCAAATGAGACGGTAGAGTCGGCCACGGTTCAATAGTCGGTCGGGATCAAACATTTGTTTGACCCTCTTCATCATCTCAAAGTCGCTTCCCGGCGACGGCCACAGCTCGAGCGCGGGCTTCTGCGCCAAGGGAGAAAACTCCATCACGCATTTCCAACCGTGACGCCCCGCGGCGGACATCCAGCGAACCGCCGCCTCGGCGCGAGTGAAATAGGCATACGAAACGCCGGAGCCTGCGCGCGCAATGGCGGCTGTTTCGATCGACGCCAGCACGGCATCAAGCTGCGCCAGAGTCGAAGCCACCCTCACCACGGCGCCCTCGGCGAACTTATCCAGAAAGCGCTGTGTGAAACTGCGCACGTCGGTCCAAAAGCGGGCTTCGTCGTCTCCGTCGAGCAGCACGCCATCGCTCATCGCGGCAACTTCACGGCGCGCCCGTTCCACTACCGCGCGATTGCCGCCAAACTGCAGCGCCAGGACGTGCCCCCGGCGGCCAATCTGGGCCGCTGCCACGGGGTTGAGCAAGTCGATCGAAGCCGGTTGCAGCACGCCTTTGAGAATATTGTCGCGCGCCGTAATCGCCTCGGCGAGCGTACCGAGCGAGAGCAACACACTGCCCTCTTCGGCCGGCTGGGGAATCACTTTGAAATTCACCACCGCCATAGCCGCCAGCGTTCCGAAGGAGCCGATCATGAGCTTGGCCATGTCCAGCCCGGCAACGTTCTTGACCACCATGCCGCCGGATTGAATCAGCTTGCCCTCGAGGGTCGCGAATTGCATGCCTATCACGAGGTCGCGCGCGGTGCCGTAAAGACGCCGCCGCGGGCCGCTGCTGTTCGACGCCAGAATGCCGCCGATCGTCGCCTGGTTTTCAAAGGGCGGATCGAGCGGAATCATTTGCCGGTTCTCCGCCAGTATCTTGCGCAGCTGGGCATACGGCATGCCGGCCTCCACGCTGATCGTCAAGTCGCGAGGCTCGTAGGCTAACAGGCGCGCAAGGCCAGTAGTCGCAATCGTCGTGTCCGACGGCTCAGCAGGCCCGGCCATGCGGCGTTTGCTGCCTGCGCCGTTCAGCGTGATGGTTTGCTTGGCGGCCGCGGCAGTGGCCAGCGCTGCCGCCAACTCACTTGGTTCACGCGGTGTGATGGGCGCGCTCACTTCATCGCCTTGACGTAATCCAGAACAAACTGCGCGCAGTATTCACCGGCGATGCGCTCGAAGGTGGGATGATTCCATTCCGAGTCGGAGATGATGCGGATGGCCACGAAGGGCACTTTCATGCCCGTGGCCACGCCGGCTGCGAAAGCGCTTTCCATGTCCTCGGTGTCGGTGCCGTAGGTTTTGAAAACCCACTGGATGCGGTCCAGCTCGCGGTTGTACTCAAACGCCGAGCCGATATGGCCCTTCAATACTTTTCCGCGCTCATACTTGATTCCCAATGCCCGCTCGACCAGCCCTGAGTCGGCGGGGAAGCTGGGAAAATCGCTCAAATTCTGATTATCCAGCCGCAGCTTATGGATGATTGGCTTCCAACGCGCGGAATCCATGCCCGCGCCGGCATCGCCGTGGCTCGATTGGAATGCGCCGTAGTCAGTGGTTTTCTCCCCTACCACGATGTCCCACAAATCCAATTTAGGATTGTGCGCGCCAGCGGTTCCCTGATTGATGATGGCCTTGGGGTGAAAATTCACGATGCCCAGCGTAGTCGCGGCCGCGGCGTTGATCGGTCCCATCTCGGTGCGGGAGATCACGACCGACTGCGTCCCGATCCTGCCGGTCCAAAACGTCCATGCGCCAATATGTCTTTCGTGCTTCCCTTCGAGCGCCGCCACCAGCGGACCCAGCTCGGAATCGAGCGCGCCCTGAATCAGCAGATCTTCGGCCCACACGCGCGCCGTCAGAAAAATCAGCAAATACAGAATTCTCATTTATGCTCCCTTAGACATGTAGATGAAACGGGCCACAAACAATAGCGTCAACGCATACACCACCCAGTTCACTTCGCGATACTGGCCGCGCAGAACTTTGAGCAGGGTATACGCCGTGAAGCCGAACGCCAGCCCGTTGGCGATGCTGAACGTAAGCGGAATGGTCATCATGGTGAGAAATGCCGGAATGGCGATCACCGGATCCTTCCATGGAACTTCCGTCACGGTGGTCATCATCATACTGCCCACAACGATCAACGCCGGCGCGGTGGCCGCGGCGGGAATTGCCCCGATCAGCGGCACCACAAAAAGCGCCACTACAAAAAGCAGTCCGGTGACGATTGCAGTTACGCCCGTGCGCCCGCCCGCGGCCACTCCGGCCGAGCTTTCGATATAGCTGACGACGGTCGAAGTTCCGGCAAGCGATCCGGCAATGGTGGCGGATGCATCGGCGAGCAGGATGCGATTGATGCGCGGAATCTGGTTGGCGCGATCGAACAGACCGGCGCGCGTGCCCACCGCGACCAGCGTGCCGACGTTGTCGAACAGATCCACAAACAGAAAGACGAACACGATTTCGAGCAGGCCGACGTTCAGCGCGGCGCGAATGTCGAGCTGAAATGCGGTGGCGGTAATGTCGGCAACGCCGTACGCGCCCGGCTGCCATTTCACCAGGCCGAATACCGCCCCCAGCGCCGTGGTCGCCATAACGCCGATGAGAATTGCGGCGCGCGCGCGCCAGGCGAGCAGTACCGCCATCAGCAGAAGTCCGGCCACGGCCAGCAGCGTGGCGGGCGCGCCCAAGTTTCCCATCGCAACCAAAGTAGCCGGATGCGCGGTCACGATGCCGGCGTTGCGAAAACCAATCAATGCGATGAACAGGCCGACGCCGGATGCGACCGCGGCGTACAGCTCGCGCGGAATCGCCGAAACGATCAGCTTGCGCACGCCAATCAGCGTAAGCACCAGAAAACTGACGCCGGAAAGAAACACAGCGCCCAGCGCGGCTTGCCAGGGTACGCCCATGCCCTTGACCACTGAATACGTGAAGTACGCGTTAAGGCCCATGCCGGGAGCGAGCGCGATGGGATAGCGCGCCACAGCTCCCATGAGGATGCTGCCAAACGCAGCCGAAAGACACGTCGCGGCTGTAACCGCGGCCAGCGGCATACCGGCTTCATGCAGGATGGCCGGATTCACGAACACGATATACGCCATCGTCATGAACGTAGTTGCGCCGGCGATGACCTCGGTTTTCCAATCCGCGCCGAGAGCTTGAAATTCGAAGTAGTGCTCCAGGCGCTCACGGAGAGCGCTCATGAACTCGTCATTGTAGTGTCCGCCGCCTACCGGCATCGGCACGGAAATCGCTGGAACGCCCAGCGCCGTCCAGGGCGTGTTGAGACGCGGATCGCCCGTTGAAGCCAGGCCTTCGGGCGCGGGACCGGGCGCGGCCGGCGTAGCTACGACCGAATGGGTTCGAAACACTTCGGCCATTTCCTGTTTCAAGGCGGCGATGAGCGCCAGCGCGGTGGCATATTTTTCCGGCGGAATGGCAAGCCCTTCCTCGACCAGCTGCGCCAGCTTCGCGCCGATGCCGGACCCATGCTCGCGCCAACGCTGCTCGTGCGTGCGGGCGCCTTCATAGTTGTTGACCAGGCGCGCGGCTGGCAGCAGTTCCGGAAATCGCGCGGGCATGGCGAGCGCTTCGACGTTCCAACCATGCCTGCGAAGGCCGTCCAGCGCAGCGTGAAACGCTTTCTCCATCTCAGGGTCAACTGTCGGAATCTGCGCCGGCACGGCGAGCGAATGGCCGCCCGCTGGCGCTGCTGGAAATCCCATAAGCTTCCACAGCCGCTGCATGTCGTCCGCCGTTTGGGTGAATAATCCCGCCGTATCGAGCGAAGGCGCGAACGCCAGCACGCCTTCGAGCGGCAGCAGGCCGCGCGTGGGTTTGAACCCCGCCACGCCGCAGAATGACGCCGGCCGCAACACCGATCCCTGCGTCTGCGAACCCAGAGCGAACGGGACCATGCCCGCCGCAACGGCCGCCGCCGAGCCGCTGGAGCTGCCGCCCGGAGTCCGAGTAAGATCCCGCGGGTTGCGCGTGGGCGCGGGATCGAAATACGCGAACGCCGTGGTCTGCGTCTTGCCCAAGAGCACCGCGCCAAGCCCGCGCAACTGGGCGACGAGCGCCGCATCCGCCGCACCCATCCGGCCCGTATAGAGCGGTGAGCCGTAGGCGGTAATCAGGCCCTGGGTCTCAAAAATGTCTTTCGCTCCGAACGGAATTCCAGCCAGCGGCCCCGCGCCCGTTGCCGGCTGCGGCGCGACTTGCACCCACGTCTGCAACTGCGATTCACGTTCGGCAATCCGCTCCAGGCAAATATCCAACAATTGCGCGGGAGTCTTTTCACCTGAATCCCGCCATTCCAGAAATTGCCGCAGCATGCCGAACGCCATACGGAATCCCACTATAATGTGTCCAGACATGAAACCCTACTGCCTGCTGCTCACGTTTCTTCTGCCGCTTGCGGCTCAAGTGAAAGTCGAGCAGGGCGACAACCGCATCATCGTGCACATCGACGGCAAGCCTTACGGGACGCTGTACTACGGCCCCGATACCATGAAGCCCTACATGTATCCGCTACGCGCCGCGTCGGGAAAAATCGTCACGCGCGGGTATCCCATGGAAACCATCGCCGGCGAGTCGACCGACCACCCGCATCATCGCGGCCTCTGGTTCGGCCACGGCGACGTCAACGGCTTCACTTTTTGGGACAACGAAGTGTCGCAGAAGACGCCTAAGACGGGCCACATGACCTTCAAGAAAGTAGAGGGCTTGACCAGCGGCAAGAAATCGGGATCGCTGGCCATCCAATTCGAATGGCAGGACGTCAACGGCAAGCCGCTACTGCGGGAATCCCGGAAAATGATTTTCTACACCGGCGCGCAGGATCGCATTCTGGATTTCGACGCCAACCTCACCGCCATCGAAACCGCCAAATTCGGCGACACCAAGGAAGGAATCTTCGCGATCCGCCTTGCCTCCGCCCTGGAAGAGCCGTCGAAAGATTCGCTTCCCAGCCCACGGCGCACCGGCGCAATGACCAGCTCCACCGGCGGCCGTACAGAAAAGCAAATCTGGGGAAAGCAGGCGGAGTGGGTGGATTACTCCGGTGACCTGGAAGGCGAAAAGCTAGGCATCGCGATTCTGGATCATCCCGAAAACTTCCGCCATCCCACCTACTGGCACGCGCGCGGCTACGGCCTGTTCGCGGTGAATCCGTTTGGCCTGCACGATTTTTTGAACGACAAGACGGCCGATGGTAGCAAGACCCTGGAGGCAGGCCAGTCCATGCGCTTCCGCTACCGCGTAATCATTCACCCAGGCGACGCGGCAGCGGCGCACATCGCGGAAAAGCACAAGCAGTACGCCGCCGGCCACTAATACAACCACTCCCTACGGTCGCGGCTCGCAAGGACACGTGTCTTAACGAGCCGTGACCAAAGGGAGTCCTCATGGGCCTACGGCCCACCAAAGGTGATGAAAATCCCGTGAGTGCGATAGTGTGGACCTCGGTGAGGAACGGAAGAGTGTTGATGGTAGTGGTGACGGATGCGGCGGCAGAAGAATGGGAGTTTGAGAGTCGGCGCTTCGGAACCGCGGCCAGTGAGCGGGAGCATTTGGTGGCCTGACTGCAGCAACGTGGAGTGCAACAGATCGTGATGGAGTCAGCGGGAGCATTTGGTGGCCTGACTGCAGCAACGTGGAGTGCAACAGATCGTGATGGAGTCCACCGCACAATACTGGAAACCGATCTGGCTGGATCTGGAGCCACACTTCCAGCAACTACATCTGGCGCAAGCGCACTCCAATCGTGCGCCAACAGGGCGCAAGCACGACTTTGCGGATGCCCAGCGACTCACGCGGCGGCTGCTGGCCGGCGAGTTGATCTTGAGCTTCGTGCCGGATGCGGAACAGCGTGGTTGGCGAACCATCACCCGCGCCAAGGTGCAACTGGTGTGGGATCGAGTGCGGCTGCAGAATCAGCTGGAAGCTTTACTGGAAGAAACGCGGATCAAGTTATCCAGCGTGGTCAGTGAACTGCTGGGTCGGAGCGGCCGGCGGATTCTCCAAGCCCTAGGGGAGGGACACACCGACCCCACCCGGTTGGCCAAGCTAGGCGACTTTCGGTTGCAATGCAGCACCGAAGAACTGGCCGACGCGCTGCGTTGAGCGCAGTGTCAGCCCCTGCATCGGCAGATGCTGCGGTTGTTCTTAGAACGGTTAGGGCTTCTGGATCGACAAGTCCAGCTATTGGACCGGATGGCCGCTGAGACCATGCAACCGTATGAAGAGGCCGTGATCCGGCTGGCCGAAGTACCTGGATTCGGGCCCGACTCCGCGCAACAGACCATCGCCGAGGTGGGAGCCCAAGCCCAGTCGTTCGCCTCAGCTGCTCAGTTCGCCTCCTGGGCGGGTCTGTGTCCGGGCCGTGAGGAGAGTGCGGAACACAACTATAGTTCTCGTTCTCCGAAAGGAAATCCTTTCCTCCGTCGCATCCTCACCCAGGCCGCCCAGGCTGCCCAAGCTTGGCTACCCTGCCGCTGTCTGGGCCATCGCCCACAAGCTGGGCCGCCTGGTTTGGAAGATTCTTCACGACCGGGTCCGCTATATCGAACGGGGCCAGGCATCCGATCCTCCCGTCCAGCGCCGTCGCGCCAACAAGATGGTCCAAGCACTTCGCAGACTGCGCTACAAGGTTGAGATTTCCTCCCTCAACCCTCAACACACCCAGAGTTGATTTTCAGGGCTGCGGTGCCTTCCCGGCGTAGAGCTCGCGCACGTGCGCCACGATGGATTCCGGCACCAGGTGTTCCCAGGGCAGGCCCGCGGCAATGCGCCGCCGTACCTCGGTCGCCGAAATGCTGTCGCAGTTTTCCCCAAGCCGCAACGGATGAATGCGGGCGCGCATCTCGGCCGGAGGCGCGTACTCACCGCCGCGCGCCGCCACCAGCAATTCGAAGCGCTCCAGCATTTTTGGAAACGCGCCGGCTTCGCCGTAATCCCAGTTGACGATGCGCTCGGCGGCGTCGCGGCCACAAACAAATAACAAGCGCGTAGCAGCCGCGTAGGAGCCGGCTAATTCCTCGGCGATTTCAGCGAACAATCCGCGATCGGAAGCGGCCACCGAAAAGCGCGGTTCCTGAGCCACGGCCTGCTCGACCAGACGCAAGCGTTGCTCGAATCCCGGACCTTCGTAGACTTTGTGGGGAAACATGCGAGGCAAGGACGGTTTTTTTATGACGGCGAGAGACGAATTCGACCCCCTGGCTCCGCAACGGGAAGCGGCCTTTTTTTATGGCCTGTTCCTGCGCGGCCATTCCATCGAAGCCCTGCGGCAGGACATCGATGTCCCCCGCTCCATGCTGGACAAGTGGTTACAGGCGAGAGATTTCGAAGAGTCGTTCCGGCGGTCGCTGCACCAGGTCTACGTATACCGCAAACAAGTTCTGGCCATTTTTGACGGACTTGTAATGAACGAAAATATCCGGCCCCGAGTACAATAGCTGTTACGTTCCCAACAACATGAAAAAGAAATCTAGCAAGCAGCGGATTCTCTCCGTACCCACGCGCCCGTTCGATCCTGTGGGCGCCGTGACCGCCTCCGAAATCCTCGAGCGCATGCAGGGCACGGCGTTTCAAGGCAAGCAACTGGGCCTGGCTTTCGAAGTCTGGAAGAAAATGCTGGGCGACAACTGCACCATCATGATGGGCATGAGCGGCGCCATGGTGCCCGCCGGCATGCGCCGTTTGGTCGTCCGCATGATTGAGAACCGGCTCATCGATTGCCTGGTCTCTACCGGAGCCAATTTCTTCCACGACTTGCATGAGACCAAGGGCAATTACCATTACCAGGGCTCGCATCAGATGGACGACGTAGCGCTGGGCGAAGCGCTCATCGATCGCATGTACGACGTGCTGGCCGATGAGGAGAAGTTCCGCGAGCACGATCAGTGGATCGGCCGATTCGCGGCCTCGCTCGACCAGAGCCGTCCCTACACCACGCGTGAATTTCTGAATCTGCTGGGGCTCGAACTGGGCAAACGATCGAAAGAAGATGGCATCGTGACCGCGGCGGCTAAAGCCGGCATTCCGCTCTACTGCCCCGCGGTCGCCGATAGCTCGATCGGTATCGGCATCGCGGCCAATCGCTATGAGGGCGGCAACCGCTTCACGTTCGATGTGATCGGCGACGTGGTGGAAACGGCGCGCATCGTCGCTGAATCGAAAAATACCGGCGTGATTTACTTCGGCGGCGGCACGCCCAAGAATTTCGTGCAGCAAACCGAAGTCACGGCTATCATCATGAACTCCGGCGTCACCGGCCACAAGTATGCCGTGCAGTGCGTAACCGACTCGCCGCACTGGGGTGGCCTGTCCGGATGCACGTTTGAAGAAGCGCAGAGTTGGGGCAAGATCGCCAAGGACGCGTCCATGGTGACCTGCCATTCGGATTCAACCATCGCCATGCCGATTTTGGTTTCGGCGCTGCTGCAGCAAAAAGATTTGATCCGCAAACGCCGCCGTCCGAAATTCACCATGGGGCGCGAGCTGGCGATAAAGGCATAGTGGGGCAGGTCCCCGACCTGCCGACATTCTCAATTGGCAGGTCGGGGACCTGCCCCACCTACACTTCCGGAACGCGATTTTCCAGAATTTCGATAATTTCGAAAATCATGCCGCCCGGCGACCGGAAGAACGCAATCTTGCGCCGCCCGAATCCGCCGGTAATTTCAGCGGGATCGAGCAGCATCTTCGCGCCGGCGGCCTCAGCAGCCCGCACCTCGCTCGCAAAATCGCCGGAAGTGTACACCAGGTGAACGATCCCGCACGGCAGATTCAATCCCAGCGCGTCTTCATAAATCATGCGTTCGCCCAGGTGCATGTACTTGTCGGCCACGCGCAGCAGCGGCAGCCGGTACGACTTGCCGGCGAAGGAAACGGTTTCATCCAGAACCACGGCGTTGCCCAGGCGGGCATGCATTTCGAGCTCCCGATTGAGATCGGGCACTTTCACGCCAATGGTCCAAAGCCTATTCCACATGGGGGCAAATCGCGTCGGCGAAGGCTTGAAATAGCTTGCGCTGATCCTCATCGTGGGCGGCCTGGTCTTCCGGATGCCACTGCACAGCCACGGCAAATCGCTTGTCGTCGCGTTCCAGGCCTTCAATGGTGCCGTCCTCGGATGTGGCCGAAATCCGCAGGCCATCGCCCGGCTTGCTGACCACTTGATGATGCCGTGAATTCACCCGGTGATCGCCTTCTCCAAAAATCTCGGCCAGTTTGCTGTCCGGCGCCACGGTCACGCTGTGCAACTCGGCGGCGGGCTTCTCATGCCCCTCCACATGCTGATTCAGCGTACCGTGGTGATACACATTGAAAAGCTGCATGCCGCGGCAAATCGCCAGCACCGGCAGATCGCGTTCCAGCGCTTCGCCCAGAAGGCGATTTTCAAGTTCGTCGCGCGCGTCATCCGGCTTCTGTGTCTCGTGATGTGGTTCTTGGCCATAGAGCCGCGGATTCAAGTCGCAGCCGCCGCTGATCAATAAACCATCGAGCGAATCGAGTGAAGCCGCGTCCCCAGCCCGCAGCGGCACCGGCTCAAGCCCCACCAGGCGCAGCGCATCGGCGTAAGGCTTCAGCTTTTCCGGAATGCTATACGTGACGCCGACCCTCTTGCCCATGTCTGTTATTCTGATTCTCTTGGCATGAGAATCACAAGCGTGCGGTCGTTTCTGCTGTCCTATCCGTTCGCAGAACCGATCCACTTGCCGTTCCACGGCGGCCACCGCACCATCTTGAAGCGCGATGCCATGCTGATCCGCGTGACCGCGGATAACGGCTTGGTAGGCTATGCGCCGGGCCCGGCCAGCGAGATAGCGCAGCGCGCCATTGAGAGCACCATCGCCCCGTATCTGGAAGGCCACAATCTAGCCGATCCCGATGCTTTGCGCATTCCGTTTCTGGACGGCCCGGGACAGCGCCCGGATCTCGCCAAGACCTATTCCGCCGTTGAAATCGCGCTCTATGATCTGGTGGCTAAAGCGCGCGGCGTGCCGCTTTCGGAAATGATCGGCGGCCGCATCCGCGATCGCATTCGCCTCTACGGCAGCGCCGGGATGTATATGCCGCCGGTCGGGTATGCCGAGGAGGCCGCGGCCATTTCCGAGCAAGGATTTCGCGGCTACAAGATGCGGCCCGCATTGGGTCCGGAGCAGGATTTGGAAACCGTCCGCCTGGTTCGCTTGGCCACCGGTCCCGACATCGACATCATGGTGGACGCCCATACCTGGTGGCGCATGGGCGATCGTAGCTACGATGCCGCGACGGTCGAGGAGTTGGCGCGCGACATGGCCCGCCATCGCGTGGCCTGGCTCGAAGAGCCGCTGCCGCCCCACGACCACGCCGCTTATCGGCGGCTCAGGCAGGCCGATCACCTGCCACTAGCCAGCGGCGAACATGAGCCGGATGAACTGGGCTATCTCGACCTGATCCTCAGCGACAGTGTCGATTACGTGCAAATGGATGTTTGCTGCCAGGGCGGATTCGCCATGGGCCGGCGCATTTTTTCCGAGATCGCGCATCAAGGCCTGAAATTCGCGTTTCATAGCTGGGGCACGGCGCTCGAAGTGCTGGCCGCCGCGCATTTGGGAATTTGCTGGCCCGAAATGATCGTCGAGTGGCTGGAATATCCGTGCTACTCTACAGCGTCGCGTGCAGGCATGTATCCATTTCCGCTGGCCGAGCAAATTTTGAAAGAACCGCTCGAAATCGATGCCGGTGACTTGGTGGTTCCTGAAGGCCCGGGCTTGGGAGTGGCGGTTGACGAAGCCGTGATTGAGCGCTACCCATGGATCCCGGGGCCATGGTCGTACTTCCACATCGATTCGCCGGAGCAAACGCTGGCCGTTACTTCTGACCACAGCCTGCCCTGGGCCGGCAGCCCCAAAAAAGGGAACGCTATCGGATGAGCCAGCCTCGCTTCCGCTTTCTCGACACGCTGATTCACGTGTTCGTCGTGGTGCTGATTATTTCCAACCTGGTGGGTCCGAAAATTACCGCCATCGGCCCGTTTCGCGTGAGCGGCGCGCAATGGTTGTTCCCGATCACTTATATTTTTGGCGACGTGTTCACGGAGGTCTACGGCTATGCCGCCTCGCGGCGCGCCATCTGGACCGGCTTTTTCGCCTCCGCGCTGCTCACCGTGATGGGGTTGTTCATCGTGTGGCTGCCGCCGGCTCCGGAATTCCACGATCAGCAGGCCTTTGCCACGGTCTTCAACTTTGTGCCGCGCACCATAGCCGCCAGCCTTTCGGCGTATTGGTGCGGTGAATTCGCCAATTCATTTGTCATGGCCAAGATGAAATTGTGGACCAACGGCAAATATCTCTGGACCCGTACCATCGGCTCGACGCTGGTGGGCCAGGCGGTTGACACCACGGTGGTTATGATTCTGATTTTCGGCGGATCGGTTTCCATCGGTACGATCGCGAATCTGATCGGGTCGGGCTACTTGTTCAAAGTCACCTATGAAGTTCTTGCCACGCCAATGACTTACGCCGTCGTCAACTTCCTGAAGCGGCACGAAGCTGGGGAGATTTTCGATACCTCGACCAACTTCAATCCCTTCCGACTTAAGTCGGGTCTAGAATAGAGGCATGCCCGAGAAACTGACTGTCGCCGGACGCGAGTTCTCTTCGCGTCTCATTGTCGGGACCGGAAAATATCGCAGCTTCCAGGAAATGGCGCGCTGCCACGCAGCTTCTGGCGCGGACATGGTCACCGTCGCTGTGCGCCGCGTCAACCTCACCGACCGCAGCAAGGAATCGCTGCTGGACTATATCGATCGCTCCAAGCTCTTCATCCTGCCCAACACCGCCGGTTGCTACACGGCCGACGACGCCATCCGCACCGCGATGCTCGGACGCGAAGTGGGTCTTTCCAACTGGGTGAAGCTGGAAGTGATTGGCGACGAAAAAACGTTGTTCCCGGATAACGAAGGCTTGCTCGAAGCCACGCGCGTGCTGGTGAAGGAAGGCTTCATCGTGCTGCCTTACACCAATGACGACGTAGTCACGGCGCGCAAATTGATGGACGCCGGCGCTGCCGCGGTGATGCCGCTGGCTGCTCCAATCGGCTCGGGCCTGGGCGTGCAGAACGCGACGAACCTGCGAATTCTGCGCGAAATGATCACCAAAGTGCCGATGATCGTCGATGCCGGCGTGGGTACGGCATCGGACGCCGCCATTGCGATGGAGTTGGGCGCCGACGGCGTGCTTATGAATACCGCGATCGCCGCCGCCGACGATTCCGAAAAAATGGCGGTGGCCATGAAATTGGGAGTCGAAGCGGGCCGCCTAGCGTATCTGGCGGGCCGCATGCCGCGCAAGCTGTATGCCAGCGCCTCCAGCCCGCTGGCGGGCGTGGTGGGACAGTAAGGTTATTGCTTTTTCGCCGCGATTTCCTTCTTTAGTTCACGCGTGAGGACGCGCCGCGCAATCTTCTGCTTCCGCAACCGGTTGTGCCGGGCTTTGTCGCCATTTCGATTGGACATACCCCATTATGACCTAAGTGGGGCAGGTCCCCGACCTGCCAGTGCGGAATTTGAAGATTGGCAGGTCGGGGATCTGCCCCACTATTTCCTAAGATCCATCGCCGCGTAGACATCTATGGAGGGCACAGTGAACTCGGTCGCCCCATCGGCGGCACTAAAATCTTCCAAAGCTGCTTTCTCCTGACCGAACGCCGCCAGCGTTCCGCGCGAATACACTCCTCGGACGCGTACCCGCAGCCCTTCCACCTTGCGGTCGCTGTAATTGATCAGATGCACGCGAACGCGCGTGTTATCGCCGTTCAGCCGCGCCAGCACCACGTCGCTGCCAAAAATCCGCAGCAGACGTTTTTCATCGGTGAGATCCTGCCGGACCCTAGCGGAGAAATCCGATGGGTTCGTGATCTTGGCATCGGCGGGGATCTCCACATTCATTTCGTACTTTGGATCCGGCTTGCGCACGACTTCAAACAACAAATTGCGCCGCGCAAGCAAGTTCATCACCTCGCCCGTCTGCGCCGAACCGTTGTCGATGAATCCAAAATTTGCCAGCGCCGGCAGAGTCTCGCCGCCGATACTGCGCAGGAAGGTCAGCATGCGCGCGAACCCGGCCAGATCCTTCGCGTCAACATGAATCACCGCCTCGACGCCATTGGCATAAGCCTCGGCCGCAGCCAGCATGGCCTTGCCCGCGGGCGCGTCGTAAAAGTACGAGCCTCCCCCTTTGCGCTGAAAACGCCAGCCATTGGCGTCTATCCAGGGAACCGTCGTCGCCGACGCTACATCCATTTGATAGCGCACGCCGGGCACCGGCAGCTTGACGAAGCGCGCGGCGTCGAAAGCCTGTGCGTCGAAGCCCGCGTCCCTCCACGCCGCCATCTCGCTGGCTGGCACATACAGCCGCTCAATCCCGGCTTGTTTTACAGCCGCAGCCGTAGCCGGACCTTGGTCCCAATAAAGCGCCGGCAGCGCGACCGCAGCAAGAAGAGCCAGCATCAGAGCTCGGTTTTTCGAATTTGAATCTTATTGATGTCATACACGCCCAGGCCCAGCTGCGACGCGTATTCAATATGCCCCGGCTCGCGGATGAAGCGGTTGATGCTCGGATTGTCATCGTATCCCTGACCGGCCTTCACGTTGTCCATGGAACGATCCCAAACCGAGATGGCGTGCTCTACCTTGCGCTTGTCGTCGATCACGTCAATCAGCAGGCGGTCGATCGCCACGGGATCACTCCCGATCATCATTTGCTTGGGATAAAAACGGAACTTGCGGCTGGGAGAAAACGGCCCGCCGTGCCACACGCCGCGCAAGCCGTCCATGATATTCAGCACCGTCCGCGAGCGCACCGGCTCAACCGTCGCCAGCGTCCCGATGAACGAATAGGTGTTGCTCTTCGGCCCGGAATGAGAGCGAGCCACGTTGGAAAAACTTCCGTACGCAATGTTTTTCAGGCAGCCGGTAACGCCGGCGGCGCCGTGGTCCTTCATGTTGGGTACGTTGATGATTTTCGTGAACTGCTCGGACACCGGCCGGGAAACGTTCGAGCGCGTGTCTTCTTCGCCGAAAAAATTCACCTCGACGTAGGTTTTTGGATCGTAGCTTTGAATGGACCCTCGATCGTGCTCTGCCGTCCAGATGTGCACGCCCGCGGGCACATAGCGGTCGTAGTGCATGGTGTCCACCTGGTTCTGAAAGCGCTCATAAAGCCAGATTTGCTCCGGCTTCACACCCACGGTCCCCAGGTTGCGCACAATTTCGGCGATCACTTCAGGCGTCGATGCCGTGCCCGGCGCGCCCGAACAATTCAGTTTGATACCCACTACGTCTTGTGGAACGAAAAATCGCGCCCAACTGTCGCGCGTGTCGGCGTCTCCGGTGAGCGATCGCATGCCGCGCGCCATCATTTCGCGAACCGTGGCGACATCCACCTTTTCCGTATTGACGTCGATCGCACTCTCGGCATGGACGCGCGCGACGATCCCCGGAAAAATGCCTGGCATGCCCGGCGGTGTCGAGGGTTGATAGCGGCTCACGATCCGATACTTCGGCAGGGGCTCTCTGGCCTCGGTAGCGGCGAAGACCGCCGGAGTTACGGCAGCGGCCTGCAAGAACGCACGGCGTCTCATATGTTGATGATAAATCCGGCTATCGGCCAAAGTCGATGAACCCGCGCTGCGGGTCGGTGTTCAGGAGCGTGACGCGAATCGAATCGCCCACGTCGACGCCCTGCTCGCCGCGCATTAGGCGGCCCTCCGCCGGCGGGTTCATGATGCGGACAAAAACGCCTTTCGAAGTAACGCCGGTCACTACCCCGCTGAACGACTTGCCGATCTGGCCGTGCAGCGCCACTGCCGCAATGCGTTTGTGCATCACCCGCTCGACTTTGCGCGCAGCGTCTTCCTTCGCCGTGCAATTCTGCGCAATCGAATCCAACGCGCCATCTGTATAAGGCGGCGGCTGGCGCGACATGACGGCTTTGATCAGCCGCTGCGTCACCAGATCGGCGAAGCGGCGGTTGGGCGCGGTGGAATGCGTGTAATCGTGCACCGCCAATCCAAAGTGCCCAGGACCGGCATCGCCCGGGCGCAGCGCAATGTATTCGCCTGGTCCCATTAGCTTGATGATCGAAAGCGACAGATCGGGAAAATGCACCGCGTCCTCCACTTTTCGCTTTTGAAGAAACGCATTCAACGCGGCCGCATCGGGCTCCGGCGGCAATGTTTCACCGCACTGCCGGGCTAGTTCGACGATGCGCGGCCAGCGCTCCGGCGATTTCACCACGCGCCGGATCGACGAGACGCCCGCGCTCGGCAGCGTGCGCGCCATCACTTCGTTGGCGGCGATCATAAAATCTTCAATCAACTGGCCCGCGCGGTTCTGCTGGTGCGCCGCGATACCCTGCACACGGCCATCCTGAATGACCGCCTCCGGTTCGATGCGGCCGAAGTCGAGCGCGCCACACTGATGGCGCGCTTGCCGCAGCGCCTGCGCCGCTTCGTCCTGCAATTTCAACTGCGCCTGCAATTCCGCCGAGGCCGCAACCTTGGGCGGCGGCGCGCCGGTCCCTTCCAGCCACGGTCCCACGCCGTTGTACGCCAACTGCGCCCGGTTGTGAACCAGCGCGCGGTAAATGGCGGGCGCGGAGATCGACCCATCGCCCGCGACGATTATTTCGACCACCACCGCCAGACGATCGCCGTTTTCGACCAGCGAAGTGAGATCGGTCGACAGCTTTTCCGGCAGCATGGAAAACGTGCGCACGCCGGTGTAGACGGACGTGGTTTCCGACGCCGCATGACGGTCGATCGGTGTGCTGATTTTGACGTCGCCATCCACATCGGCGATTCCGATCAACACGCGCACGCCGCCAGTGGTGCGCTCGGCAACCTCGATCTGATCCAGATCGCGGGAGGTGTCGTTGTCGATCGAAGACCACAGCAGTTTGCGAAGGTCGCGCAGAGCCGGATCGGCAGGTGCCGCCGGCTGTGCAGCCAGCGCCGCTACTTGTTTGTCCACTTCAGGAGTTCCGGTCACGTCGCCGACGCCGCTCGGTGTTGGGGCGGGTTTCAAACCCGCCCTTTTCTCCAGCCACGCACATGATCGCGGCGAAGTCGACGTTTGCTAGAGCCGACTCACCAATGAACGGCGCTACTCATATCGGAGCGCGATCGCAGGCCGGATGCGCACGGCGCGCAGCGACGGAATCAGCGAGGCTATCAACGCCACCGCCGCCAATGCAGCCGCGACCGACACGAATACCACCGGATCGGTCGGCTTCACGTCGTAGAGCAAAGTAGTCATCAGCCGCGTCAGCGCGAGCGCGCCCGCAATTCCGATGGCGAGGCCCACCCCGGCCAGTTTGAGGCCTTGCCCCAGCACCATGCCGATGACATCGCCTGCTCCGGCGCCCAGCGCCACGCGGATGCCCAATTCGCGCGTGCGCTGCGTCACCGTGTACGCCAGCACGCCGTAAATTCCTATCGCCGATAGCACCAGCGCGAGCGCGCCAAACACCAGGCAGAGGATCATCGCCGCGCGGCGGCTCACCACCGATGCCGAGACGCGCTCGGGCATGGTCTTGATATCGAACAGTGGCATTTCCGGATCGGCTTGCAGGACCTGGCGGCGAATCGTAGAGGTCAACTGCGGATTCTCGCCATTGGTTCGAACCACCAAATGCATCCTGCGCGGCACGAACTGCTTGTAATGAAAATACACGTGCCCGACGGGATTCTTCTCGGCCAGATTGCCGGTTTTCACGCTGCCGACCACGCCGATGATCGTGCAGAGCGGCTGGTCGTTCTCGATGCCGCGCCGGATACGCGCGCCAATCGCGTTGCCTTTGGGCCAATATTTCCGCGCCAGAAACTGATCAATCAACATTACCTTCTGCGAATCCGCGGAATCGCTTTCGCTGAATGTGCGGCCTTGCAACAGAGGTATTCCCATCGCTTGAAAATACTGGGAATCCACGGTGTTGTAACCGGGCACAGGCGGAAGCTCACCCGGCCCTGGATTGTATCCGTCGATCATGACCACGCTGGAGTTGTTGTCGCCGCTGAAGGGCAAGTAGGTGGTTGCGCCGGCGCTGGTGACGCCAGGCAGGGCGCGGACGCTTTCCAGCAGTGTCGTCACAAAATTGCGGGCGCGCGCGTCTTCTTTGTAGCGCACATCCGGCAGAGTGAATTGCGCCGACAACACATTTTGCGGCTTGAAGCCGGGATCGACCGATAACAGCCGCGCGAAGCTCAGCGTCAGCAGCGCCGAGCCGATCAGCAGCACGAACGCCAGCGACACCTGGCAGACCACCAGGGCCGATCGGGTCCAGAGCGCGCCTCGCTCGGTAGTGCCGGTGCGCCCCGTCTGGCGGAAAACTTCATTGAGATCCCGGCGGTACAGGTGGAACACGGGCACGCTGCCGAATACCAGGCCGGTGAGCACCGCCAATGCGGCGCTGTAAGCCAGCACGGCTCCATCCATCTGGATATTTTCGCCGCGCGGCAAATCTTTGGCGCCCAGGTACATCAGCAGGCTGAGGCCGGCCGAGCCGACCCCCAGACCAAGCAATCCGCCCAGCGCCGCGATGGTTACGCTCTCGGTGAGCAGTTGGCGGGCCAGCCGCCAGCGCCCCGCGCCCAGGCTGAAGCGGATCGCCATCTCTTTCATGCGGATGTTGGACCGCACCAGCATCAGGTTGGCCACATTCACGCAGCCGATGAGCAGCACAAAAACTACGGCGGCCTGCAAAAGATAAAGCGTGGGGCGCACATCGCGGATGATGAGATCCTGCAGGCCAACCACTTTGGTGCCGAAGCGCGCGTCTTCCAGCAGCTGGCGATATTTCGGAAACCGATCCAGATTGGCCTTGTTCAACGCATCGATCCGCTGCTGCGCCTGTTCTACCGTCACGCCGGATTTCAGGCGCGCATACATGGACCAGCTATTGCTGTGGCGCGCGTCGTCGGACCGCGTCATCTTCGGTAAAGGCGCGGCCCAGCATGGGCGCCACGCGAAATACCTGGAAATAGGAAGGCGTTACATATTCATTGCTGACGCGCTGCGGCGAACCGGCATCGCCCACGGAGTATCCATCATTGCCAACCAGGCAGACGGAATCGAAGACATCGGTCAGCTGTTTGCGGTCGAGGTAGTCGGGAACACCGTTCGAGCCATTCTCGGTGACGCCCACGCCGGGGTAAACGTTGTACATCGCCACCAGGCGGCCGGATTCGGGATACGGCAGCGGATGCAAAACCACCGCGTTGAGCACCGTGAAAATGGCGGTATTGGCGCCGATACACAAGGCCAGCGTCAGCAGCGCAGTGGCCGTAAAGGCTTTTTCTTTCCACAGCAGCTTCAATCCAAACTTCAGGTCTTGCAGCATCGCGCGATCCCTCTTAAGTCATTACGCAGGACAAGGGCCGGCGTTCGCAAAATCTTGTTCGGCGGACGTGATAACCTGCCAGTAGATGAAGGCAGCCCTTTTTGCGGCTCTATTCCTGGATGCTGGCATTTACCTGGTCACCTGGTTCCGCTCCGCCACCAAAACGGCAGCCAGCGCGATTCCCTCAGTAATTGAAGTCATCATCGGATTCATCACCAATTTCTTCGACACCCTGGGCATCGGTTCGTTCGCGCCAACCACTTCGTTTTACAAACTGCGCAAACTGGTGCCCGATCAGCAAATCCCCGGCACGCTGAATGTGGGCCATGCCATCCCGACGTTTCTGCAAGCCATCATCTTCATTACGGTAGTGAAAGTGGATATCGTGACCCTGGCCCTGCTGGTGGCCGCATCGGCGGCCGGGGCCTGGCTCGGCGCCGGTGTGGTAGCGCGCTGGTCGCGCAGGAAAGTGCAGATCGGCATGGGGCTGGCTCTGCTGGGCGCCGCGGCGCTGATGGCCGCAAGCCAATTAAACCTGGTTCCGGGCGGCGGGACGGCGCTCAGTCTCGAAGGGCCCCGCCTCTGGCTGGGGATCGCCGGTAACTTCTTTCTGGGCGCGATCATGACGATCGGCATCGGCCTCTATGCTCCCTGCATGATCCTGGTCAGCCTTCTGGGGATGAGCCCGCTGGCGGCTTTTCCCATCATGATGGGCTCCTGCGCGTTTCTCATGCCGGTGGCCGGCATGCGCTTCATTAAGGAAAATTGCTATAGCCTCAAGGCCGCGGTGGGATTGGCCGTCGGTGGGGTGCCAGCCGTGCTGCTGGCCGCGTTCCTGGTGAAATCGCTGCCACTGGCTGCGGTGCGGTGGCTGGTGGTTGTCGTGGTGGTTTACACGGCGGGCGCGATGCTGCGCTCGGCTTTCTTGGAACGCGGAACGCCTGTCGACGCAACGCCCAGGCTCGCCGAAGGCTGATGCGCATCACCGCGATCCACGCTTACCGGGTAGAGCTGCCGCTCCATGAAGGCAGCTACAAATGGTCGGGCGGCAATGCCGTCTCGGTGTTCGATTCCACTATCGTTGCTGTTGAAACCGACGCCGGCATCACCGGCTACGGCGAGGTTTGCCCGCTTGGACCCGCCTACTTGCCGGCGTACGCCGCGGGCGCGCGCACCGGAATTGCGGAACTGGCCCCGCACCTGATCGGCCTTGATCCACGCGAGCTTGGACCGCTGAACAAGCGCATGGACCAGGCCATGCGCGGCCATCCGTATGTGAAATCGCCCATCGATATCGCCTGCTGGGACATTCTGGGAAAAGCCACCGGCGTGCCCGTGGCCACGCTGCTGGGCGGCCGCTACGGAGCGGACTTCGCGCTCTATCGCGCCATCTCGCAAGACGAGCCGGAGAAAATGGCGGAGATGGTGAGCACCTATCGCGGCCAGGGCTACACCAAATTCCAGCTCAAAGTGGGCGGCGACCCGGGCACCGATATCGCGCGCATCACTGCGGCGAGCGCGCGCCTGGAATCGGGCGATGTGCTGATCGCCGACGCCAACACCGGCTGGCTGCAGCATCAGGCGCTGCGCGTGGCCCACGCGGTGCGCGACGTCGATGTCTATATCGAACAGCCCTGTATGAGCTATGCGGAATGCCTGGCCGTGCGCCGGCATACCAATCGCCCGTTCATTCTCGATGAAGTGATTGACGATCTGGCCATGGTGGTGCGCGGCGCCGGCGACCAGGCGATGGACGTGATCAATCTCAAGATTTCCAAGGTCGGCGGCTTAACCAAAGCCAAACAAATCCGCGATTTGTGCGTGTCGCTGGGCATCGCGCTGACCATCGAGGACACCTGGGGCGGCGACATCACCACGGCCGCCATCGCCGCGCTCGCCCATAGCACTCCGCCCGAATTCCTGTTTTCGTCGACGGATTTCAACAGCTATGTCACGGTGAGCACGGCCGCAGGCGCCCCTCAGCGCAAGCATGGCCGCATGGCCGCGTCGCTAGAGCCAGGGCTAGGCATTCAGCCGCGCATGGAAGTGTTAGGCCGCCCGGTATTGTAAAGAGGACGGGTTTGAAAACCCGCCCCTACATTCCGCCGGCGTCGAATCCCAGCAGCCATAAATATGGTAGCCTGAGAATGCATGAGGACCACCGTCGATATCCCCGACCCCACCTACCGCAAACTTAAGTCCGAAGCGGCACAGCGGGGATGCTCCGTGAAGGAGTTAATTCTCCGCGGCGTGGAGACCCAACTCAGCGCTGGTGTCCGCCCGAAGACCCGTATCCAATTGCCAATCGTACGATCCAAGCGGCCGGGCACCCTGAGTCTGACTAGCGATCAGATCTATGAAGTCATCCCTTTTCCCTGATGTCAATGTCTGGCTGGCGTTGACCTACGAACGTCATGCCCATCATGCGACCGTCCGGCGCTGGCTGGATTCCGAAGCCGACCCCCAATTGTACTTCTGCCGTTTCACCCAATTGGGCCTGCTCCGCCTGCTGACCAATGAACAGGTGATGGCGGAGGATGTCCTGAGTCAGCGTAAGGCATGGCAAGCCTATCGGCGCTGGCTGGAGGACGCCAGGGTCGACTTCCATCGCGAGCCGGAAGCGGCTGAATTTGAAACCTTGTTCGAGGAATTAAGCACACGATCGCACCCTGCGACGAAGTTGTGGGCCGATGCCTACCTGGCCGCATTCGCAAAATCCAGCGGCCTCACCCTGGTGACTTTTGACCGAGCCCTGGAACGCACCAAGCACGTCAGCATCCGGATTCTTTCCCCCGGTTAGCCCCATTCCGCCGCCCCTCCGCACTTGTGATAACATCCCCTTTCGACAACCTCAAAACGGAGGCACCCTAAGTGAAAACGTACGAAAGCAAGGACATCCGCAACGTCGGTGTAGTGGGCCACGGCGGCTCTGGAAAGACCACGCTCACCGCCGCGGCATTGTTTACCACCGGAGCCACTAACCGGCTCACGCGCGTGGATGAAGGCAACACCGTCACCGACTACGACGAGGACGAGATCGCCCGCAAGATCACCATCTCAACGGCGGTGGCGTTTGCCGATTGGAAGAAGATCAAAGTCAATATCCTGGACACGCCGGGCTACAACATCTTCATCAACGACACCCGCGCCTCGCTTGCCGCCGCCGATTCGGCTCTGGTGTGCGTCGACGCCGTGGCCGGAGTTGAAGTGCAGACGGAGAAAGTCTGGAGCTTCGCCGATGATTTCAAGCTGCCCCGCGCCGTCGTCATCAATAAGCTGGACCGGGAACGGTCGAGCTTCGAGCGCGCGCTCGACAGCGTGCAAACCCATTTCGGCCGCACCGCCGTGCCCATACAGCTTCCCCTGGGCGCCGAGCGCGAATTCAAGGGCGTGATCGATCTGGTTCGCATGAAAGCCTACACCTACACTCCCGATGGCGACGGCAAAGCCCGCGAAAGTGAAATCCCGGCCGATCTCGCCGAAGCTGCGCAATTGGGCCACGAAGCGCTGGTCGAAATGGTGGCCGAGGGCAATGACGAACTGCTGGAAGAGTTCTTCGAAAAAGGCACACTGCCGGTCGAGCATATTCTGGATGGCCTTAAGACCGCAGTGCGCGACATGCGCCTGTTTCCGGTGCTGTGTCTTTCCGGGTTGCACAATGTCGGGACCGACCAGCTGCTGAATTTCATAGTGGAAAACCTCCCTGCCCCGACCGAGCGCGAGCCGGTCACCGCCACCCTCAACGGCCAGGAAGTGAAGCGGAAAATCTCGGCCACCGAGCCCGTTACGGCTTACGTGTTCAAGACCACCGCGGACCCGTTTTCCGGGCGGATTACGTTCTTCAAAGTCTACTCTGGCATTCTTAAAAACGATGCCAACGTGCAGAATGTCAAGCGCGGCACCACCGAACGGCTGGCCCATATTGGCTGCCCGATGGGTAAGACCATCACGCCGGTCAACGAGCTCTATGCGGGCGATATCGGCGTGGTGGCGAAACTGAAGGACACGCTCACCGGCGATACTCTGGCCGATAGAACCTCGCTGATCGCCTTCCCCGCTGTACAGCTTCCTGAGCCTTCAATCGCCTTCGCTATTGAAGCCAAGTCGCGCCAGGATGAAGATCGCGTGGGCCACGCCCTGCACCGCATTCTGGAGGAAGATCAGTCGCTGCGGTTCTACCGCGATCCGCAGACTAAGGAATTCCTGCTGGCGGGCAGCGGGCAACAGCATTTGGAAATCATCGTCAGCCGTCTGAAGAAGCGTTATGGCGTGGAAGTGGCGCTCAAGGCTCCCAAAATCCCCTATCGCGAGACCATACGCGGCAAAGCGGACGTGCAGGGACGCCATAAGAAACAGACTGGCGGCCACGGGCAATTCGGCGATTGCTGGATCAAGATGGAACCCCTGCCGCGCGGCGCCAAGTTCGAGTTCGTCAACGATATCTTCGGCGGCTCGATTCCGAAAAACTACATCCCGGCGGTGGAAAAAGGCATCATCGAGACCGCCGAAAAGGGCTATCTGGCAGGCTATCCGATGGTCGATTTCCGGGTGATTCTCTACGACGGTTCCTACCACGATGTGGATTCCTCGGAGCTTTCCTTTAAGCTGGCGGCTCGTAAAGCCTTCAAAAACGCCATGCAGCAGGCCAAACCAGCCTTGCTTGAGCCCATCATGAACGTGGAAATCCAGGCTCCGGTGGAGTATGCCGGCGACCTGATGGGCGATTTGAACGGCCGCCGGGGCCGCATCGCCGGCATGGATACCAAAGGCCACACGCAGTTTATACGCGCCCAGGTGCCCATGGCCGATATGTTGAACTATCAAAACGACCTAACTTCCATGACTCAGGGCCGGGCGTCGTTCCATATGGAATTTGACCATTACGATTTCGTCCCGGCGCTGCAGGCGGACAAGATTATCGCCGCCGCCAAGGAAGGGCGGGCTGGCGAGGAGGAGGAGGAAGACTAGGGTATACTGGTTAGGTTGCCTCGGATTCTTCCCGCAGTTTCCGGGCGTTGACCCTCAAGTGCCGATGTTGTAGAGTCTTAGGTTCGCTGACGCGGGATTGTAGCTGGAAAACGAACTTCGAGGTTCTCATTGGCTTTTCGCCTTAAGACGCCGAGATGGTTTTTGCTGCCGGTGGTAGTCCTTTGTGGCTGCAGCGCCACGCAACCTTCGCAGAAGTTTATGCGATCGTTCATGCCGCCTGCGCCACGCCCGGTCCCGGTGGATATGGCGGCTCTGGAGCAGCCGACGGTCGAACCCAGTCCGCTGGCCAACAGCATGCCTGCGCTGCTGGACAGCGTCGGGGCAAACTCGGCGGGGGCTAAGAAATCGGACAACCTGCTGGAGCGGGCGCAGAGGCACTTTGAGCAAGGCCGTAAGTTTCTCCAGGTTAACGACAGTGACCAGGCCCGTAGCGAATTTGATACCGCCATCGACCTGATGCTGGAGGCTTCGCAAAATCCATCCAACCGGGAGCGCTACGAATCCAAGCTGGAAGAAATGGTGGATGCGATCCACCGCTACGATCTGGACGATTTAGGAAGCGCGGCGCCGGTCGACGAGCCGCAGCCGTGCAGGACCGGCACATCGATCTTTGCGCCGTAATGGGCGAGCACGCCTTTGAGGGCTTGCAGATAATAAGGCGAAGGCACCGACGATGAGGACCAGGGCGCCACGGCGCCGTCCTCGAT
>JACPNO010000047.1:0-32925 GCA_016185465.1 Candidatus Solibacter usitatus
AAAACGGCAGGTCGGGGACCTGCCCCACTCGGAAATCATTCATTACGGCAGTCATTACGCTCCACTCTATTCCGTCGCGCCAAAATCCCCGGCGCGGCCAGAACACACCGGCTCTTCATTTGAAATCCGGAAATCTCATTGTCCGCGATCACGTTATCATGCGCCGGCGCCGGACGCTCGGCGCCACTGCCCAGATAAATCCCGGCGCGCAGCATGTCCGGCTGACCGGCGGCGTAGTAGCAGCCAAACTGCGCGGCCCTCTCATTGCAGTGCGCCAAATTCATGCGGCGCAAGCGATTGTGCGTCACCGTATGCCCCGATCCAATCACGAAAATTCCGCCAAACAGCGCGCCATCGATTTCATTCTCCGCGATCGCAATGCCCTCCGATTGCATATCCGGGTTGCTGTTATTCATCACGATGCCGAAATTGCCATACGCATACGCCTCGGCCGCCTGGCGATTGACGCAATGATTCCCGCGCACTTCGCCGTGATGAAATCCGTCCAGGTCGATGCACTTGCCGTTGATTTCCTCGAAGCGGTTGCCGACGTACGCGGATTCACTGGTGTTGCCGGCGGTGTCGATTGCGACCGGAATGGCGCGCCCTTCCATGTCGACGGCGTCGGCGGGAAATCCCACACGGGCGCCTGAATTCCCCTCTACGCGCACATTCACCGCGTGCCCCACTTGTATAGCATCGCGCCCAATGGTATCGAAACGATTGCCGCTGATTTGGCCATTTCCATTGCGCTGCGATGTGTAGAGCGAATGCGTCCAGATACCGTTGCCGCGAATGTTGCGCAGCTCACAATCGGCCACGCGAAAATCTGCCGTGCCTTCCTCAAGCAGAATGCCGCCAGTGGTATTGTTGCGGCCCAGAGCATTGCGCGAGCCGCTATCGGCGACAGTGACGCCGGTGATCATCACATTGCGCGAGTGGCTCACCAAGATCGCGAACCCGGAAATCCGTGTGAAGCGCAGGCCGCTCACAGTGAGCCAGCTCACCGCAGCCGCCAGAATCCCGTTAGCCGGTGTGAATTTCTCGAACGCCACGTTGTAAGGCGGCAAGCCGGCGCGCACTTCGGTCGCCGGCCGCTTGCCATCGATCGAAAAATTGCTGAACCGGATTGCGGTGGCTCGCTCGCACAGGAAAATAGCACGCCCGCGAAAATGCGCCGACGCACGTACCACGGAGCCGCCCGAGGCCGCGCCGCGAATCTCCAAATCGTGCGCCGCCGCAGGAATTTCGAAGCCCGATGAAATCTCGAGCACGCCATCGGGCAGCTCGACCACGCCCGTCCGCTTGGCGAGCGCCCTGCGCACGGCTCGCTCGGCGTTACTCGTGCCCGGAGCCGGAAGCATCAGCACCACGGCGGCAGCGATCACCAAGCAAACCGCCAGCGCACCCCGCAACTATGCCACCTCGATCTCAACCGGCGGCAGCGTTCGCGCCCCGTTGCGCAGCAGAATCCGATGGCTCCCCGCCGCCATGCCCTCCGGCAAACGGAAGTTCAGCTCGTAGCTCCTCGCAAACGCGCTGCGCGGCACCCATTGGATTTCAGGGATCACCTGGCCATCCACGCTCACCTCGTATCCGTCGGTCGCGGCCAGGTCCTCCAGCACCATTTTGACGGTCCCGGATTCCACCCGCCTTCCTGCCAGCATGCTAACGCCGTCCTCGACCGAGCCCACCCACGGCGCCAGCGGACCCGGCGGGATCACGCGCAGCCACGCCGGCGGCGCAAGTGGCTTCCCCAGCCACGCCACGTCCACGCGCACCATCCCGGTTCGCGTGCCTTCAGGCAGCACGACATCGAGCTGGCACACGCCATCCCACACCGGTGGCCCCAGGTAGCTGGGCATGCCGGGCGCAGCTTCGAACGTAATGGCAAGATGATTCAAGTCGCAATCGGCGGGCAGCGCTTCCAGCCAAATGGTGCAGCCGGCAAAACGGCCGCTGGCAGGCACCACGGGTTCGCCGGTTTGCGAATTCGCCATGCCCCGAATGCGCGCCACCAAGCCCGGACTCTGCAAACGCTTGCGCCAACCCTCCGGCTGCTTGCGCATGGTGGTCCACATGTATTGCGTGCCCACGCCTTCGAGCGCGAGCAATTGAAAATCGTGGGCGCGGGCGAATTGGCTGAGCTCTTGGGCGGACATGCGCACGCCGTCCCACGTGGTGCATTCGCGATCGCTCGCCGGCAGTCCATTGAACTGGCAGCGCAGAACGCCGCCGTTCTTCAGCACGCGGCGCGCTTCGGTTAGATATTGCAACACGACATCGCGGCTCGGAATGTGCTGGAAGACGGCGTAGGAGTATACGAAGTCGAAGGAGTCGGCAGAAAACGCGCTGAGGTCGGCGCCGGAATTCACCTGCACTTGCGCGTTCGGAACACGCTCCAGCTTGCCGGCGGCCATACGCACCATTTCTTCGGATACGTCGATGCCATGAATCTCGCCGAAATTACGCGCCAGCGGCCGCATCAGCCGGCCCGGCCCACAGCCGATTTCGAGCGCACGGCGTCTCTCGGGCGCAACCGCGGCGTCCAGGCGTTTCAATTCGGCTTCGAGCGCGCGCACGGTATCGGCGCCAGTAGCGAAGAACTCGTCTTCAGCCTGATTTTTGCGGCCGAACGCGACGTAGTAATAAGCGTCCTCGATCGCCCGGCCATCCCAATCCGAGCGCATGCGGTGAAGAATATCGGGTTGATCCACGCGCTGCCATTGTACAGAGGAAAGACATTTTCTCGCAGAGGCGCAGAGCACACAGAGAAAATCTTAAGAAATAAAAAGAGAGTTGTTGGTTAGTAGTTCTCTGCGTTCTCTGCGCCTCTGCGAGAAATGTTTTTGTTTTCCGAAGAGTTATCCTATCTGGAATGGCCATCGCCTTCCGGCAGGTAACTTTCACTCCGCTGCGGGCCTTCGACGCGTTCGCCCCCAATGGAGCCGTCATCGGCATTGTGGGTGAGGATGGCGCCGGACAAAGCCAGTTGCTGCGCCTGGCCGCTGGAATCGATACCGCCGAAGCCGGCTCCGTAGCTTCAGGCCGCATCCGCCGTTTGCTCGGCCCCACCGACGCTCTGAACTTCGCGCCCGCCGACGTGCTGCTGATCGAGCATACACTCGCGTCCCACGATGCCCTGGTCCGCGCGCGCGCCGTAGCCGCGCTCGACCGCCTGCGCCGCGCCGGAGCCACCATCCTGCTGGTTTCCTACGAAGACGATCTGCTGCGCGACCTCTGCGATGAAATCTGGTGGCTGGATAAAGGCACCCTCGCCGGACGCGGCGATCCCACCGAAGTGCTCGCCAACTATCGCCAACACATTGCCCAGCGCATTCGCGCGTGGGGCGAATCGCTCTCGACGCCGCTCACACCCAGCTTGCGGCGCGGCGACGGCCGTGCGGAAATCCTGAATGTCGAAACGCTGGGCGAGAACGGAAACTCCACAGCCGTCTGGCAAAGCGGGGAAAACGGGGTGATTCGCGTCTCGCTGAAATTTCACGGCGGGGTGGCCGATCCGGTCGTCGGCATTTTGATCCGCACGCGCCTCGGGCTCAATGTTTACGGCACCAACACCGAGCTCGAGCGCCTCAAATTCGGCCCGTGCCGCGGCGGCGAAAGCATGCGCCTCACTTTCACTTTTCGCTGCGACCTGTGCCCGCAGCACTACACGCTTACCGTCGCGTCCCACGATCCCGACGGTGTCTGGCACGATTGGCTGGAGGAAGCGGTGGCGTTTTCCGTGACCGATCAGCGCTCGACCGCCGGCGTCGCCAACCTGCGCGCCCGCGTCAGCGTCGAGAGGATCTAGGCCAGCGCTACCCAGCCGGAGTCTTCCGGCATCTGCCACGCCTTTACGCCTTCGTCGTTCAACTCCACGCCCAGGCCGGGCGTGTGCGTCAACTGGATTGCGCTGCGTTCCACGACCGGCGGATTCGCGGCCATGAAAAGGATGTCCACTTTCCCGCCCAGCCGCGTTTCCGTGATCAAAAAATCGTGGATCGACGCGGCAAAATGCGCCGACGCCATGGTGAGCAAAATACCGCCGACATTGTGCGTAGCCACGGGAATGCGATACAAAGCGGCGAGGGTGGCAATTTTCCGCGCGCCGGTGATCCCGCCGCAGAAGGCAATATCGGGATTGATGAAATCGACCACCTGATTTTTCAGAAATGGATAGAAGCCCTGCGGCAATTCCAGTTTCTCGCCAGTCAGCAGCGGCACGCGGCTTTCGCGTTTGAGCGAAACCCAGCTTTCTGAAAACGACACGGGCAGCGCATCTTCCAGCCACTTGGGAGAAATCGGCTCAACGGCGCGCGCTACGCCGATGGCGCTCGGCAAGTCGTACTCGTTGTGGCAATGCGCCATGATTTCGAAATCGGCGCCCAGCGCCGCGCGCACATTCTCGAAGCCCGAGCGGATCTTGTTCAGCTCCGGAACCGTCAACGAAGTGGAATACACGGCCATGGTCTTGCCGATGGGCGCGGTGGTGTTCACCTTCACCGCGCGAAAACCCTGCGGGTGCGCGCGAATTTGCGCCGCCCACTCGCTGACCACGGCGCGATCTAGCAAATTGCTCGGCTCGGAATTGATAAACAGGGGAATGCGCTCGCGAAACGGGCCGCCCAGCAGCGTGTGCACGGGATGTCCGCTCAACTTGCCCGCCAGATCCCAAAGCGCCATATCGATGCCGCTCAGCGCCGGAATGCTCGCCATGTAAGGATGCATCATCGTCGACATGCGGTGGAAGTGGCGCTCGATGGCCAGCGGGTCTTCGCCGATGAGCAGCGGCTTATAACGCATGAGCCAGGCGCGCGCCATGTCGCCATTGACGCCCGATTCGCCGAAACCGGAAACACCGGCATCGGTGTCGATCCGGATGAGCGTATGGGAAAGCCGCGAGACCGGTTTGATGTGAATGCCGGTGATTTTTACTTTGCCGCGATCGGCGGCGGTAAGGCGGGCCAACGGAGCCGCCAGCGGCAATGCCAGGGCAGCGCGCAGCCAATCGCGTCGAAGCATAGGCTTACCCCTTGCTGTCGAGGATGAACGTGGGCGCCATACCCGCGGAGGTCGAATAAGGGCCCGGCGAAGTGGCCGAGAGCCAGCTTGAGCAGCCGGCGATTTTTCCGAAGTACGCCTGCGGATGCAGATCGACGCGCATCTCGCGCACTTCCAGATGCCCGTCGGTCGCCAGCGGAAACATCGCCGTCGCCGGCGCAACGCGCTCCTGCACAACGAAAGGAGTCCGCTGCGCTTCCCGCAGCGTGCGCTCCCAGGCGGTCTGGTCCATCTCGAGCCCGAAGGCGCTGTGCTGATCGCCGTAGCCATCATCCGGCTTCAGCACCAACTTTTCGCGGTGCGTGCGAATAAATTCCAGCAAGTCCACGTTCTTGTTGCGATATTTCGTTTTGGTGGCGGTGACGACGCGCGTCCAGGGCACGTGCTCGCGAATGGCTTTGCGCTCGGCGGCGGGGAATTTTGCGGTGAGCGTTTCGTCGGTAAGCAGCCCAAACATGGCCTTCTTGTGCGCCAGCTCCGCGCGAAAGCTGTTCACCACACACACCTTGTGCTGGCGATAGGCCTCCACCAGCGGGTGGGAGAGATCGAATCGCGTCAGGAATTCCTGCACGTTGATACGCCGGTAGACCAGATCGATTTCGAAACTGTTGCTGCGCAGCACCTGGTTGCGGTATTCCAACTGATCCGGCGAAACGATCTCGCAGGCATAACCGGAGGCGCGAAAATAATCGCGGAACAATTCGTATTCACTTTGCCGGGCGGCGGGAAACGGCGCACGCAATTCCACGATGGCGATGTTGGGTTTCTTGCGGCCGCCGAATTGTTTGTAAGCCTTCAGCAGCGAAGCCAGAAAATGCTTCTTGCCGCCTAAGTGAGTGAGGCGAAACTTCTTGCGAAGATCCTTGACCGGCGGGCTGTCGTAAAACAGCTCCGCCAGCCCCTCATCGTAGGCCACACCGCTGGGCGAATCGGCGTTGAGCTGCACAACGTGCATGGCATCGTTCGACAAATGCATGTCGAAGCGCGCGGAAACTTCCGTGGTCTGATAGCCGGGAGCGAGCGCGGCCAGCATTTTCTCCGCCGGCAGCAGCTCGATGCGCGCCAGCAAAGCCGGCGAGGCCAGCACCATTTGCTGCATGCGCTCGATGGCGGAAATCAGCGCTTCACTGGTTTTTACCAGCGCATCATACTGCCGGCGCATTACCAGATTCGGACGCAGAAAGGGACACAGCAGCCGCCCACCGGATGTCAGGCGGCCAGCTTCCATGCGCGCTTGCAGCTCATGGGCCCACGCCAAATCCCGGTAAGGACCAGTCTCAAGAAGTTTGTTGTAACGGCTGATCGCCTCGTCTAACTGCGTCATGCGGAAGAAGTTATCGCTATGTTTCAGTATCGCACAGCAGGGAGTTAAAGACGCGGCACTACAGCTGTAAAATATTGATACTAATGGTTTTAAAGATTTCTCGTTTCTCTGCGTTCTCTGCGCCTCAGCGAGAAATTTCTTAGACTTGGCTTTTCGGCACTTGCTTGCGCAGCTCCAGCAGTTTTCTCTCTAACTCCTGCTTGCTGACCTCGCCCTTGAGCTTCAGGTTCACCCACATGTAGGCGGTCGTAATCGGAATCGGCAGGTTCTGGCGATCCAGATAAAGCGCGTCCAATTCCTTCACATAGTCGCGCGGCGAAAAACCTTTCGCCTGCACTTCCTCCAGCACCCGATGCCGTTCGTTCCCGTCCAGGTAGGAAGTCGCAATCAGCATGCCCTCCTTGATGCCTTCGGTGAACATCAGCTTTTGCTGCAGCGACATGGATTTGGTCCAGACGCGGCCAGTGAATGTGGTGAAGCTCTCGGAACCCTGCGCCAGCAGGCCGGCCACTGTCAAAACAACCATCAGCGCGATTTTGCGCATTACGCCATCCTCGTAGTTAGAAATGCTCTCTTAATTCCGTGAAGTTTCCCAGCACCAGCAGCCGCTCGTGATTTTCCGGCACAGCCTCTTTCTCCAACCCCCATGTTCGCGCATGAGGAATGAATACCGCTCGCAGCCCCGCCGCCAATGCGGGATTGATATCGGATTTCGGGCTGTTGCCCACCATCCAGGTTCGCGCCGCGTCCAGCGCCCGCTCCGCCGCCAGACCCGTGTAAGCCGCGGCGTCCTTTTCCTTCACGATAGCAGTGTGGCCGAAGTAAGTGGCCAGGCCGCTGCGATCGATCTTGAGCTTCTGCTCTTCCGGATGGCCCTTGGTGAACAACGTCAGGTCGTGGCGCGCGGCCAGATAGGCCAGCGTCTCCTCGACGCCGTCGATGACTTCCATCGGATGATCCAGAATGCGCTCCGCCAGCGCCATAATGCGCGCCAGATCGTCGTGAGCGTATTCCCGTTCCACCAGCCGCTGATAGCATTGCCGCAGATTGCGTCCGAAATTCGCCGCGCCATAGCCGTGAGTCTTGATATTGGCCAGCTCGATTTCGTCCAGCACCGCGCGCACCTCGGGCGGCGAGAGCGAGGAGTGATCCAGATACGCCACGAATTCGTCGAAAGCCTGCTCGAAGAACACGTTGTTCTCCCACAGCGTGTCGTCGGCGTCGATGAGCAAGTGCTGCCGGCGGGCGGGCTTCATCGGCGGGAGAGGCGGGGAGCCAGGCGGAAAGGAATTTCGACGACCACATCCACCGCCATCGCCTTGCCATCGCGCTCGGCTGGAGTGAATTCCCATTTGAGCAGGGCCTCTGTGGCGCTGCGGTCTAAGCGTTCATCCACGCCCTTGAGCAACTGCACTTCATCCACACGGCCATCGGCCCGAATCACTCCGGACAGCCGGACCTTTCCCTCAACGCGCTCATCAATGGCGGCGGCAATATATTTCGGATCGACTTTATGCAGTGGCATGGGCGGGCGCAAGCCGCGGTTCTGCCGGTGGGAAGGCTCGTGCTCGGCAAACCACAGAATCCAGCTCCCTTCATAGCTGGTGATGTTGGGCATCTGCACCGCCATGGTGTAAACTTCGCGGCCGGCGAAGCGCGGGTCGGGCGCCGGGCTGAGTCGAATAGATCCTGGCGCGTCCGTCGGGTTTTCCGCCGGCGGTGGCGATGGCGCCATGCTCCGGATCGCAGCCATCACGTTTTCCGGAGAGGTAGGCGCAACCTTGGCCAGCAGCAGAGGCCGGGCGGCAGTGCCTTCGCCGCCCCGAATGGTCAATCCCGGCACGGATAGCCTGCCTTCCGCCGATCCGGCTCCGCCCGCTGAACCGGCTCCCGCCATTCCAGCGCCACCCGGCAGGCCATTGGCGTTGGGTCCGGCTGAGAATCGCGCCGCGCTCGCCGAATCCGGCAGTGCGCCCAATTTGCCGGACGGATTCAATCCCACCACCGCGATATCCACGTTGCCATACGTAGCCGCGGCGTTAAGCGCAGGCGCGTCGTCTAGAGCTGCAGCCGAGGGGTCGCCGCCCGCCACGCCACCTGCTTTTCCGTTCGATCCCGCTGGGGCGACGAAAGTTTTCGGTTTAGGCCTGTTGGCGAGCGCAGCGGCGAGCGAGGCATCGGCCACGCCGGCGACAGCGCCGCCAGCGGAATTCGCGGCCGTTCCTCGCACGGCGGGCGCGTCCGGAAGCGTCGCCGGCGCGGCGGCGATTGCGTTGCCAACCGGCGCCGTGGGCAGCACGAAGCTCTTTGGCTTGGGCTTGTTGGCCAGCGCGGCTGCGGCATTTTCCGCGAGCAGCGGCGTGCGATCGGAGCGCAGGTTGGTGGCGATCGCCGGAGCGTCCGGCAGGGCCGGTTTGGCTTTAGCCTCTAGCGGCGGCGTGTCTTTGGGGGCAACGAATTCCTTGGGCTTGGGCTTGGCGGCCTTGGGCGCGGCGGCGAGAATATCCAGCTTCACCAAAGCGCGCGCCAGAATCGATGGCGGCGCGGGCAGCACCGGCGGGGGCGCTACGGCCTTCTTGACCTCCGGCGGCGGACTGAACAAACGGCGCGGCGGCCCCGGCGGCGGAGGCAGGATCCGCGGCATGCGAAAAGACAGCAGATTGGGCGACGGCGTTTCCATCCGCGGTTCGATCTGCGGCGCCGGCCGCCAAATCAATTGCTTGCCATTGGGCGCGTTGGCGGGGTTGGACACAATGGTCTGCGGCATTCGCACTTCGGCATTTTCGCTGGGATTCTGCGCCGAGGTTTCACCCGGCGACACCGCAGGCAGCTTCTTGCGGAAATCGTACCAGACGATTTTCTTCTCGTTGGGGGCAATTACCTGGTCGTAGAGCGATTTCGACTTCTCCCGCTCCGGCAGCGGCCCGAGCGCCACCAGCGCCAGCACGACGCCGTGAACCACTAGCGAAAATGCGACCGGCAAGGGCCGTGGCCCCGAGCCAGGCGCCGCCTGGCCGTAGGCGCGTACGAGCAGTTTCATAATCCAGGCGGCATGGTGCTATGTCCGTTGAGCGGCGCCAGCTTTTTGACGCGAGCCGTGTGGCGCAGCTTGGGAACGTGATTGGCCAGATACGATGCCAGCCGCTTCAGCCGGTCGCTTTCCGAGCGGTTGCGTAGAAGCAAATGCAGGAAATCGAGATCCTCGAGCGCCTGCGCCAGTTGAAAACTAAGCTGCGGATCGGTGACCACGGGGTCGGGCGCCTGCTGAAATTCCCCCGCCGCCAGCAAATCGCGGTATTGCACCAGCGCTTTCTCCTGCAAATCGAGCGCCGCCGGGCCTGGATCGTCATCGTCGAAAAACTCCACCTCACCCTGCAGGTAGGGTTTCTCCTCGTTCAACCCGACAACCTCGAAACGCCGGCAGCCGCGCGTGATCACGTCCATGCGCCCGTCGTCGTACCGCTTGGTCACTTCTTCCACGCGTACCGTGCAGCCGGCGTTCACAATGCCATCGTCCTTGGAGAGCACCACGCCGAACTCGGATTGCGCTCGAATCGCTTCGCCGACCATCTCCTTATAGCGATCCTCGAAGATATGCAGCGGCAGCGGCGTGCGCGGAAACACCACCACTTGCAACGGAAACAAGGGCAGCAGGTCGGGCCGCATGATACTATTATGGACTTTTCGCCGCCGGTTTTTGTGATGCTTCCATGCATATCCAGGGAAAAGTCGTTTTAATTACAGGCGCATCTGAGGGAATTGGCGCCGCTTGCGCGCGGGCCTTTGAACGCCGGGGAGCGCGCCTGTCGCTCATCGCCCGCAATCAAGAAAAGCTAGCCCAGGTGGGCGGACCGGAGACGCTGCGCATTGCCGGCGACGTTACCGACGATGCCACCCGCCAAGAGCTGGTAGAGCGCACGATGGAGCGCTTCGGGGCCATCGACATCCTGATCAATAACGCCGGCATGGGCTTTTATGCGCCGGCCTGGTGGGCTCCGATGGAAGACGCCCGCCGCATGTTCGAGCTCAATTTATTCGCCCCGCTGGCCATGGTGCAACTGGTGGTTCCGCATATGCGTGACCGGAAAAGCGGCACCATCGTCAACGTCGGCTCGGTCGCCGGGAAGATCAACCTGCCCTGGTTCACACTTTATTCGATGTCGAAATACGCGCTGGGGGCTTTTAGCGACGGGCTGCGCGGGGAGTTGAAGTCCTCCGGCATTCACGCCATGACGGTTTGCCCGGGATATGTGGACACCGGATTTCAGGCGCACGCCCTGGGACGCCGGCCGCCCGGATTCATCACCGGCTCCAAGGGCGCGCTGGCTATCAGCGCGGATAAATGCGCCGAAGCCATTGCGCGCGGCGTAGAGCGAAACAAGCGGACCGTGCTGGTTCCGCGCGTGCTCTGGCTGCTGATCGCGGCAGCGCGCCTGGCTCCCGGATTCGTCGAGGGCCGTATGGCGGCGATCAATCGCACCTAGCAGCCGGCATCATGATTCTGAAGCTCAAGCGCGCGCCTGGCATTTACCTGGTGGGGTTCATGGCCGCCGGCAAAACCACCATCGGGCGTCTGCTGGCCGAGCACCTCGGCTGGCATTTTATCGATCTGGATGAAGATATCGAAGCGCGAGAGAAACTCACCATCGCCGAAATTTTCGACGCTCGCGGCGAAGCCGAATTCCGCAAGATCGAGAGTCAGGCCCTGGCTGAACGCGTGCGCGCGATCGAACGCGGCGCGGCTACGGTGGTGGCGCTGGGCGGCGGAGCGTTCGCGCAAGAGGCGAATTTTCAATTGGTTTCCGATCACGGCGTCGCCATTTGGCTGGATTGTCCCGCTGAGATTGCGTGGCGGCGCGTGGCAGCGACATCGCACCGGCCGCTGGCCCGGGATCAAGTGAAATTTCTGGAGCTGTACGCCGCCCGGCGGGAATTCTATTCCCGCGCCGATGGCCGCGTCGAAATTACCTCGGATGACCCGGCGCCGGCGGTCGCCGCCATCCTCGCGCTGTTGAAACTCACATGAGCGGCGAACGGACTTTGCGCAAGCACGCGCAGTTGATTTTTCGCGCCGCGCTCGCTGCGGCCGATCCAGCCAAAGCCGTCGCGCGCCACCTGCGCGTGCAGAACGGCGTGCTGATCGCCGGCAACACCCGCTACCGCTTGCGCGACTTCGACAAGATTCACGTCATTGGAGCCGGAAAGGCCGCCGCAGCCATGGCGGCCAAAGCCGGGCCGTGGGGCCGGCAACAAGGCGCGGCATTCCTCAACGTCAAATACGGGCATGCCCAGCCCAAACTGCGCTGGATCGAGCAAAACGAATGCGGGCACCCGGTGCCGGACGCGAATGGCGTGCGCGGCGCGGAGCGAATCGCCGAAATCGCCGCTCAGGCCGGGCCGCGCGATCTGGTGATCTGCCTGATTTCCGGCGGCGCATCCGCGCTGCTGCCGCTGCCCGCCGCGCCGGTAACCTTGGAAGAAAAACAAGCTACAACCAAGCTGTTGCTGGCCTGCGGCGCGAGCATCCACGAAATCAACGCCGTGCGCAAGCATATCTCGCGCATCAAAGGCGGGCAGCTCGCGGCCATGGCGTCTCCAGCCCGCGTGCTGGCGCTGATTCTCTCCGACGTCGTGGGAGACGATCTGGACGTGATCGGCTCCGGCATCACTGCGCCCGACGCTTCCACGTTTGCCGATGTGCAGGGAATTTTGAGCAAGTACGCCATCGAGAAAAAAGTGCCTGCCGCCGTGCGCGAACGCATTCTGCGGGGGGTGCGCGGCGAAATTCCCGAGACTCCCAAGCCGGGGAACGCTGCCTTTGCGCGCACCCAAAACCTGATCGTCGGCAGCAATGCGCAAGCGGTGGAGGCGGCGCAAACGCAGGCGCGCAAGCTGGGCTATCGCACGCTGATTCTCTCGACCGAAATCGAAGGCGAGACTCGCGACGTCGCGCGCATGCATGCCGCCATCGCCAAGGAAATGCTGAGCCGCGGCAGACCCGTCAAACCGCCGGCCTGCATCATCAGCGGCGGCGAGACCACCGTGACGCTGCGCGGCCCCGGCCTGGGCGGGCGCAATCAGGAATTCGCGCTGGCCGCCGCCATCGACATCGCCGGCAGGGAAAATGTCGTGATCCTCAGCGCAGGCACCGATGGCACCGATGGCCCGACCGAAGCCGCAGGCGCGATTGCCGACGGACACACGCTGGCGCGCGGCGTCCAGAAAGGCCTGAGCGCCCAGCACGCTCTGGCGCAAAACGATGCCTATCGCTTCTTCCAGCCGCTGGGCGATTTGCTGGTCACCGGGCCGACCGGCACCAACGTCATGGACGTCCACCTGATTCTGGCGGGAGATCCCTCGGCATTGCGGTGAACACAACGGCGGCGGCCGCGAGCAGCGTGACGCCCACGCCAAGCGGCAGCAGCCAATGCAATTCGGTGAAGGGCTGAATGGCAGGCCAGTACCACACCGCCAAACCAGGCAACGCGACCGACGCCGCAATCCCGGCAACCTGGTGCGCAATCGCGATGGGCAGCAGCGCGCGCTGCTCGACGGCGCGGCGCTCGAGCCATTGGGCGCGCAGCCAGATCGCGGCCGGATCGGGCAGCGCCGGGGCAGCGGACTGCTCCGCCAGCCTGGTCATTGCCGGTGCAACTAAAATTTCCGGATCGCTCATGCCTTCACCTCCGCCGTAAAGCCGTGACGGCGCAGAACGCCCGCCAGCCGGTTGCGCGCGCGAAACAACGACACGCGGACGCTCTTTTCTCCCAAATTCAAAATCTCGGCCATCTCGCGATGATCGTAACCCTCCACGTATGCCAGCCATAGCAGAGCCCGTTCACGAGGTTTCAGCTCGCCGAAAAATCGCTCCATGTCGGTCTTGAGATTCGGGTTTTCCGGCGCCGGCTTGCGGAAAAGAAACTGCAGCGAGCGCAGCCCGTCGACGCGCCGGCGCTTCCATTCGTCGTAAATGAGCCGGGTGGCCGCGCGAAATAAATACGCCTTGAGCTGCGGCTCGCTCAGCGGCGGCAAGGGCGTGCGCAACAGCCGCAGATAGGCTTCCTGGAGCAAGTCCTCCGCGCCGCCCGCGTCTCCGCAAACGCGCCGGATGTAGGTCTGCAACGCAGGCGCCGTGCGCCGGTAGAAACTCTGAAACGCGGCTGCGTCCATAGGCTCGGCGGCGGCCGATACAGCTTCGCCGCTTTCCGCAGCCGCAAGTCCGGAAATCGCCGCCACGCGCGTCATTTTATTTGTTCAGTGGAAGCAAGCCCCAGCTTCGCGACAACCGGTAAGAAATCGCCGACGACGCGAGAAAACCAATTCCCAGGGAAAGAATCAGGATGCCAATCACCACCGGCCCCTCCTTATCCAGACCGCGAACCACTTGCTTAAGGGACATGAAGCCCAGCCCGAGCAGCGTCAGAATCACGCCGATTTGGGTGGAACGCAGAATGCCTTCGGCGGGGCGCGTCTTGGCCGGCGCGTCTTCGAGCGATCCGATAAGCTGCGCGCCGCCGGGTGTCTGCAGGAATTCGGTCAACTCGTGCCCGGAAGCGAATTTCTCGATCAGCTTATGATGAACGTCGCTCTGCATCCGGGCTAACGCCTGGCGACGCCGCGTTTCCGCAATCACCACCGCCACCCGCCATACGGCCGCGCACAAACCCAGGAACATGATCATCGGAACGATATCGCTCATACGCTACCTCCATCCTCACCCGCTATAACGCTTTGGCCGCAGGGATGGTTAACAACTCGTCGCGCCGAGCCATATCGCGCGCGATGGTGCGGGACCCGGCATACAGCACCAGAGCCAGGGCCAGCGCCAGCGCCGGAACGATAAACATGGCTTGCCGCAGCCCGATAGCTTTGGCGGCTTCGGTCAAAATTTCAGAGCCCGCCGCGCGGCGCGCCATCGCGTCGCTGAGCCGGCCGGTAATGATAGGCCCAAACGACGCCCCGCAAAGATACATCGCCATGAAGTACAAAGCCATGGTGGTTCCGCGCAGAGCGGGCGCGACGATATCCTGAATGGCCGCATATACCAGGCCGTAGTACATGTTCAGGCAGCCATAGGCGGCCGAAATCAGCACTACCGAGGCTACCCACGCGCCTTCCGGCTGCAGAATTCCCGCGAGCGCAATGGGCGCTGCCGCCGCCATGGCCGCCGACGCCGCCAGCATGCGGCCGTTTTTTCGCCAGCCGATAACGCGGTCGCCTACCATACCGCTGGCCGATGCAAACAGCAAGCCGGCGGCAATGCTGCCGACACCCGTCCACCACCCCGATTGCGCCACCGACAGATGGTGAAACCGGGTCAAAAACGCCGGTAGAAACGTAGCCAGCGCGTACAGATTGAAATTGAGCAGGGCGCCCGAAGCGATAATCCACCCCAGCGTCGGAATGCGCAGCAGAACGCCCCAGCCCGATTGCGCCGGAGCATTCCCTTCCACTGCACCGCGCCGGGGCTCAGGCATGCGCAGCAGCGCCGGAATTAGCACCAGCGCCGGCATAGCAGCTACCACTAGAGCCATCCGCCAGCCGTACGCCTGCGCCACCGGGCCGCTTACCAGGTAACTCAGCCCCCCGCCCAGCGGCACACCCAGCATGAAAAACGCCAGCGCCCGGGAACGTTTTTGCGGTGGAAAAAGATCTCCGATCCAACTGGCGGAGACCGGAGCGCAGACGGCTTCGCCCACACCGACGCCCAGCCTGGTTAGCAGCAGCGTGGTGTAACTCGCCGTGAATGCCGATGCCGCTGTGAGCGCGCTCCAGACGAACATTCCGGCGGCCAGTAGCTTCTTGCGGCTAGCGGAATCGGCCAACCGTCCGAGCGGCAGGCCGACCACTGCATAGAGCACCGTAAACAGCGTGGTGATGGCGCCTAGCTGCGTGTCGGAAAGATGAAACTCCTTGCGAATGGGCTCGCCGAGGGCGCCCAGCACATGGCGGTCGTAGAAGTTTAGAACGTTGATCGCAAATAGAATGGCTAGCGTGCGCGCGGCCGGAGCGGCGGCGTCAGCTCTTCTTGACAGAGACCGATCCCCGCTCGGTAATGATATTGATCGCCGGCCCCTTGCCCACCGACCCCCTGAGCGTGCTCGATTGGCCGTCGATTTCCATTTTGATGGCCGAGCCGAATTCGTTGTGCGCTTCGCCGCGGTTGGTCGAGAGCTTCAAATCGAACTGCGCCGCTTCGGGCAGAATCAGGTCGACCTTGCCGTTGCGGGCTTTGGCGTCGATCTTGGGCAGCGGAGATTTTCCGGGACGCAGCTCAATGTCGCCGCGCTCGCTTTCGAGTTCGAGCGATTGCGTGAAATCCTCGATGCGAATGTCGCGCGATCGCGTGACCAGGCGGATCGGGCCGATCAGATTATTGGCGGTGAAATCGCCCAAATCCATGGTGATGGAGCCGGGAATTTGCGCCACCCGTAAATCCGTCTGGCGCGATTCGAAGTGCAGCGGCTTGGCCAGGTTCTTGAATTGCAGCGTGCCGGAGTAGGTGCCATTGATGGTGACCTGGCCGGCCATATCCTCCAGATCGATGTCGGAGCCTTTGCCCTGCAGGTCCACTGCGCCTTTCACGGCGACGGCGCGAATGATATCGCTTCTGCCCAAATCGATTTTGACGTTGCCGCCAATTTTATTGAGGCGCACGCCGGCGTTGGCGCTGTTGATGTCGACCGAGCCAGCGACGTCGGTGATATCGAAATCGCCGTAGGTGGCGCGGGCTTCAATGCTCGCTCCGCGCGGCACGGTCACCTCCAGATCGGAGGCGATCCGGCGCCTGCCTGAAACGCGCTCCTGATTGGTGCGAATGATGATGCGATCGCCTTCGCTGACGATTTCGATCGGCGTTTCGCGGTCGGCCTGGTCGGCTTCGGATTTCTGCATGGCGCGAACCGTCTTATGCTGCTCGACTTTCACCTGCGGCTGGTCCGACCCGGTCACGCGCACGTTGCCGCGCAGATTGTCCAGAATCACATGGACCGCGGCCGGCGCGGGCTTTTGCGCGGTTTGATCGTAATCGTATTGCTGCCCGAAAATTTCAATGCCTCGTTCGCCGATCCGCGGGACGTGGATTCCGCTCTTGCTGGCGGCCATCATGGCCGAACCAACCAGACACAGCAGGACAATCAACACGATTTCCCCGCCCGAAAGGCGGCTGCTGATGGGCTTGCCGCTCATCGCCAGCACCGCGACTTCCACCAGCCTGAGCAGCCCCCAGCCGATCAGTATGAACGGCCAGTAATGAGCCAGCAGCTCGAACAGCGGTATCTGCTGCCACAAATTCCTGGTGAGAAACAATACCCCGATCAGGATCAGCAGAATGGGGCCGACAACGGATTGCCGTTTCATGAAGCGCCGCCTCCCTGTGTGGAGCCGGGCGCCGGGCCCGATGGCGAACTGGTGCGGCTGGCCCTGGCCAGCAGCGTCAGCACGCCCACCACAATCAGAATCACCGGCCAGGTCTGATGAAATCCGTAGCTAGTAAAATTGTCCAGCGCGAACAAGATGCCGATCGTGATCAGAATGATAGGGCCGCGAACGGCGTGGATCACTTCGCTACTGTTGGCCATGAGATGCCTCCGTGCGGTCCGCCTCGCGCGCGGCCGCAATGCGCGCGTACAACATGTAGGCGCCCGCCACGATCAATAACACCGGCCAGAAGCGCATCAGGCGCTCGATGGAAATAATCTCTGTCGTGCTGAGCAACAACACGACGCCCAGCAGGATCAGCAGCACCGCCCCAGCCGGGAAGCGATTAGTGCCGCCTCGCAAATCGACCAGGCTGGAGAATTCATCAATTGCTTCGCCTGCACGGCGTTTGCGCGCAGTGTGATAGGCCTCGAGCACCATGTAGAAAACCCAGACGGCGATCAGGATGCCAAACAGCGGTTCGAGCGAGCCCACGTAGCTGGAACTGACAATGCTCACCAGCAGGCCGAAAATGATCGCATGAATCAGTCCCTTGGCGTATTGACCGTTGTAAATGGCGCCGACGCCGGGAATGAATCCCAGAAATAGCGCCAGACCCGGCGAGGAACTGGGGTCGGCGGCGGCGGGCGGGTAAACCGGCTGCGCATAAGGCGATGCCGGCGACGCCACGGCCGGGTTGGGTGCGTGTTCTTCGCAAAAGATGGTGCCCGCCGAGACGCGCTTGCAGCTGTCGCACAAGGGTCTGCCGCAAGTACGGCAGTAAGCCGTGGCGAGTGTTTCCGGATGAGTGGCGCAGTTCATAATAATCCCCTATGGTTTCGCTTCTGCCGGTTGAGCCTGCTTGTTGGCGGGCGCCGGCAATCGCCGGTCGTCCGTATTCGGATCGGCCGCCGCATCGGCATCCTGCTGCTCTTTCCAATCCCGCAGCTGGGTTTGTATCTTGTAAACCAGGCGAATGCTTTCGTAGAACTTGAGCGAGCGCTGCCAGGTGCGGTTGGCGCGGTCTTCGAGCGTGCCCAGCACGCGCGCCGGATCGAGATCGGCGCTGGTGAGATGGCGCTCCGGCATCCCGGCGCAGCGCGCCATCATGCCGAAAAACAGCACCGTGAGCGTCAATCCCATGGCCATGCGCGGCTGCAGCATCGGCTGCTTGAGGGACTGCAGCCAGCCGCGAAATCCTCCACGAGCCTGCGGCCGCGCCGGCTCAAGCCCCGGCAAATGGAACAGGCGCGTGACCAGCTCCGGCGGCGGCTCGACTTCAGCCACCCGCTCCATGAAATCGATGGCGCTGGCGCCGTCCCGGGCCATCTCCGCGCACGGCGCGCACGTAGCCAGGTGCTGTTCGACGGCGAGCTTCTCCGCCGGAGCGAGCGCCCCGTCCACGTAGTCGCAGAGTAGGATTTCCAGTTGTGCGCAAGTCATAGCGCGTCCCTGTGCTTCCGCAAAATGCGGCCCAATTCCGCCCGCCCCCGGTTCAGCCGAGATTTCACCGTGCCCTCCGGGATTTTCAACACCTGGGCGATTTCACGATACTCCATCTCCTGCAGATCGCGCAGGATAAGCGTCTCACGCAATTCCGGCGACAGCTTCTGCAGAGCGGCTTGCAAAATTTCACTGGCCTCGCGGCCCGCCACCATGCGATCCGGCCGCGCCGCCGCTGCCGCCGCCACGCCTTCTTCGAGCACCGGCAGCTGCTCCTCAATCGAATCGGTGACCCGGTCCTGCCGGGTGCGCCGGTAGTTGTCGATCAGCAGATTGCGCGTCAGCCGGGCCAGCCAGGTGGTAAACGATCCTTCCGCCGACCGGTAGCTTTTGAGCGACTTGAAGACGCGTAAGAAGACGTCCTGAGTGAGATCCTGGGCTTCGGCGTCGCTGCCGGTGAAACGGTAGCATAACCCGTACACCCGCCGCGAGTGCGCCCGCACCAGATCCTCCCAGCCCGCAGAGTCACCGCTCAGGCAGCGTTCAACGAGGGTGTAATCCAGATCCAAGCTCAGTCTCCCGCGAAACCCCGCAGCACTCCCCACCGGAAACGCCAGGCCGGGGGCATATCGTGCTGCGGACATGGCCGCGGTTGCCATAGTTTACCTCGAAATCTCCCTTTGTCACGCCGGTTTCTTCCTCACCGGCCTTCCAACTCAAGTAACGAGGTTCTATGATGATAGGTTCGTTTTTTCATCGTTGCCAGGCCAGGGAGGGCATATCGGAAAGCACGGGTGGCGATGGCTCGCCTTGGGATTGGCGGTGCTGGCGGGGCTCGTTTACGCGCTGGTGCACCAGCTGCGCAAGACCGGATTCCGCTGGCAGGTGCTGGTCTCGACCGTTGCCTCTTTGCAGTGGCAATGGCTGGCGGCGGCAGTGTTGTTTGCCTTAGCCAGCTACTACGGCCGGGCGCTGCGCTGGCGGGTGCTGCTCGAGCCCCTGCATCCCAATCCCAGCGTGTGGGGCCTGTTTTCCGCAACGATTATCGGCTTCACGGCCATCACTCTGCTGGGCCGCGCCGGCGAATTCGTCCGCCCTTACCTGATTGCCGCGCGCAACCAGGTGCCTTTTTCGTCGCAGATCGCGGCCTGGGTGCTGGAGCGCATCTACGACCTGCTGATTGCCCTGCTGATCTTTGGCTTCGGCCTTAGCCAGGTCCGGGCTTCGGGCGCCAGCGTCGGCCCGGCGCTGGCCTGGACCCTCCAAGTGGGCGGCTGGGTGGTGGGCGTGACTTGCATTCTGTGCCTGGCGCTGCTGCTCGCCATTCGGCATTATTCGGACCGGCTGCGCAAGCGGATTATGGACGCTTTGGGCTTCCTCTCCGAGCATCATTTGGGACGCGCCGAGAGGATGCTGCAGGCCTTGGTGCAAGGCGTCGAATCCACCCGCAGCGACCGCGCCATCCTGCTACTGGTCGGCTATACGCTGCTCGAGTGGGTGATCATCGCCGGCTGCTACTTCTGTATTGCCAAGGCTTTTGGCGATGCGGTGCATTTCCGCTTTGTGGATGTGGTGATTTTCATGGGATTTACGTCTTTTGGAGCCGTAGTGCAAATTCCGGGAATTGGCGGCGGGGTGCAGGTGGTATCGGTGTTGGTGCTCACCCAGCTGTTTGAGGTTCCTATAGAAACAGCCACGGCAATGGCGGCTCTGATTTGGATTATTACGTTTGTAGTGATTGTTCCCTTCGGCATTGGGCTATCGTTTTACGAGGGAGTCAGTTGGCGGAAGATCAGGAAGTTGGAGAGGGAGATTTGAGATGAACTGCCCCTTTTGCGGCCACCTCGAAGACAAGGTAGTGGATTCCCGGGAAAGCAAGGAAGGCGGGGCCATTCGACGCCGGCGCGAGTGCCTGAAGTGCGAACGGCGCTTTACCACCTACGAGCGCATTGACGAAGTGCCCTACATGGTGATCAAGAAAGACGGGCGGCGGGAGAAGTTCGATCGGCAAAAAGTTTTGCAGGGATTGCTGAAGGCTTCCGAAAAAAGGCCGATTGGAATGGGTAAGCTTTCGGAGCTGGTAAACCAGGTGGAGGCGCGGGTGATCGATTCACCGGATCGCGAGATATCTACTACTGAAATAGGAGAAATTTTGATGGGAGGGTTGAAGGAGCTGGACAAAATTGCTTATGTTCGGTTCGCATCGGTCTATCGCGACTTCCAGGACGAACAGGCTTTCTTCAACGAATTGAAGAATTTAATGCGGCAAAAGAGCCATTAGCAGCAACCACTTGGGGGTTGTGGCGGGCAACTTCCCGCGCAAGTAATTGTAACCTTATGGATTCTGAACCATCTTTAAACATAGGAGTTAACAACGAAAGCGTTCCATGATACTATCATTGGGTCCAGGTGGCGCCTGGTCAAAGCTCCGTCAAGTGTCGTCGTGCTAGGCGTTTGCGCTCTAAAGAACCGCCAGTCAACAGTTTTTACCCCGAGGCCACAAGACAACTGCGTAGTACGTTTTGCGCGCCGGGGAGGTGAGTCTTAGTGGATCATTTCGAAGATCATTTCCTGAACGAGAGCCCGCTCGGCATCAATTTCGACGAAGAAGCGACAAAGTTCTTCGATCCTGAAGCAGCCGCGGAACCCGACTTTCTCCACCCCCAGCCGGCGGTGGAAGAGTCGATCTACACCGACGATCCGGTAAGGGTGTATCTGCGCGAGATGGGCGCCGTCCCGCTGCTCACGCGCGAGGGTGAAGTCGACCTGGCGCGCCGCATGGAGCGCGGGAAACTGCGCATGCAGAAGGCCATCAGCCGCTCGGCTCTTGTGAAGCGCGTCGTCGTCGACCAGGCGGAGCAACTCAAAAAAGGCCTGGAAGAGCTGGACAACCTGGTGGACCTGGGCGACTTGGAAGAAGGCACCCTGGCCGACACCAAGCGCCGCAGCGAATTGAAGCAGTACTTCGTCGATCTGGTAGCTCTGCACAAGAAAGAAACCCAGATCGCCGACAAGGTGCAAGCCACCGCGTTGAGCAACAAGCGGGTGCGCCGACGCCTGTGCGCCCGGTTGAACCGCGCCAAAGTGGACACGTCGCAGGCCATTCGCCGGATTCCGTATCTGGCTTCGCGATGGAAAGAATTCGCCAAGGAAATCGAACGCGCCGGCGAGGAGCTGAATCAGCTCGACCGTGAGCTGAAGCGCGCTGAATCGCGCGGAGGCGTCGCGGCGCAAGCCAAAGTCCGCGAGCTGCGGCGCGAAATGCGCAAGCGGGAAGCGGCGGCAGGCGTGCCGTTGGTCGACCTGAAACACACGCTTACCGTCATCCGCCATGGCGAGCTGGAAGCCGAACGCGCCAAGAAAGATTTGGTCGAAGCCAACCTGCGCCTGGTGGTTTCGGTGGCCAAGAAATACGTCAATCGCGGCCTGCACCTGCTGGATTTGATTCAGGAAGGCAACATCGGCCTGATGCGCGCGGCCGACAAATTCGAATACCGCCGCGGCTACAAATTCTCGACCTATGCCACCTGGTGGATTCGCCAGGCCATCACTCGCGCCATCGCCGACCAGTCGCGCACCATTCGCATTCCGGTGCACATGAACGAGAGCATGAACAAGTTTCTGCGTGCCTCTCGCGAGCTGGAAAAAGAGCTGGGCCGCACGCCGACCAACGACGAAATCGGCCGCCGCATGGATATCCCGGTCGAGAAGGTCCAGAAGTTGAAGACCATCTCGCGCGACCCGGTGTCGCTCGAAACGCCGGTGGGCCGCGATGGGGAGTCCGCGCTGGGCGATCTGATCGAAGACCGCTGGGTAGGTTCGCCGGTCGATGCCGTGATTGAAGGCAACGTCCGCGACGAAACGGCCGGCATCCTGAAAACGCTTTCGCCCAAAGAGGAGAAAGTGATTCGCCTGCGGTTCGGCATTGGCTGCGAGCGCGAACACACGCTGGAAGAAATCGGCCAGGAGTTCGATGTCACTCGCGAGCGCATCCGGCAGATTGAAGCTAAGGCACTGCGCCAGCTGCGAGCGCCGGAACGGGCGCGGCGCCTGCGGGCCTTGATGGCTGCCCGGTAAACCGCGCAGTGGGGTAGGTCGGGGATGTCCAGTGCCAGGACATACTTGACACTTTTTCGCCACAAAGCCACTAACCGTTGGTGGCTTCGCGAGAAGCCTTCATCGTGGGGCGACGGCGACCGAACTCAAGGTTTCGCAAGCCGCGCCGAACCCCAGCGCGACCTGGACTTCGCTCGCCGCCGCCTTAACGCCCATACTGAGACACTCGCGAAGCCACGCTGTGCGATTGCCACGCGGCATGGGTTGCAAGAAAAAGTGTCAAGTATGTCCTGGCGCTCGACATCGGGGACCTGCCCCACTTGCGAGCCCTGCGGTAGAATGATTCCCAATGGGGATCGCAATCGTTGCCACGCTGTTGCTGGCGCTGGCTGCTCCCGCCGCCGAAGTTTCGAGCGACGATTTCTACGCCGCCATCCGCGGCAACAATCTGGTCCAACTGAAAACGCTCATCGCCCAGGGCGGCAATATCAACCTCAAGGACCGCCGGGGCGCCACCCCGCTCATGCACGCCGCCTTGATCGGCAGCCTGGATGCGATGAAGCTGCTGCTGGCCGCGGGCGCCGACGTCAACGCTAGGAACACGGTGGAAGCGACGGCGCTGATGTGGAGTTTGCCGAACGCCGAGAAGGTCCGGCTGCTGGTGGATGCGGGCGCGGACGTGAATGCGCGCTCAAAAGCCGGCCTGACGCCGTTATTGATCGCCGCCTCCAACCCCGGATCCATCGGCACCGTGCGTCTGCTGCTGGACAAAGGAGCAGACCTGAAGGCTGCGAGCCCGGGCGGCTTCACGGCGCTGCTGGCCGCCGCCGCCGCCGACGACATCGAGATGCTTCAGCTGTTCATCGAAAAGGGTCTGGATGTCAACGCCACCACTGGATTGGGCACAACGGCGTTACAAAGCGCCGCCGGCTGCCGCAACCTGGCGGCGGTGAAGCTGCTGCTGGAAAAAGGCGCGCGCGTGGATGCGGCCACCACCGACGGCGGCATGGTTCTCAATGGACCTATCGCGCTTAAGAATCTCACCCCGCTGATGATGGCCGCTCCTTATGGCTCACCCGAACTGCTCTCGACGCTGCTCGATGCCGGCGCGCAGCCCAACGCAAAAGATGTGCGCGGCATGACGCCGCTCATGCTGGCGGTGGCCTCGGAAACGCAAAATCCGGCGGTCGTGCGGCTGCTTCTCGCCAAGGGCGCCGACGTGAAGCTGAAGAGCGCGGCCAACGAAACCGCAACCGACTGGGCATGCAAGTACGGCAATCCAACGGTGATGCATCTGCTGAAGGGATCGCGAGCGGCCGCGGCGCCGAACGCCCTTACCGGCCTCAACACCGTCACACAGGCCGCCTTGCGGGAAGCGGTGGCGAAGAGCCTGCCGCTCATGCAGCAATCGAGCACGGAATTTTTCAAGAAAAGCGCGTGCGTAGGCTGCCATCATCAGAACCTGACGGCGCTGGCGGTTTCCACGGCTCGACGCAAGGGCGTGCCGGTCGACGAGGCGGTTGCGGCCGAACAACTGAAGGCGGTAAAGGTGATCTGGGCGGCACAGCGGGAGACGCTGGTGCAGCGAATCGATGCCCCCGGTTCTACGGACGCGGTCACTTATTCGCTGATCGGGATGGCTGCGGAAAATTACCCTGCCGATGCGATCACCGACGCCATGGTTCTGAATGTGGCGGCGCAGCAGCGCCTTTCCGGGGCCTGGGACTTAGGCGACATTTCCCGCTCTCCCATCGAAGAGAGTAACCTGGCGCGCACGGCTCTGGCGCTGCGCTCGCTGCAGCTTTATGCGCCGCCGGCGCTCCGGCCTGAGATGGAGATGCGCATCGCACGGGCGCGCGCATACTTGCTTGAGGCGCAGCCCAGGACGACCGATGATCGCGCGATGCAGTTGTTAGGGCTGAAATGGTGCGGCGCGGAACCCGCGAAGCTGCAAGCCCTGGCCAAAGCGCTAGTAAGCGAACAGCGCCCCGATGGCGGATGGGCGCAGAACCCGCATCTGGCGAGCGACGCTTACGGCACCGGCGAGGCGCTGTATGGGTTGTACGAATCGGGCACGCTCGCTGCCAGCGACGCGGCGTATCAGCGCGGCCTGGTGTTCCTGCTGAAGACGCAAAAGGCGGATGGGTCGTGGTATGTGAAGAGCCGCGCACCCAAGTTCCAGCCGTATTTTGAAAGTGGCTTCCCCTACGGCCACGATCAATGGATTTCGGCGGCGGCCACGGCCTGGGCGGCCACAGCGCTGGCGAATGGGATTGCACAGTAGGACCGCTCCCTATGGTCGCGGCTCGCCACGGAGGACACGTTCAGCCAGCGGATTTCCCATCGTGCTCCTCATTTTGAAAGCGGATTCCCGTACGCTGACGAGCAATGGATTTCGGCAGCGGCCTAGGCGGCGACAGCGCTGGCGAATGGGATAGCAGAGTAGGAGCGCTCCTTCGGTCACGGCTCTGCAACAGCCTCTGCCCTATCCTAGACGTGAATTTCCTGACCGATGTGATGGATCGCAACGCGATCGTCGTGATTCCCCGCGGCTTCAAGAAAGCGTTCCAGCGGCTCGCCGAGCGGCTCCCGGCTGAGCTGAAACGTGCGGTGATGCACGGGAATAAATCGCTCGACACCGGCGTCGTTGCCCATGCGCCACGCCTGCTCGGGCGTGCAGTGATAGTAGATCCAGGGATTGTAGGCGCCTACCGGCATCACGGCCAGATCGATCGCGCGCGAGGAGCGCATCGCGCGAAAGGCGCCGGTATTGGCGGTGTCGCCGGCGAATAGAATGCGGTAGCGCCCGGCCTCGATCACATAACCGTTGTAGCCGCGATAGGTATCGGTGCGCATACGCGCGCCCCAGTGGTTCACTTCAAACGCGCGCAGCTCGACACCGGCGGCGACGGCGCGTTCGCCCCAGCCGAGCTCCTTGACGCTTCCGTAGCGATTCACGCGAATCAAGTCTGACGTTTTCGAGGCCATCACCACGGCGGTTTTGCGATTCTCCAACTGGCGCAGGCTGGGCAAATCCATGTGATCCATATGCGCGTGGGAAAGCAGCACCAGATCGATGGGCGGAAGTTGCGCGGGCGCAAGCGCCGGAGCTACCAGGCGCTTAAGGCCGAGCGTGAGCGGACCGAAGTTGAGACCGACGCGGGCGCTGAATACCGGATCGGTGAGAATGGTGACACCGTCCGCTTTGATGAGCACGGTGCTGTGGCCCAACCACGCGGCGTGCAGGCCGCGATCCGGCCATTGCAGTGGGGTCGGCTGCTCCTGAGNAGCCGCCGGCATGGGGCGGCCCAATTCCCGCGCATACTGCTGCCAGAAGCCTGGGGCCACTTTGTAAGCTGCTGTCCCCAAGGCGGTTACGCTCAAACCTGCCGCGCCTATGACGGTTCTACGTCGCACACTGTTATGATGCGGCGCGCGGGAGCAGGGTTGCAAGGTGCAAGACATCTCTCGCGGAGGCGCAGAGGACGCAGAGAACTACGAAGACCTTCTTATTTTTCTTAAAGTGCCCTGTGCTATGTTCGAGTGTTCCGCATGAGAATTCGCGCTCAAGCGCCTTGCCGCGTCGATATGGCCGGCGGCACTATCGATATCTGGCCTTTGTACCTGTATCATCCCGGCGCCGTCACGGTGAATTTCGCCGTGGATCGCTACGCCAGCTGCGTGCTTTCGACGCGCACGGACCGGCGCATTGTTCTGCGCTCGCGCGATCTGGATGGCGAGGAGACGTTCGCCTCGCTGAAAGAATTGAGCGCCGCGCGGCGCTACAAGCTGCCGCTGCTGGCTTACCTGGTGAAATTCTTCACCCCGGGTACCGGAGTCGAATTGGCCACCGACTCCGAAGCTCCCGCCGGCGCCGGGATCGCCGGCTCTTCCACGCTGATCATTGCCGTTTCTTCGGCGCTCAACCGGCTGACCGGCGCGGGCTACAAAATCGAAAAGCTGCGTGAGATTTCGCAAAATATTGAAGCCCAGATCATTCGCGTGCCTACCGGCGCGCAGGATTACTATCCGGCCATGTATGGCGGGGTGAGCGCGATCGAGCTCGGCGAGGCCGGAATTGCGCGCAAAGCGGTCGCGGTCGATCGGGAAGATTTGAATGAGCGCATCGTGCTGGCGTATACCGGGGTGCCGCGCAATTCCGGAATCAACAACTGGGAAGTGATGAAAGCGCATATCGATGGCGACCGCGCCGTGTACCGCAACTTCGACCACATCGCCGCGATTGCGATGGCCATGCGCGCGGCGCTAGAAAAAGCTGACTGGCCGGAAGTGGCCCGCCTGCTGCGTGAAGAGTGGCGCAACCGGCGGACCAACGCGCCTGGAATCACGACGCCGCTTATTGACCGGCTGATTGCGGTGACGCGCCGTAACGGAGCGGTGGGCGCCAAAGTATGCGGAGCCGGTGGCGGAGGCTGCGTGTTTTTTCTGGTCGAGCGCGGGGCCAAGCAGCGCGTGTCCCAGACCATCGCGGCCGAAGGCGGCACAGTGCTGCCGGTGTCGGTGGCCCCGCGCGGCGTTTTGGTCAAGAGCAGCGCGGGATAGCCCTATGCCGGCTGGCCGCGATCCGTTACGCATCTTCCTGCAGGTCGGACTGTTTGTTTTTTTCTATCTCCTGTTCCTGCTGGCCACCGGCTTTCTGGTTTGGGGCGTGGGATATCTGGCCGGCGTCACGCTTAGCGGATTTCTGGCCGCCCTGGGCGCGAACCTGGTGGCGTTGCGCATTTATGAGGGCGGGCGGCTGACGGAGATCGGGTTCCCATGGAATCGAGCGGCGGCGCGCAACATTGGCCTGGGGCTGTTGGGCGGCGCCACATCGGCGGCGCTGGTGATGGCTCTGCCGCTGGCGAGCCGGGCGGCGGTCATCGTCCCGCTGGCTACAAGCGAAGCCAACGTGCGCACGCTGCTCTATGTCTCGGTGATGCTGTTTTGCGGCGCTGCCGGCGAGGAAATGTTGTTTCGCGGATACGGATTTCAAATCCTGCTGCGCAGCTTCGGACCCTACGCTACCATCCTGCCGGTAGGCGTGCTGTTCGCCGCGCTGCACTACACCAATCCGCACGCATCGGCGTTGGGCCTGGTAAACACGGCCGGCTTCGGCATGATCTTCGGCTATGCGTTTCTGCGCAGCCGGGACCTCTGGCTGCCCATCGGCCTGCACTTCGGCTGGAATGTAACACTTCCACTTTTCGGCGCCAACGTCAGCGGGATTACAATAAGGGTGACGAGCTACGCGCTTCAGTGGAACGCCGGACCGCTGTGGAGCGGCGGTGAATATGGGCCGGAAGCCAGCCTGCTGACTTCGGCGGTGCTGTTCGCATTATTCGCGTTCGTGCGAATGGCGCCGGTCGGTCGTCAGCAGAATCCGCTGATCGACGGGCTCGTGGAGTCATGAAATGCGCGCCATCGCGGCCGCGGTTGCCATTCTCGCCCTCACGGTTCCCCTGCGGAGCTCCGACAAGCTAACGTTCGACGAACGGGTGGAGCTCGTGCGCGGGCTGATGGCCGAATATGTCACTGTGAAGCAACCGCTTCCCCGCTCCAAAAAGCCCCTGCCGTTTGCCGCCGACGGCTCATTCGACAAGCAAAAGTGGCAAGCGGCCACCGCCGAGTTTGGCCCGGCGGCGCGTCTTGGCGATCTGGTGCAATTCACCAAAGTGACCATCGAAGAGAGCAAGATTCTGATCGAGATCAATGGCGGCCTGAAAAGCGGACGCAAGTGGTATGACGGCATCGAGGTGGGCGTGGGACGGGCCAACAACGGCGTTTCCCAGCGCGAAATCAAAGCCACCACCGGCACGCTGATCGAAGTGACATTTGGCAAGCCCATTTCCGGAATCAAGTCCGCCGACGTCAAGAAAATTCTTTCGCCGCTTTTCGAATTCGAGCGCCGCACGGCGACGGAGCTGTATGCGCAGTCGCTTCCGCCGGAGGTGCAGAAGGCCATAGCGGAAAAACGGGCCATGGAAGGCATGGACCGCGACCAGGTGGTGCTGGCGCTGGGCGTGGCGCGCTACAAACAGCGTGAAACCAAAGACGGCGTTGAGCTGGAAGACTGGATTTATGGCACGCCGCCGGGGCGGATTACGTTTGTCACCTTCGCCGCCAACAAGGTGGTGAAAGTGAAAGAAGCGTACGCAGGGCTAGGCGCGGATGCGGCTGAGCCAGGCGAGACGCCGCGATAATTCCGCGCTCTGTTATCCTGTTAGCTTCAACCCCATTACTTCGAGGAGATCATCCATATCATGGCAGTGAAAGTAGGTATCAACGGCTTCGGCCGTATTGGCCGGAACGTGGTTCGGGCGGGCATCGGCAATCCCAACGTCGAATTCGTCGCGGTGAACGATTTAACCGACACCAAAACCCTGGCGCATCTGGTGAAGTACGATTCCGTGCTGGGGTCGCTGCACTGCGATGTATGATCCCCAGAGGCACAAGGTGATTTCCAATGCCTCCTGCACCACCAACTGCCTGGCGCCGCTGGTGAAGGTGCTGCAAGACAAGTTCGGCATCGAGAAAGGCTCGATGACGACCATTCACAGCTACACCAACGATCAGCACGTTCTGGATTTTCCGCACAAGGATCTGCGCCGTGCCCGCGCCGCTGCCATCAACATGATTCCGACATCGACCGGCGCTGCAAAGGCCATCGGTCTGGTGGTTCCCGAAGTGGCCGGCAAGCTGGACGGCTACGCGATGCGCGTGCCGACGCCGGACGTTTCGGTGGTGGATTTGGTGGTGGTGACCAGCAAGCCCACGACGGCCGCCGAAGTGAATGCGGCGTTGAAAGCAGCGGCGGAAGGCGAGCTGAAGGGCATTCTGGCGTACACGGAAGACCCTGTTGTTTCCTCCGATATGCTGCACAATCCTAACAGCTCGATTGTGGACGCGGACCTGACGAAAGTCATGGGCGGCAATCTGGTGAAGGTGGTTTCCTGGTACGACAACGAGTGGGGCTATTCTTGCAGGGTTGTGGACCTGATTGAATTTTTGGTGAAGAAGGGGTTGTAGAGGAAACGGTCCAACCGCTCCCTTCGGTCACGCTCTTTCAGGCAGGGTGCGTATGGCCCAGGGGGCGTGTTCGTTAACGCGCGTTTCGTTCTTCGACGTTTCGATGCGAGCCGCGACTGGAGGAGCGTTTTTTTCTACTCGCTTTCCATTTCCACCACCTGGAAATGGAAGCGGTCGGGCGGCAGCAGGGCGGGCGGGGCGGCGATGGTGTGCGCCCAGGCTTGATAGGCGCTATCCGCCACCGGCGAATTCAGATAGAACAGAAACTGATTGGAGAAGCAGTCGATGGGCGGCGGCTGGCGAAACGTCAGACGCAATCCCACAGCTTTTTCCAGACCCATGCCGCGGGCGGGCACGCGTTTATCGGCCAGCAGGCTGACGAAACTGGCACGGCCGGCGTGCGGCCACACGTCGGGATGAAGCAGATCGCGCAGCGAGGCCACCGATTCGAAAGTGATCTCGCATTGCCGGATCCATTCCAGAATCGAATCTCCCCAGCTCCAATGCGACACCAGTCCGCGATACTGCTCGGCGAGGTGCACGGCCAGATCGAATTTGCGCTGCTCGAAAGTGGAGGGTCCGTCGGCGGGATCGGCACTCAGCATGTCTTCCGCTTCAACGATGCCGGCCGCCATGCCGACCACCTCGCTGAGCGGAGTTGCTTCCGGCGCGCTATGCACCAGCAGCGGCGGCAGCTCATGTGTGCCACTACCCGGAATGTCGATGTACCTGCGAACTTCCATGACAGGTCCCTCTATTCTTATCGACGCGAACAGGGCGCTCTTGTTTCATATGTAACATGAAAAGGTATAAATGTATTCAAGGAACTTCCCGACTAACCTTTGATATCATCACCCCTTCATGGCTGAGTACTCCATCGGTTTGGACTTAGGCGGCACCAACTTACGGGCCGGCGCGATCGACAAATCCGGCAAGCTGCTGGAAAAAGTCTCCGGCGCCACTCCACTGGCGGCGGGGCGCGAGCCCGTGCTGGACGACATGGTGGCGGTGATCAGCCAGCTGCGGTCGCGCTGCGGCAGAGACGGGCTGGCCGGAATCGGCGTTGGCGTTCCGGGGTTCATACGGCTGAAGGATGGCGTGATCGGCAACTCAAATAATCTGGCGTTTCTGGAAAATTTTCCCATTCGCGATGAGTTGGAACGGCGGCTGGGCGCGCAAGTAATTCTGGAAAATGACGCCAACTCAGCGGCGCTAGGCGAGAAATGGATGGGCGCCGGACGCAAAGTGGACGATCTGGTGCTGCTCACGCTCGGCACCGGCATTGGCGGCGGAATTATTTCCGGCGGCAAAGTGCTGCACGGATATCTGGGAATGGCGGCCGAGCTGGGGCATCTCACGGTGGTGCCGAATGGCAATCCATGCGGCTGCGGGAATCAAGGGTGCCTGGAGAAACATGCATCCGCTTTGGCGATCGTCAACATGGCGCGGCTGCTGGGTCTGGGCGAGAATCTTACCGCGGCCGATGTGTACGCGCTCGCCAAGCAGGGCAACGAAAAAGCTCACACGGTTTTCATCACCATGGGGCAGGCGCTGGGCATCGGCCTCGCCATGCTGGTGAACACGTTTAACTTTCCGCTTTACCTGCTAAGCGGCGGAGTGCTGGCGGCTTGGGATTTATTTGCGCCGCCGATGCTCGCAGAAATGCGCCGCCGCTCGTACACGTTTCGCACCACCGACACGCGCGTGGAGCAGGCCACGCTCGGCAACGAAGCGGGATTGTACGGCGCGGCATACCTGCCGTGGGTAGGGCGTTGACGGCGATGTGGCTGGGAATCGACATCGGCACGGGCGGCACACGCGCGCTGCTGGCGGACGCGCAGGGACGCATTCACGCCGCCTTCACCGCGCCCCACGAAGACATGCGCATGGAGCGCCCGCTGTGGGCCGAGCAGCGTCCGGAAAATTGGTGGGACGCTACGGTGGCGGCCATTCGCGGCGTGCTTGCGGAAAGCGGCGTGAGTGCGCGCGACATTCGCGGCATCGGGCTTTCCGGACAGATGCATGGCCTCGTGATTCTGGATCACGCCCATCAGGTGATTCGTCCGTCGCTGATCTGGTGCGATCAGCGCAGCCAGGAGCAGGTGGATTTTATCGACCGCACGGCGGGTGCGGAAAACGTCGTGGCGTGGACGGCGAATCCGGTGCTCACCGGCTTCACGCTGCCCAAACTGCTTTGGGTGCGCGACCACGAACCGAAAAATTTCGAGCGCGTGCGCCACGTGCTGCTGCCGAAGGATTACATTCGATTCCGTTTGACCGGCGAGCTGGCCAGCGACGTTTCCGATGCCTCGGGCATGGCGATGTTCGATGTGGTGCGGCGCGAATGGGCGCTGAACTTGATGGACAAGCTCGGGCTCGACCGCGCGATTTTGCCGAAATGTTATGAATCGTCGGATGTCACGGGCGCAGTGACGCCGGCCGTCGCCGAGCTGACGGGCCTGGCGGCGGGCACGCCGGTAATGGGCGGCGCTGGCGATCAGGCGGCGAGCGCGGTGGGCAACGGCATCGTCGAGCCCGGTGTAGTTTCGTGCACGATCGGAACATCCGGCGTGGTGTTCGCCCACATGGAGCGCGTGGCGTACGATCCGGCCGGGCGCGTGCATACGTTCTGTCACGCGGCGCGCGGCAAGTGGCACGTGATGGGCGTAACGCAGGGCGCGGGGTTGAGTCTGCAATGGTTCCGCAATCAATTGGCGCCGGGATTATCGTACGACGCGCTTACCGCCGAGGCCGCCAATGCCTCCGCCGGCTCGCAAGGACTCATCTGGCTGCCCTATCTGATGGGCGAACGCACTCCGCATCTGGACGCGGCGGCGCGCGGCGGATGGATTGGGCTCACCGCCAGCCACACGCGAGCCGATCTGATTCGCGCGCTGATCGAAGGCGTCTCTTACAGTCAGAAGGATTGCCTGGATCTCATCGAACAGCTCGGCATTCAAGTGCGCTCGGTGCGGGTTTCCGGCGGCGGCGCGCGCAGTCCGTTCTGGCGGCAACTGCTGGCCGATATTTTGGCGAAGCCGGTGGTCACGCTCGAAACGCAAGAGGGATCGGCCTATGGCGCGGCGCTGCTGGCACTGGTGGGAACGGGTGAGTATGGGTCGGCCGCTGAAGCCTGCCGCGCTGTCATCCGCGAAACGGCAACGGTCGAGCCGCGTGCGAAGGAAGTGGAGCTGTACAAAAAAGCGCACGCGGTGTATCGCGATTTGTATCCCGCATTGAAACCCACATTTCCGAGGATGTGAACTATGCCATACCTGCTGGTCTTGATCCTGATCGCGTCGAGCGTCTGGGCTGAGACGCCGCCCAAGCCGCTGCCTCCCCTGCGTGAACAAGCCGAGCTGCAGCAGCAATGGCTGCGCTTGCGCCTGGAGCGCCATCTGCCCGTACTGATGCGCAAGCACGGCGTGGCGATGTGGCTGGTGATTTGCCGGGAATACAACGAGGACCCGGCCTTCTTTTCGCTGGTGTCGCCGACTGTATTCGCCGCGCGCCGCCGGACGATTTATGTTTTCTTCGATCGCGGCGAGGGGCAGGGCGTCGAGCGGCTGGCGCTGGGTGGCGGCTCGAAC
>JACPNO010000047.1:32971-69321 GCA_016185465.1 Candidatus Solibacter usitatus
ACGGCGGCCTGTACACGGTCTATCGCGATCCCGACGCGGGCAATCGTGAAATATACGGCGAAGGCCAATGGACATTGCTCAAGAAGCTGATCACGGAACGCAACCCCGCGACGATCGCAGTCAACATCTCGCAGACACACGCTTTTTCCGACGGGCTGTCTTCGGGCGAGCGGGAGAAGTTGGAGGCGACGCTCGGTCCCGATCTATTGCGCCGCGTAGTGCGCGCCGAGAACCTGGCGCTGGAATATCAGGAGCTGCGGATTCCCGAAATGCTACCCACTTACCGACAGATGATGGAGACCGTGCACTGGCTGATTGGCCGCGCGTTTTCCAATGAAGTGATCACGCCGGGGAAAACTACCAATCAGGACGTGGTGTGGTGGCTGCGCCAGCGCGTGAACGACGCGGGACTGGGCACGTGGTTTCAGCCGTCGGTACGAGTGCAGAAGCCGGGCAAAACCGGCGTGAGCATGTTGAGCGAGGATGATGCGGTGGTGATCGAGCGTGGCGACGTGCTGCATGTGGATTTCGGAATTACCGCGCTGCGCCTGAACACCGACACCCAGCACATGGGCTACGTGCTGCGCGAAGGCGAGCGTGAGCCGCCGGCTGGAATTCAGCAAGCGCTGAAGAATGGCAACCGGCTACAGGATTTGTTGCTGGAACGCATGCGTCCCGGCAAGACGGGCAACCAAGTGCTGGCGGAAGCGCTCGAAGCGATGCAGTCGGCGGGAATCAAGGGCTCGATCTACACACACCCGATTGGCGATCGCGGCCACGCCGCCGGGCCGCTGATCGGCTTGTGGGATCGCCAGCAGGGCGTGCCGGGCCGAGGCGATGTGACGCTGCTGCCGGGAACGTGGTTCTCCATCGAGCTGGCCGCGAACACACCGGTGCCTGAGTGGGGCGGCAAGGAATTGTTCGTAGGACAGGAGGAGGACGCGCAGTTGGATGAGTCACATCCGAGGCCCCAGCGCCATGCCGTGCTTGCGCGCCTCTCGGCTGCGGTGCCACACGCCGCCGCGAACCCGCCCTCGCGCCAATCACTGACGTCCCAGCACCATGCCGTGCTTGCGCGCCTCTCGGCTAGGGCTCACACGCCGCCGCGAACCCGCCCTCGCGCCAATCACTGACGTCTCAGCACCATGCCGTGCTTGCGCGCCTTTCGGCTAGGTTCCACACGCCGCCGCGACCGGACGTTGTAGGGGCGGGTTTCAAACCCGCCCGCGCGAATCATTGACGTCCCAGCACCATGCCGTGCTTGCGCGCGATGTCCTGCATTTCGGCTGGCGTCAACTGTTTCGCCGAAACATCGCGGAAGAATCCTTCGAGTCCCGGCGGCGAGACCACCCACAAAACCTGGCTCTCCTGTTTGACCGGCTCGACGCCGTGCCAAACGCCGCGCGGAATGAAAACGGTCGATCCCGGTCCGGCGAGCTTGCGCGTATCGCCCAGAATGGCCATGGCCGCGCCCTTCTGCACCACCAGCATTTCGTCGGTGTGGTCATGTTTGTGGAGCGGGATGCCCGCGCCGGCGCCCAGGTCCTGCGTGCCGGCGGCCATGCTGCGCGATCCGGTTTTCGGGTCCGCTTTCACAATGACTTTCGTATTGCGAACCAGCAGGACTTCGCCTTCGTCAGGACCGAGGACGTAGCCGCTGGCTGCGGGCGGTGCGCCGTCGAGCGCGGTCCACAGGAATAGAGTCACACCGGCGAAGGCAACTCTCAGAAGTAATGCGTGGTTGTGCACAGATCCTCCTCAGGGCCAAATGAGCGTGGACAGAAAGATGACCGAGGCCGCGAAGGCGAGAATGCTCCGGACTGCGTGTAATTTTCCCCAGTCCTGCATGAGCCGGCGCGCCAACGGAGAGCTGCGGTCGAGCGCCGGATCGAGGAGCTGCTTATTCGTGGGCATGATCGCAATCAACGTGAATGGGATCACGGCGAAGATCAGCACGGCGCCGACGAACCACAGACGCGGCCCACCCATAAACCACGCGCCGAGTCCCGCGATCGTGGAGGCTAGAGCCAGGATCGCCTGCATCACCGCGGCCCGCCGGTAACTTGGACCAAATTCGGTCGCAGCCAAGGAGGTCCCGCACTCCATTCGTGCCGGATGCTCCACGAGGTTGATGTAAATGGCAGCGCCGCTGAAAAGCATTGCCGTAAGCACCGCCGTAAACTGAAGGATCAGCATTCCGACCTCCGAGGCCTACCTGTTCAACCTCGCCACCGCGATTCCTTTAAGCACATCGCCCATCACGTCGAAAGCAATCTGCTTGGCTACCGTAATTCCGGGAATCGGCTGCACCGCGTAGTAGATCAGGAATTTCGGAATCGTCATAATGGCCGTGATGGCCAGACCGTAACAAATGCCTTGCGTCAGAAATGGCTTGTCGTCCTTGATGCGGACATAAATCCACACGACAGCAAACGCGGCAAATAAATCCGCGACCGGCATGAACACGACGAAATTCATCTGATCCTGTGCCGAGCGAAACAGGTTTGGCAGTTGCTTGTAATCGGCTTGGAGCAGGAAGCCATGCACGAAAAATCCGATGCCCATGAACATCACGAACATCACTGCGACCGAGACCCAAAAACGCTTATTCATAGACTCACTCCTATCAGGGTGCCTGACATTCTAGTACCGCCACACCCGTGCCCGCCAGTCACGGCGCGGATGCAGTGATCATCAACGAAATAATCAGCACCACCGGTGGAATGGCGCGTGCTGTGCACTCTCACCATGAGACAACGCATTTTATATTTCGGCTTATTGATCCTGATGGGGGTGTGCGGCGCTTCGGCGCAGGTGGTGTCGCTCGGAGTGAAGGGCGGCATCCGCTTCACGGATGCGAGCGGCGGGCAGGACGAATCACGGCCCTACATCGTTGGACCGTCGATCGAATTCCGCTTGCCCGCGCACTTCGCCATTGAAATTGACGCGCTCTACCAACGCCTGGGAAATACTGCGCAGTACCATTTTTTCAGTGGGATTACCTCGCCGGGGAACAACGGTCCGTTTCCGTATCCTGTTGCCGCCATCTATCGCGTGCGCGCCAATTCCTGGGAGTTCCCCGTCCTTGGGAAATATTATTTGCGCCCGCGCACGGCGGCGTGGCAGCCGTTCATCGGCACGGGCTGGGCCTTGCGCACCAGCGGCGTCCACACCAGCGGCAGTGTGACCACGGTGGATTCGGCGGGCGCCAAGAGCACGTCTTCCTACCACAGTCACTACCAAAGCGGCGTGGACGTAGGCGCGGTCTTCGCTGCCGGCGTCAAGTATCGCGTGGGGCGCGTGGCTTTCGCGCCCGAAGCCCGCTACACGCGCTGGGGCGGCTCGGACAGCACATTCAATCGCAAGAACGAAGCCGCGGTGCTGCTGGGCATCACGTTCTGAAACAGCGGGTATATACTCTCACAGGAGGCGTTCATGAGAGTGAAACCGCTGACGCGACGCGAGATTCTGGAGAACTGCATTGTACGCGGGCTTTTAGTGGCGAGTATCCCGTTATCGCAATCGAAGCTGCTCGCGTTCTGGCAGCAAGCGGAAGCGCGGCCGCCAAAGTTGACGCCGGAAAATGAAATGGGGCCTTTCTTCAAGAAAGGCGCGCCGGAAGCAGCGATGCTGCGGGTGCCGGGCGATGCCGGTTTTCCCCTGCGCGTGTCGGGCAATATTCTGGACGCTCGTGGAGAACCGATCGAAGGCGCCCGCGCCGAAGTCTGGCAAGCCGACCATCACGGGCTCTACGATTTGAAGGGATACCGGTACCGCGCGCGGCTCGCGCCCTCCGCGAAAGGCGCGTATGCTTTTGAAACCGTGATGCCGGGGCACTATCCGGACCGGGTCTGCCAGCACATCCACTTCATGGTTACGGCGCCCGGGCACAAAACGCTGGTGACGCAGCTGTATTTTGCAACCGACTCTGTGTTCGCAGGCGATCCGGACAAGAACTACACCCGCGATCCGCTGATCGAAAACCGCGAACTGGTTCGGCCGGTGACATTGGTCGAACACGCGGAATCGGCTCATGCCGATGTGGTGTTCGAGCTGAGTCTGCAGAAGGCGTGACATGGGAAAACTTCTGCTGGTGCTGCTGGCGGCGTCGGCCGCCGCGCAAACTCTCCCCGGCGACCGCGTGATTCACCTGAACGCCAATGTTTCGATTGTGGCGTTTTCATCGGATGGAAAATTGCTGGCGGGCGCATGCGACGATGGCACGGTTAAGTTTTGGGATGCGCAATCCGGCGCCTTGAGCCGGACGGTGACCTGGAGCAAGGGCCAGCGCAGCGCGGCGTTCTCGCCCGGCGCGAGCATGGTGGCGTCGGCGGGTCAGGAAAAAGTGATCAACTTGTGGGATCTCAAATCCGGAGAGCTCACGCGGCAGATGACGGGCAACAAGAAGAAATCCGGACCGCTGGCGTTTTCCCGCGATGGCAAACGGCTGGTAAGCGGCGGCTTCGATAAGACGGTCCGTCTCTGGGATGTGGCGAGCGGAGGCCTGCAGCTCGAGCTGGAAGATGGCAATGGCGAGCCCAGCAGCGTGGCCTTTTCGCCGGATGGGGAAACGCTGGTTACCGCCAATGCCGATACTACTCTGAGAATCTGGAACGCGCGCACCGGGCAACTGCAGCGCACGCTCGATGAACTATCGCTGGTGACGTTCACCATGGCTTGATGGCGTCGTCCGGGGCCGACCGGACCATTCGTCTGTGGGATACGAAAACCTGGAAAGTCGCCCGCACGGTGAACGGGCAGGCGGAGATGGTTAGTCATCTGGCTTTTTCGCCGGACGGCAAGACGCTCATGAGCGGGGGCTCGAGCGAGTTCACAGGCGCGCGGCCGGTGGAAGTGCGTCTGTGGGACGTGGCGTCGGGAAAGACCAAGCGAGCCCTGCCATCGCCGCATCGCGTGGTCTCGGTAGCGTTCGCCCCGGATGGCAAGACCGTGGCAGTGTCGGATCGCGACAAGGAAATCAATATCTGGGCAGTCCCGGACTGAAACTATCCGGTTGATGCGCCAGGACTATCCATTTGGATAGTTTGAGCTGCCTGGCAAGTGCATCCCCGATGAATTCATTGCACTTTTCAACATGGCACACCGTTTGCTCTATGCAATGGGCAAAGGAGCCAGACGATGAAAACCAAGACCAACGTAAAAGCCGGAAAAGCGGATCCAGGGATGATCACCTTCACGCACCTCTACGACAAGGCTAGCCCTGTAATAGCGAAGTAACCATCGCCGTCTCCCCGCCGCGAACTGCCTTGTGTTACCGTGAAGTGTTCAACGAAATTTTGGAGGCGGCATGGAAGCTCTCGGCCTGATTGAGACGAAAGGTTTGGTTGGCGCGATCGAAGCCGCCGACGCCATGGTGAAGACGGCCAACGTCGTGCTCACTGGCAAGGAATATATCGGCGCCGGATACGTCACGGTCACGGTTCGGGGAGACGTGGGAGCCGTTAAAGCCGCCACGGAAGCTGGTGCGGCAGCGGCCAGGCGGGTTGGGGAGCTGGTGAGCGTGCACGTGATCCCGCGCGTGCATGAAGAGGCGGAAAAAGTTCTTCCCGGCGCGGGCCCCATCAAAAAAGCGCTCGGGTAAATGCAATCGGATAAGGACCGCATCTCGATCGAAGAGGTGCAAAGCAAGGTCGAAAAAGCCTACGCCGCCTGGCAGAAGTACCGCACTTTTAGCCAGGAGCAGATCGACGCCATCGTCGAGCGCATGGCCGAGGCGGGGCGCACGCACGCGCGCCGTCTGGCTGAATTGGCCGTGGAAGAAACCGGCTACGGCAACGCCCAAGACAAACTTGCTAAGAATCTGTTGTGCGCCGATGTGCTGCCGCGCAAGATGCGCGGCCTGAAAACTGTCGGCGTGCTGCGCGAAATTCCGGACGAGCGGGTGGTCGAAATTGGCGTGCCCGTGGGCGTCGTGGCCGCTATTCTGCCGACCACCAATCCCACTTCGACGGCAATTTTCAAATCCCTTATAGCGCTGAAAGCCGGCAACAGCATTGTGTTGAGCCCGCATCCGCACGCGGTGCGCTGCACCTGCGAAACAGCCAGCGTGCTGTATAAGGCGGCGCGCGAAGCCGGCGCTCCCGAAGACATTATCGGCTGCATCACCACGCCGACGCTTGAGGCCACCAACGCCTTGATGCGCCATGAACGGACGGGGATTATTCTCTCGACCGGCGGCCATGGCATTGTGAAAGCAGCTTATTCGAGCGGCAAACCGGCGCTGGGCGTGGGCCCGGGCAATGTGCCGGCCCTGATTGAGCGCTCCGCCGACGTTGCCGATGCCGTCGCCAAGATTGTGGAGGGAAAATCGTTCGACTACGGAACCGTGTGTTCGAGCGAACAAGCTATCATCGCCGAAGAATCGCTGCGGGATCGCATCGTGAGCGAGCTCAAGAAACGCAAAGTGTTTTTCTGCAACGCAGCGCAGAAAGACGCCCTGTCGCGCCTGCTGGTGACGCCGCAGTTCACCATCAACCCCAAGTGCGTGGGCCAGGCGGCTCCGAAAATCGCGAAGATGGCCGGGTTCGAAGTGCCCGCGGACACGCCGGTGATCGTGGTGGAATTGGACGGCGTCGGCCGGGAGCATCCGCTCTCCGCCGAAAAACTCTCCCCCGTGCTGGCGCTGTATTTCGTCAAGGATTTCGCCGCGGCTTTGAAAGTCAGCGCCGGCCTGCTGCGCTTTGGCGGCCTGGGGCACACGTGCGTGATTCATTCCCAGGACGACGCGCGCATCCGCGAATTTGCGCTGGCCATGCCCGCCTTTCGCGTGCTGGTGAATACGCCCGCGCCGCAAGGTTCTACCGGCATCACCACCAACGTGTGGCCGTCGATGACGCTGGGCTGCGGAGCCATTGCCGGCAACGTTACCAGCGACAACATCGGGCCGCTGCATCTGATCAACATCAAACGGCTGGCTTATGCGGTGCGCCGTCCGGAAGAAGCCTTTACGGCGGTAAAGCCGGCAGTCGCCAGCAAACCTGACGACAAAAAGGTCGAGCGCGAAACTCTGGTAGCGGCGGTTGAGCGGTATCTGAGCGGGCGCGGAATCAACGCGCGCGGCGCATCATCTGGCGCGGCTAGCGACGTGGTGGATCGCTTTCTGCAGAAGCGGCAGGCAGGCGGGCGCGTGTCTACGGGAAGTCCGGCGCCTAGCTGCTCTGCACCCGCGGCGGCGCCGGCGCCCCAAATCACCGTGGTCGATTTCGTCTGCGAGGAAGATGTCCGGCAAGCCGTGCAAGCCGGACGGAAAATTTACATCGGCCCGCGCACGATCGTTACGCCTCTGGCCCGCGAGTTGGGGGAGCGCTCTGATATTCTTGTGATGGCCGAGCGCAGGGGCTGAATCGTGGACCTGGATCTAGGAACTCTCAAACGCGAAATCCTCGAATATCTGGACGCCTCCGGATTCGCTGTCTTCCGCAGCCAGCCGGGTAGTCTCGAAGGGCTGCCCAAAGTGCTTTGGGATTGCGAACGCTTTCCCGATTACCAGATGTTTCTGGACGCGGCGCGCAAAGTGGGCGTCACGCTCATCCTGTTCGCTTCCCGCGATTTCGAAGTGGACGAAATTGAAGACGCCATGGGGCAGCTCGAGGAATGCGACATGACGCGCGAAGAACGCCGCGATTACGAGCGCCGTCTGCGCGAAACCAAAGTCCATGAAGGCGCGGCCTGTTCGCTCGAACTGGCTTTCGATCATCACGCGCGCATGTACGTTTACGAGCTTCACCCCGACTGGTACGAGGAATTCCTGGCCACCTGCGATGAGATCGTAGCGCAATTGCCGGAATCCGGACACGATGACGATTCCTCCAGCTCCGGTTTCTATCCTGACTATTCGAACAATTGATGGCCGCCCGCTGGCTGGTAAAAGATTCTGATGCGCAAGCCGTAGACGCGTTGGCCGCGGCGCTCTCGATCCGGCGGCCGGCGGCGGCTGTGCTGTGCGCACGCGGCTTCCAGGATGCGGAAAGCGCGCGCCGTTTTCTCGATCCCTCGCTCGAGGATCTTTACGACCCCGCCGGGCTCGCGGGCATAGACCTCGCCCTCGACCGCCTCAGGCGCGCTATCGCGGGCGGCGAAAAAATTCTGATCTACGGCGATTACGACGTGGACGGAACCACGTCGGTGGTGATTCTGAAACGCGCCATAGAACTCGCCGGCGGCACTCCCGAATTCCACGTCCCCAACCGCCTCAAAGACGGTTATGGCATGCGCGCTGAAGTGGTGGAAGACGCCGCCGCCAAAGGCGTTTCCCTCATCATCAGCGTGGATACCGGCATTCGCGCGGCGGCGGTCGTGCGGCGGGCGGCGGAGCTGGGCATCGATGTCATCATTACCGATCATCACCTGCCTGAAGCGGAGCTGCCGCCGGCGCTTGCGGTGTTGAATCCTAACCGTCCCGATTGCGCGTACCCGGAGAAAAATCTCTGCGGCGTGGGCGTGGCTTTCAAGCTGGTGCAGGGTTTGTTGGGCGGCCTGAATTGGCCGCCGGCCAAGCTGCGCCACGTGCTGGAATCTTTTCTCAAGCTGGTGGCAATCGGCACCGTGGCCGACGTCGTGCCGCTCACCGGCGAGAACCGGATCATCGTCAAACATGGCCTGGCGGGCCTGCGCGACGTGCGCAATCCCGGGCTGCGCGCGCTGCTGGACGTAGCCGGATTTACCGGCGCCAGTGTTCCCACCGCCGGGCAAGTGGCATTCCGAATCGCGCCGCGCATGAACGCCGCCGGACGCATGGCTACCGCCAACGACGTTATCGAGCTATTTCTGACGGAGGACCCGGACCGCGCCCGCACGCTCGCCGGACAGCTGGATGCGCTGAATGCCGAGCGGCAAAAAGCCGAAGCCGAAATCCTGGCAGCCATCCTCGACGAATGCGGTCGCGTGCCGGTTGACGACAAGAATGCCGCGCTGGTGTTTGCAGGCGAAGGGTGGCACCGGGGCGTGCTGGGCATCGTCGCCAGCCGCATTGTCGAGCGATTTCATCGGCCCGTGTTTGTGCTCAGCCAGAGCGCGGAAGAGGGCCTCGCGCAGGGGTCGGGACGCAGTATTCACGGATTTCATCTGCTCGAAGCACTGGAGGCCATGCCGGAGCTGTTCCTGAAATTCGGCGGGCACATGTACGCCGCCGGACTCACCATGGGCTCTGCCAGCCTGGAACAATTTCGCGGGCGCTTTCAGGAATTCGCGGCGGCGCGCCTCACGCCCGCGGATTTTGTGGCGCGGCTCGAAATCGATGCATCCATTTCGCTCGACGAAATTTCTGAGCAGAGCGTGAGCGAAATTGCGTCGCTCGGTCCATTTGGCTGCGGCAATCCACTGCCGGTTTTCGCGGCGCTGGACGTGGAAGTGGCCGGACCCGCCGTCGTCTGGAAGGAAAAGCATTTGCGCGTGCCCCTTCGCCAGGGCCGCCGGACGGTGTGGATGAAGGCCTGGAATTTCGCCGCGCGCGCGGCTGAGTTTCAGCAGGGGGCGCACGTCGACGCCGCGTTCACGCTGGAGGAAGACGACTATTCGGCGGCTAACGGCTATCCGAATTGGGCGGCGACGCTGCGCGATGTGCGGCCGGCCGGCTACAGTAATTCCTTGAGCGCCGATTCAAAGCACACTAAATCCGCTTCGTCGTTGTAGAAGTGCGGCGACACGCGCAGATTGCCGCAGCGCGCGGCCACCAGCACGCGGCGCGAGCGCAAGTCGTTGGCCAGTTCCGAGGAATCGCGTCCCTCAAACCGCGCAGTGACAATGGGCGAATCGTAATGCGGGCGCTCGTCGAAAATCAGACGGCCGCCGGCGCGCCGCAGAATATCGCGAGTGGCGCCGGCCAGCTGCAGAACGCGCTTCTCGATCGCCGCCGGAACGATCTCGAGCATCAATTCCACCGATGCCTGCATGGCATAGAGCAGCGCAAAGCTAAGCATGCCGCCTTCGTATTGCTCGGCTTCGGTTTGGAACTCGGGCATTCCGTTGAATAACGAATCGGTGCCGCGCCAGCCCTTGTGGCTGCGCCACCCGATCACATTGGGCTTCAGGCGGCGGCGCAAATCGGCATCGACATAAATAAATCCCGCGCCGTTGGGCGCGAGCAGCCACTGGTAGCCGTGACAGATGAACATGTCCGGGCGGATTTTAGAAGCGTCAAATTCAAGCGCGCCCAGGCCCTGCGTGCCGTCGACACAAAGCAGAATGCCTCTTTCGCGCAGGCGCGGCGCCAGTTCAGCCAGCGGCGCGCGAAAACCGGTCGAGTAGCTCAGCATGCCGAATGCGACCAGGCGCGTGCGCGGCGTGAGTGCCTCGTAGAAGCCGTCCCAGCGGGTCTCGACGAACTCAACGCCGCGATTGGCCAGCACCGAAGGGTAGTAGTAGTGATGTGGGAATTCGTTCTCCAGCGTGACGATGCGGTCGCCGGGTTTCCAATCGATGCCGCCCAACAGCAGTGAAAGGCCGGTGGCCGCGTTAGGGACGAAGGCGATGTCGGTGGGCGCGGCGTGAATCAGCCGTGCGATCGAAGCGCGCACCCCGTCCGCATCGTCGAACCATTTCATGAAATCCGAACATGCCAGCTCATCGCGGCGCGCGAAGTGCTTCTGCACGGCTTCGACGCCGCTCCGCGGCATCTGGCCGAACGTCGCCGAATTGAGGAAGGTCCAGTTGGCAAGCGCGGGGAATTGCGCGCGGACGGCTTTCCAATCGGTCATAGCCGGCTCTTCACGGCCTCCGCCACCTCGCCCACAGCGACGTCGGATGTCTTCTTGCCGCGGCGCTCGACCAATTCCACCATGCCCTGCGCCAGCTTCTTGCCGACCGTGATGCGGAACGGCACGCCGATCAGGTCGGCATCCTTGAACTTCACGCCCGGCCGCTCGTCGCGATCGTCGTAGAGCGTGTCCATCCCCAAGGCGAGGCACTGCCCGTAAATCTGCTCGGCGGCAGTGCGCTGCTCTTCGTCGGCGCGATTCACCGGCGTCACCACCACCGTGAAAGGCGCGATCGTCGGCCCCAGCGCCATGCCGTCGTTGTCGTGCGATTGCTCAACGGCCGCGCACAGAATGCGTTCGATGCCGATGCCGTACGATCCCATGATGACGGGGATTTCTTCGCCGGCGGCGTTGAGCACGCGCAGCCCCATGGAATCGGAATACTTGTAGCCAAGCTTAAAAATGTGGCCGATCTCGATCGATTTCTTCAGCTCCACCGGCTCTCCGCACGTCATGCAGGCATCGCCCGCGGCCACTTGCCGCAAATCGTGAAACTCACCTTTGAAATCCTCGCCCGGTGTGACGTGGCGCAGGTGGTGGCCGTCGCGGTTGGCGCCGGCAATGAGATTGCGGCGGCCGCGCAGCGCTTCGTCGATCAGAATCGGCATGTTCTTCACGCCCACCGGCCCAAGCGAGCCAGCGTCGGCACCAAACCACTGGCGAATTTCTTCCGGATGCGCGGCGCGAATCTCGGCAGCGGTGACAGCCGAGCCAAATTTGGTTTCGCTCAACTGATGGTCGCCGCGAAGTAATGCCAGCACCGGCTCGCCATCGGCTACCATCACCAGGCTTTTCATCTGCGACGTTTCCGGCAGGCCCGTGAACTCGCTGAGGTCGGCGATGGTTTTACGGCCGGGAGTCGGGAATTCTTCCGGCGTCAGATCGCCTTCCGGATCGGGCAGCCGAGGCGCCGTAGCCTTGGCGACGGCTTTCTCCAGATTGGCCGAATACCCGCATTTGCAGATGACCACGAAGTCTTCACCGGCATCGGAGGCCACCATGAACTCGTGCGACTGGCTGCCGCCCATGGCGCCGGAATGAGCTTCGACGACGATGTATTCCAATCCGCAGCGATCGAAAATTTTGCAGTAGGCGTCGTAGTGCTTCTGGTAGCCGATATCCAGGCCAGCGGCGTCGATGTCGAAGGTATACGAATCCTTCATGGTGAACTGGCGCGTGCGCAGCAGCCCGGATTTCGGGCGGGCTTCGTCGCGAAATTTGTTTTGAATCTGATACCAGATTTGGGGAAGCTGCTTGTAGCTGCGCAGCTCGCCGCGCGCGATGGAGGTCATCACTTCCTCGTGCGTCATGCCCAGGCACAAATCGCGCTGCCAGCGATCTTTCAGGCGGAACATGTTGTCGCCCATCACCTGGTAGCGGCCCGATTCCTGCCACAGCTCAACCGGATGCAGCGCGGCGAGCAGCATTTCCTGGCCGCCGATTCGGTCCATCTCTTCTCTCACGATTTGGGTGATCTTGAGCAGCGATCGCTGCGCCAGAAAAAGATAGTTGTACAAGCCCGCGGAAAGCTGGCGGACGTATCCGGCGCGCAGCAAAAGCTGGTGGCTGATGACTTCGGCCTCGGCGGGGTTCTCGCGCAAGGTAGGAATGAAGAGCTGGCTCCAACGCATAAAGGGATTGTCGGGAAGCCTTCATTTTAGCATGCTAAAATTGAGTTCCCTTTATGGACCCACAGATGTCGCGGCCGCTGGCCGAAGTCGATCCCGAAATTTACCAGGCGCTGCAGCATGAAACGGAGCGCCAGCACGGACAGCTCGAGCTGATCGCGAGCGAGAATTTCACCTCCCAGGCCATCCTCGAAGCGGTGGGCAGCATCTTTACCAACAAGTACGCGGAGGGTTACCCGGGCAAGCGCTACTACGGCGGCTGCGAGTACGCCGACATCGTCGAAAACCTGGCGCGCGACCGCGCCAAGAAACTTTTCGGCGCCGAGTATGTCAATGTGCAGCCGCATTCCGGCTCGCAAGCCAACCAGGCCGCGTATGCCGCGGTCCTGCAGCCGGGCGATACCGTTCTCGGGCTGAATCTGGCGCACGGCGGCCATCTCACCCACGGCCATCACCTGAATTTTTCCGGCAAGACTTACAAGATTGTTCCCTACAGCGTGCAGCGCGAGAGCGAGACTATCGACTACGACGAATTGGACCGCCTCGCTCTCGAGCACAAACCGAAGATGATCATTGCCGGCGGCAGCGCCTATCCGCGCACGCTCGATTTCGCCCGCTTCCGGCAGGCGGCTGACGCGGTGGGCGCGCTGCTGCTGGTGGACATGGCGCACTTTTCCGGATTGGTGGCCGCGGGCCTGCATCCCAACCCGTGCCACTACGCCGATATCGTCACTTCGACCACCCACAAGACGCTGCGCGGGCCGCGCGGGGGGCTGATCCTGGCGCGCGCTCAGTATGGCGCAGCCATCGACAAAACCGTGTTTCCCGGCACGCAAGGCGGGCCGTTGATGCACGTGGTTGCCGCCAAAGCCGTGTGCTTTTTAGAAGCCGCCAAGCCAGAGTTCATCGCTTATCAGAAACAAGTGCTGGCCAACGCCAAGACCCTGGCGGAGGGCATGGCGGAAGAGGGCTATCGCGTAGTCTCCGGCGGCACCGACACGCACGTCATGCTAATCGACGTTTATTCCAAGGGCGTGCGCGGCAAGGAGGCCGAAGCGGCGCTCGATCGCGCGCGCATTACGGTCAACAAGAACGCTATCCCCTTCGATGTGAACCCGCCGCTCAATCCGAGTGGCATCCGCCTGGGCAGCCCGGCCGTCACCACGCGCGGGTTTGGCAAAGCGGAGATGCGCGAGACCGCCACGCTGATCGCCGAGGTGCTGCGCCACATCGATTCGGAAGAAACCATCGCCGCCGTGCGCAAGCGGGTGGAAGCGCTGACCGTGAAATTTCCGCTGTACAGTTGGAAACTGGAGCGCGCCCCGGCCGCCGGTTAAGCCGCGGCGTCAGCCCGGCCTATGCTCAAGATTGTCATCGATGTCCGCCGCATCCGGGATTTCGGAATCGGCACGTACATCCGCAATCTGGTGCATGCGCTGGCCCATGTCGACAGCACCAACCGCTACGTACTGGTGACTTCCCCCGGTGAAGCGCGCGTGTTTGCCGGCCTGCCGGCCCACTTCGAAGTGGCGCCTTACGCGGGAAACGATCAGCGGCCCTTGGACAACCTGGCCTTCCCCTGGTTTCTACGGCGATTCTCAGCAGACCTGTACCATATCCCGTTGAACCGCGTGCCGGCATGTATGCCCAGACCGTACATCGTGACCATTCACGACATGTCCAGCCTGTTATTCGCCGAGCAAACCGGACTCCGCGCCGATCTCCACCGCTGGCGTTTCCGGCGGGGTCTGCAGCGGGCCGCTTGCGTGATCGCCGTTTCGGCCTCCACCAGGCGGGACGTGCAGAACTATCTGGGAATTCCGGCCGAGCGGGTCCGCCTGGTTTACAGCGCGCCGGATCCGGACTTCTTCCGCCACGGCCACGCCGCCGACGCGCGCGCCGCCGGCCCGCAGACCGAGGAGCGCGAGCGCCAGCGCGTGATGGAGCGCTACCAGATTCACTATCCGTTCCTGCTGTATGCGGGCAATATCCGGCCCCAGAAAAATATTCCGCGGCTGGTGGAAGCTTTTGCAGTGGCGCAGAACGAGCTGGCCACCCATCCGGTGTACAAGGATTTGCGGCTGATCATTATCGGCGATGAGATCGCGCGTAACCCCGCCGTGCGCCGCGCCATGCTGCACAGCCGCGTTGAGAACCGGGCGCGCTTCCTGGGCTTTGTGCCCTTCGATACGCTGCGCGTCTTTTACGAATCGGCCGCGGCCTTCGTGTTTCCGTCGCTCTATGAAGGATTCGGCTTGCCACCGCTCGAAGCCATGGCCGCCGGCACGCCGGTGATTACCTCCAATGTCGGATCGCTGCCGGAGGCGGTGGGCGACGCCGCCATGCTGGTGAATCCGGAAAATGTCTTCGACATCGCGCGCGGAATTCGCGAAGTGCTGCTGGATGCAGAACTGCGGGCGACGCTGGTGCGCCGCGGCCGCGAACGCGTGGCGCGCTTTAGCTGGGAGAGAACCGCGCGCGAAGTACTGGAAATTTATCAGGATGCGGGCGGCAGGTAGCCGCTGGGGCTATGCTCTTTATCGTCGCAACCGCCAGCGGGTGGCGCCGGCTTTAAGGTAAAACCGCTCCCTTTGGGCGCGGCTCTGTAATCCGCTGTGATCGTCACAGGAATCCGAGCCGTGACCAGAGGGAGCGTTGTTGAATTAGGGACGGACGTCGAAGTAACGCGGAAAGCGAGCCGTGACCGAAGGGAGCGGTTTCCCCTCTTACAACAATTGCTCCATCAACGAAATCAGATAATCTTCGTCGAACGGCCCGGAGCGATACGTACGCGCGTCGAAGTAGCGCCATTGATTATGCCGTTTCTCCAGGCAATAGAAGACGTATTGCTCTTCAATCACTGCCTGCTCCAGCAAGTCCTGATTGAAGCAGCGCACTGCGCCTTCCAGAATATGCGGCACGCGGAAATTTTCCGTCGACACCAGCAGATCGGTCGAAGAGAACTCGATTTGCAGTATCCGGCCGCGGGCGTTGATCTGAAACAGATTGGCGCCCGGGTCCTGAAAAGACTCGGGCGGATACGCCAGCGGATCGAAAGACAATTCCGTCTGCGTCAGGTACCGGTTCAGCTCACCCACGAAACTGCGGCAGATGGCGTGCAACTCGGTGGCGGCGCGGCGGCGCAGGGCCTCGATCCGATGGGTCTTTTCAATCAGGGCGGCGTCCTTTACCGCCAGTGCGTCGATGGTCTCGGCTAACTTCTTCAACCGGTTATTCTGCAATAGGAAGCGGCTCCAGGCGCCGGCCAATCCAGATGGCTTCAGCCTGCACCACATCCAGAATATTCTTATCGGAGAGAGAAATCGAGTCCCACGACGCAGAATCCTCTGCGCCACCGGCTGGAATCAACTTTAACTTCCAGCCTTCGCGCTTCACGTAACGCAGCAGCCCCTGCCCGCGCCAGTTCAAAGCGTATATGCCGCCGGTGACCAGGTGTGCGCGCCTGGCTCCGGAGCGATCGAGCAAAACGCGGCTGCCGGCGTCGAAAAGCCCCTTCATTTGCGGATCGGCGGCCAGGCTGCCCACCACCGGACTCTCGAGGCCCACGATTTCGGCTTCGTCGATCGGGTACATCTCGCCGCGAACCACGTGGCTGGGAAACGGATGCCCGGGCCCGAGCAATCCGTCCAGCACCGGAACCCCCCGAAAGATCGTGCTCCCCGCCGCTGACGGGAGTACGGGCCGGTCCAATTCGTGGGATTCAAAAAGATCAAAAATGGTGATGCCCAGATGCCGGAGTATGCGATCGGCGGATCTCGGAGAGAGGGCCTTAGCGCCTTTCAGCACGTGATGAATATGTGGTTGTGAGATGCCGGTTTGGCGCGCCAAACCCCGCTCGGTGACCTCGCCACACCGTACCCGCTCTTGCAGGATGGTGACCAACCGTATCTGGAGGATGCTAAACAGCATCAATATCCGTGGCGCTTATTCCTTCTAGAAATAGGGTAGTTCTGTTTGGGTTATAGGCGTAAAATCGGGGGTTTAAAATGAGAATTCATTTCTTATAGGCTTATTGGTGTAAGTGGTGTTTCATAAACTTCTTACACCCCATGAATCCGCGGATCGTAAAAAGATAAATAACAAAAAATAACAGCGAGTCTTGACGCTTTTCCATTGCGCTCTACAGTTGAAGGAGGTTGATTCGCGCGGCGGCGCTCTCTTCGCAAGTCGAGGGCTTTCCGCGCGGAGGACATGGAGCGAAATGGAGTGGAACCGATCGGAAACCTTGGCCCTGGCCAAGACCGGCTGCACGCAGTGCCACGGTGATGGACTGCGCCGAGGGCGGCAGGGAAAGTCCGGTGCGTGCAACTGCGTCTTACGAGCGATTTTTCGCGCCTGCTACGCGCGTTTTCGCTACTGCGCCAGCAAGGAAAAGTACATGAGTAAAGTGACGCTGACGTTCTGCGCCGGAAAGGACCGCCGGCTCACCTGGGTGCGGCGGGACGAGGATTATGTCGCCGACTTCTGTCTGGTAAGCCGGCGAACGCTGGACGAATTCGAGCACAAAGTATTCCGTTTTCACTTCCTATTGGGAGCCGATTGGAAGTTGTGTTGCCGCCAGATGAAGATCGATCGCGGCACTTTTTTTCACGCTGTCTACCGGATACAGCAAAAATTAGGCCGGATTTTTCGCGAACTGGAACCCTATAGCCTTTACCCGCTGGATGAATATTTCGGCGGCAAGGTTCGCCGGTTCGAAGTATCGGCCGCGCCCACGGCGGAGCCTGGGCGAAGAGCGCTCGCGCCGCCGCTGCGCAAGATCGCCTGAAAGGAGGGATCGCGCTCCGTCGTGTGATAAAATCCACAGTCACACGACGGAGCAGCCATGAAATCCCTTTCGATTGCGGCCATTCCTTTGATCCTGGCATCCGGCTGTTACGCCCAACAGGAAGAATTCTCCTGGGCGCTCAAGCCGCTGACCCTGACCAAATATGCGCCGCCCCACAAGCCGGTGACGCGGCTGGCGGACTTGAAGGCCCGCCACGCCGGGCAGACCGAATGGCGGGAAGTGATCGTCGATGACGACCATCTGCACACCGAGTACATTCTCTCGGCTCCGGGATCGAAAGTCTCCCGGCGTTTTCACCCCGATACGCGCGCCTGGTGGGTGGTGATGGATGGCGAGCTGCGGTTTGAAATCGAGGGCCAGCAGCCGGTGACCGCGACCAAAGGCTCGATGGTGCAGGTTCCCATGCAGACGCTGTATTCGATCGAGACCGTCGGCGCCAAACCGGCGCTGCGCTACGAGGTGAACATCGCCAAGGCCAAGACTTTTTATCCCAAGGACATCCAGCCACCCAAAATGGAGGGGTTCGACTGGATTCGCGTGACTTTGAATCGCAAAGCCGGGCCTTATGATCACGGCAATCAGCCGCACATCAATCTCTACGAGCTGAGCAAGGACTCGAAATATCGCGGCAGCCGTTTTGTCCATGACGACCGGGGGGTGAGCAACGTAATTTACGGTTACGAGAAAGAGTTGGGCCCCATCGACCCCGCCAATCGCGGACACTACCATCCGGAATGCGCCGAATCCTGGCTGATCATGACCGGCCAGATTCGCTATGCCATCGAAGGGCAGGGCGTGATTATCGCGAGCGAAGGCGACGTGGTTTATGTACCGCCGTTCACATTCCACGCCCCGCGGTTTTACGGCGAAGGGCCTTCTTGCCGGCTGGCCATGAACGGCTATACCAACATCGCCCACCTGTTCGACGCCAAGCCGCACTAGGCCCTGCCGGACGCGTGGATAATATCACTCATACGCTGACCGGCCTGATGCTCAGCCGGGCCGGACTGAACCGCGTCTCACCGGAGGCCACCTGGGTGCTGCTGCTGGCCGCCAACGCGCCCGACATTGACGTCTCCAGCGCCCTGGGAGGCTCACTAACGTACTTGCATTACCACCGCCACCTGACCCATTCCCTGCTCCTGCTGCCGGTGCTGGCGGCGGCCTGCGTGCTGGCCGTGCGGGTGCTGGCGAGGCGGCCGATGGCGTGGAAGCCGGCTTACCTGGCGGCCCTGGCTGGCGTGGCGAGCCACCTGATCTTGGATTCGACCAATGTCTACGGCGTGCGCCTGCTGCTGCCCTTCTCCGAGCGATGGTTCCGCCTGGATATCACCAACGTGGTCGATGTATGGATTTGGTGCGCGCTGTTTCTGGCGGTGCTAGCGCCGTTGCTGGCGAAACTGGTGCAGAGTGAGATGGGAGGCGCCCAAAAACGCTACCCTGGCCAGGCGTCGGCTGTGGCTGCCCTGGTCTTTCTGCTGCTCTATGACGGCAGCCGCTACTTCCTTCACGAGCGCGCCGTGGCCACGCTCGAATCACGCATCTATGGGGGCGCCCAGCCGCGGCGCGTCGCGGCCGCTCCCGGCCCATTTTCCGTGCTGCGCTGGCGAGGGATCGTTGAAACCGCCAGCACTTACCGGATTATGGAAATCAACCTACTAGAGGAATTCGACGCCGCCGGCGGACGCGAATTCTTCAAAGCCGAGCCTAGCGACGCCATCGAAGCCGCCAACCGTACCGAGGCTTTCCGGGAATTTCTGCGGTTTTCGTCGTATCCGCTGTGGCAAGTCTCTGCCGGCGAAGGCGAGAATTCGATCCGGGTGGAAGCGATGGATCTGCGCTTCGGAGACCCGTCCGCACCCGGTTTCGCGGCGGTTGCCGACATGGACCGCCGGTTGCAAGTGTCGCGCGCATGGTTCACCTTCGGCCCGCCGCGGCCCCGCTAGCTAAGGTTTCCTACGGATGGGCTTTGCCCGTCATTTCTGTCATTATCGCGGTAACGAACCGGCTTGGCGATGCGACAGTCTCACGCGACCGCGGTCCTCGATCACGAACAGTTGAGCGATGCTTGCATGGATGACCAGGCCTTGATGCGCGAGTTAGTCGGGAGCCTGATCGACGACAGCACAGTACAGTTGATCACCCTGCGGGCTGCCATCGACCGCGACGATTGCGGCGAATGCCAGCGGGTGGCGCACTATATCAAGGGGGCTTGCGCCAACCTGGGCGCGGCTTCCATGGCCGCCGCTCTGCTGAGCATCGAGCGGCAGGCGGCCCAAGGCGATTTTTCGGCATGCCGCGCGACGCTCGCCGAATTGTCTTCTGAATTGCAGAAGCTGCGCTCCGAAGCTACGTCCATTTAGGCCATTCCGGCCGTGTTAAGGTGGACGTATCATGCGTGCACTCTGGAGTGTTTTGTTATCCGCTGTGTCCCTGTTTGCCGCCGGCGAATTGTCCAACCGGCGCGCGCCGGGGTTCTCCCTTCCCGATTTGAATCTCAAGCAGCACGATACGCAGGATTACCGCGGCAAGATTCTGATCGTCGAGATCATGCAGACTACTTGCCCGCATTGTGCCGCGTTTTCCGCCATTCTGGAGGAGGCGGTCGCCAAGTACGGCGGGCGCGTGGCGGTGCTTTCCCTCGTGCTGCCGCCCGATAACCAGGACACGGTTAGGCGGTACATCGCGAAGAACAAGATCACAGTGCCGATCCTTTTCGATAGCGGGCAGGCGGCGGCATCGTACCTGAAGGCCGGACCGCAGAGCGGAGCCATCAGCGTGCCGCACGTATTTCTAATCGATCCGCAAGGCATGATCCGCAACGATTACGCTTACTCGCCGCTGAGCAAAGACATTTTCGAAGGGCGGGGCTTATTTGCGGAGCTGGACCGCATGCTGGCGGCGGCAAAATCCAAATAAAGTGGGGCAGGTCACCGACCTGCCAAAAAAGGCCGAAAAGGCCGGGGACAGCCTGCGTGTTTCCCAACGTAGATTTCTGGTAACTTCCCCGGTTATTTTGCGCTTCACCGGAAATGGGCAGGTCGGGGACCTGCCCCACTTAACTCAGAGCTTTCCAGACTAGCAGCGCACAACCCGCCAGAAACCCGGCCAGGGCTTGATACTCCTGATTCTTCATGTAAAGAGCCCAGCGGAATCGCCCCGATCCCGGCAAACTGAGGCGTGGTATTAGCAGCGGAACCTGGGCCGCATAATCGCTGTACCCCGGAAATAGCGAGCTCAAGTGTTGTTCCTCAAGCGAGATCACCGGGAGGTATACCAGCACGAAGACGGCAGCGAACAACAATCCCAGCGCTACGCTGCGCGACGCCACGGCCAGTCCGGCTGCCACCAGCAGCGTTCCCGCATACAGCGGGTTGCGCGAATAGGCGTACGGCCCGCCGGTAGCCAATTGCTGGTTCTTGGCCAGATGGCCTGCGGCCCAGGCACGCCACGCCAGCCCGCACAACGAGAGCGGCAAGCCCACCGCGAGCGACGCCGTCGTGGGCGCGGAGAACCACGCGAATGCCGCCACCAGCAGAAATCCGGTGGGCACACGCAATCGCGCCACCGCGTCGGCATAGGGTTTCGGAAAGAGGGGCTTGGTCATTCCACCGCGCAGCCCGCGGTCCGGCGCATAAGCTGGGTCTTCAACGTTTCGAAGACGCTGTCCGGATCGATTTCGCGCATGCTGGCGTCGATTTCGCGCGCGCGTTTGTAGCTGGTGACGGCGCGCGGGCTGCGCAGGACGGCCAAGGAGCCGCCATAGGGACCGTTGCGCGCCGGGTCGGTTGGGCCGAATATCGCAACACCCGGTTTGCTGAGCGCCGCGGCCAAATGCAACGGCCCGCTATCGACGCCGATTACGGCCGCCGCGCGGCGGGTAGCGTCGATCAATCCCGCGAGCGAGGAAACATGCAGGCGCGTGCCGTCAATTCCGGAGGCGCTCCGCTCCATGCCCGGCGGCACGTTGAGGACCAGGGGAGCGCCGAGCTCGCGATCCAGCCGCCGTCCTATCTGGCCATAATATTCGAGCGGCCACTGCTTGGAAGGCCATCCAGCGAGCGGGCTGGCCAGCACAAAGGCCGATTCGGGAAGCGCTCCCTCGGCGCGGCCAGCGGGCACGGCGAACGCCCGCAGAAGGCTTGACGCTCCCGCTGCAGCCGCCAGCTCGAGATTCTTTTCGACCACATGAGGAAGCCGGCTGGCGACGCGGTTGGAATAAAACCAAGCCGCCGGCCGCTCGCGCAGCTCCGCCGAGCGAAAGCCGAAGAGCCGGTCGGCATGGCTTACCGACGCCGCGATCGCCGACTTCATGAGCCCCTGAAAATCCACCGCGAGATCGAACCGTTCGGCGCGCAGCATGCGCCAGTTCCGCATCCATTCCTGCAAGCTGCCGCGGTGAAACAGGAGCACGCGATCGACGAACGGATTTCCCTCCAGCAGCGCAGCCCACTTGGGCTCGACCAGCCAGGTGACGCGCGATCCGGGAAAACTGCTCTTGAGCGAAGCCACCGCCGGCAGAGCGTGCAGGATATCGCCCATGGCGCCTAAGCGCACCGCCAGGATGCGCGGCCCGGAATTACCGTGAGTGACGTCGCTGGACATGCGCGGTCAGTTCCTGAGTTCGCGGCAGGTCTGAGACCTCTTCGCGCGCGATGGCATCGGCCGGAAACGCGTTCAACAGATCATGCAGGCCGTCCTGCCCGGCGGGCACAACGTAGTCTACCATGGCGAGCGCAGCCACTAGCTCGGCGCGGGCGCGCCGCGACAGAATCGGCTGGGGAGGATCGAGCACCACGACCATAAGCCCTTTGCCTGCCTCGGCCAGCTGCCGGAGGCGCTGAATATGGCTGGTTCGTAAGACATCGAAGTAACCTGTGACCAGGGTCAGGCGAGAACTCTGCTCACGGGCGATTTCGCGGGCGCGTGCAGGCTCGATGATTTTTTCACGTGTGTCCATAGCGGCTTCGCAATAAGACCAGACTTTCTTCGGCCACGCGCTCGACGGTAACGCCGGTCATGCAGCGGTGGTCGATGGGGCACTCGCGCAGCAGACACGGGCTGCATTCGACCGGCTGGCGAACGACGCGGGCATACTCGCCGGTGGGGCCGGTGGTGGAATCGTCGGTTGCGCCGAACACGGCGACGGTCGGGACTCCTAGCGCGGAGGCGATGTGCATCGCCCCGGAATCGTTGGTAAGAAACACGCGGCAAGCGGCGGCGAGCTGGATAAATTCACCGAGCGACGTCTGTCCGGCGAGATTCCATACATCGCTGCCAGCGGCGCGAATAGACTCGGCTACTGTTTCGCAAAGCGGGAGTTCATCCACCGAGCCAAACAGCACCACCGATCCACCCTGCGCTTCTTGCAGGCGGCGCGCCGTCTGCGCGAACCGCTCGCTGAGCCAACGCTTGGCGCCGCCATAGGCCGCGCCGGGGCTGACGCCGATTGCCCGCGGCGGAATGCCGAGGCGCTCGAATCGTTGCGCGCCTTCGCGCGCCGCGGCATCCGCCCCTTCCAGCTGAATAGCGGGAACCGGCGGAATTTCATCCACGATGCCGGCGCGGCGCAGCAGCTCCAGATAATAGAAGCGCTCATGGCGCGGAATTTCGCCCGCTCGCGGCACGGGAATGGCATGAGTAAGCAGCCAGCCGCGGCCGTCGCGCGCATAGCCGATACGGCACGGAATGCCTGCCAGGCGCGCGACTGCGGCGGCTTCAAACGCATTCTGCAAGAGAATGGCGCAGTCAAACTGCTCACGCCGCAGGGTGGCTGCCAGACGCCATTTCGCGGCGAAATCCTTCGCTCCGCCGGCGGGAAGATACGGGATGACGCGATTGATGCAGGTCTCGCGCGAATACAAATCGCCCACCCAGGGCCGGGCCAGGATGGCGATGTGGGCTTGGGGATAACGGGCGCGGATGGCGCGAATCGCCGCCAGCGACATCACGGCGTCACCGATCCAGTTGGTCGCGCGGATGAGAATTTTGGAATACAAAGCTGCGTGGATCAGAGCAGCGCCGTGTCCAGGCGCTCAACGGCGGAAGCAGCAGCAGCCGCGGCGGCCGGCGCAGCCATGACGTTTACTTCCGACGGCTGGTGCCCCACCCACTCGAACAATTTTTCCTCGGAGCCCTCAAAGAAGGAATTCACAAACTCCCGGTACGCGCACCTCCGCACCAATTCGCAGGAAAGTTCCGGAGTATACACAAAGGCGCGGCCGGCTTTACGGCGGCTCACCATACCTTTGCGGGCCAGCCGCTCGAGCAGAGTCATCACCGTAGTGTAGGCCAGGGGTTTGGTCTGGGCGGTGATGCGGCGCACATCGTTCACATTGCCTTCACCGGCCGACCACAGCGCCTGCAGGCACAACAATTCCAGCGGAGGAGGAATCTCGCGGGCTGCGGCGGCTCTGGGCATTTCAGTTTTCCTGATTCTGTTTGGCCTGGAACAGCGGATGCGCCGTTCGCTTTCTTTAAGACTACTCTTTCCAGCGATCCGTTGAAAACCGTGAAGTGGCCATCCACCAGCTTGTCGTTCTCCACCAGGGCCCGCATGCATTCCATCTTGGAATCCATATCATCGAGGTAATGCAGCATCAGCGCTTCCGGAAATTGCGGCAGTTTGGGGGAGCCAAACTCCAGGCGGCCGTGATGACTGACAATCATGTGCTCGAGCAGCGTGCGCAAACGGGGCGGAAAATCCGGCAGCGCGCGCAACGCATCGGCAATAATCCGCAAACCGATTACCATGTGCCCCAGCAGCTGTCCCTCGGTTGAATAGCCAAAGCTGCGGTCGTAGCTGAGCTCGTAGATCTTGCCGATGTCGTGCAGAATGACTCCGGCCATCAGCAGATCCGGATCGACGCTCGGATAGTGGACGGACACCATCCGCGCCAGATGGCACAACGAGAGAACATGCTCTACTAATCCGCCCAGATAGGCGTGATGAATCTGTTTGGCGGCGGGGGCGAGGGCATAACGCCGCGCGATTTCAGGATCGTTCAGAATCGTTTGCACCAGGGCTTGTAAGTGCGGGTCGTGGATGCCGCGAACGAATTGCAGCAGTTCGGCGAACATTTCCTCGCGATTGCGCGTGGAAGCGGGAAAGTAATCCGCGAAATCCACTTCACCATCTTCCATGCGCCGCATTTTATGGATGGTGAGCTGCTGGCGATTGTGATAGACCTGAATCAGACCTTTGACTTTGACGAAGTCGTCGCGCTCGAAGGTCTCCATGACGTCGACGACGTTGTCCCACATCTTGGCTTCGATCTCACCGGTGCGATCGCCCAGCGACATGGAAAGATACGGCTCGCCGGTTTTTTTTTCGCGAATCTCCTTTGCGCGGACCAGAAAAGAAGTGGTGACGGTTTGATTGGGCTCGAGTTCCCGGACGTAAGGCGATTTCATTGGGGAGCGGCCGGAGGCGGCGGAATAGGCGTTACGGCCGGCGTCGCGGGCCCCGGCTTGCTCTCCGCGCTTGCGGCTTTGGTTTTGCCTGGCATCGGCACACCCAGAAACTTTCTCTTCTTGCGCGCCGCCACTTCTTCTTTGGTGGTGGTCTCCGGCTTGAGCTGCGCCGGATCTTTCCACGAGGTATCTTTGCCCGGGGCGGCGCCGCTATCCACAAAACCGGCGCGGATTTCCAGAAACGCTTCCGTGCGCAGCCTGGTGAGATAATCGCGCAGCTTCGGCATCATGCGCGGATTGTAGAGCTGCTCGGTGATCTCGTTTTCGACATCCGAGATGCTGGCCTGGCCGGCTTCGTAGCGATCCTCCACTTTCAGAATCAGGAAGCCGTTGGCCATGCGAATGGGATCGGTTACAAACCCTCGCTTGGCCTTAAAAACCACGTCCTCGATTTCTTTGCGCAGCTGCCCCTTTTTGAAAGCCGGCATCTCGCCGCCGCCCTTGGCGGTTTCCGGATCGTCGGAGTAATCGCGCGCCAGCTCGGCGAATTTTTCACCTTTGCGAGCCCGCGCCACGATCTCCTTGGCCTTCTTCTCGGCGGCAACCGTTTGGTCGGCCGACTTGCCTTCGGTTGAAATCAGGATTTGACGAAGGAAGATTTGCTCGTCGCGCACAAATTCCTTCTTGTGCTCTTCGTAATATTTCTCGACTTCGGCCCGCGGCACCGCGATCTTGGAGCCCACTTCCTGGCCAATCACGCGCTGGGTCATGATCTGATTGCGGATTTGCGCCCGGATATCCTCGAACGACATGCCATCGGACTGCTCGCGCAGCCATTCATGAAACTTATCGGGATCGGTGATCTTGCTTTGCAGCTGGATCTGGGCAAGGCGTTTGGTGACTTCCGAATCCACGTTGATGTTGAGATCCTTGCCGCGTTGCACCAGCAGCAGCTGGTCGATTTGGTCGCGCAGGGCGTCTTTCTCTTTTTCCGCGAGCGCCTTCTCCAGCTGAGCGCCCTTCAGCCCCTGCTGGCGCAGCTCCGCTTCAATCGATTGCCGCCGGCGGGCCAGTTCGGTCTGAGTGATGATGTCGTTATTCACCTTCACGACGATCTGTTCCACCAGACGGACCTCGGCGTACAGAGCGCTGCTTACAAGAGCCAGCAGCCCGGCGCAACACCTATGCAGCATATGAATATTATCGCACGCGGAATGGGCGGCAAGGCTGCTGGCGTCCGCTAGATGTTGGTTGATGGGATTGAAGCCTTTGGACTTTTTTGGGTCTTCGTCAGGATTGTCCATCCGAACTCTTTGGCCAACCTGCGGACGTATGCTTTTTCGTATTTTCTCGCGTCCCGAGGAGCTTTTTGCAATACCTCGAACTTGTCCGCTGATTTGGTCTCCACAATCGTGATTTGGACACGGTCATTCATCCGCAACGAACGCTGCTGCCATCGGACCGTTTCCTGCGTTGTAGAGCTGCCGGTCATGCCCAAACCGATTCCCCCTCTGCCTTGCTTATTTTCGCCACAAGATACGCTGAAAAGTAAATTGCCCTGCTCCATGCCGGCAACGCAGAGTCTCTTGCCGTTGAGATAAATCTTGAAAGCCCGCATGTATGGATAATCTTACCCTGTCTGCGAATAGGCAAGGCCCTTTTCCTCAGGGCCAGTGCATCACGCCTGGATGGCCTTCAGCTTGGCGGACTACCAGCCGCTCATGCGCCTATCCCTGCAACTCGTTCAGCCGGTCGCGGACGTGGGCCAGTACCGCCGCGGGTCCAAGCTTTCCATCGAGAGGCAGCCGCAGCAAACCGGCCGGTGTAAACTGCGACTCGCGGTCGCGGCTCACCAGATTCATCAGGCGGGTGGCGTCGACGCGGGTCTCGGGATGAAACTTGATTTGCAGCGCGCCGTTGCGCCGGTCGATGCGCTCGATGCCGAGATTCTCGGCGATGGTTTTCAGGCTGGAATATTCCAGCAAGTTGCGCACGGCTTCGGGCAGAGGGCCGTAGCGATCGGCCAATTCCTTTTCGATCTGTTCGCGATCGGCGGCGTCCTTAGCGCTGGCGATGCGGCGATAGGCCCGCAGGCGCTGATTCTCGTCGGCGATGTAATCGGTGGGAATGCGAATATCGAGCGCCAGATTTAGCGCCGAGTGAATCTCGAGCGGCACATCCTCGCCCTTGAGCTCGCGCACGGTCTCTTCCAGCATGCGCGTGTACATATCGAAGCCGACGGCGGCGATGTGCCCGTGCTGCTCACCGCCCAGCAAGTTGCCGGCGCCGCGCAGCTCGAGATCGAGCGCGGCGATCTTGAATCCTGCGCCTAAATCGCTAAATTCCTTGAGCGCGGCCAGGCGTTTGCGGGCGGTTTCGGATAGCTCCTTATCGGGCGGAACCAGCAAATACGCGTACGCGCGCCGGTTGGAACGTCCCACGCGCCCGCGCAGTTGATACAGCTCCGAGAGGCCGTAGCGCTCGGCGTTCTCGATGATCATGGTGTTGGCGAGCGGAATATCCAGGCCGTTTTCGACGATCGTGGTGCACACCAGAATGTCGTACTCGTGGCGCATGAAGCGCAGCATGGTGCGCTCGAGCTCGACGGCGCCCATCTGCCCGTGGCCCACGCCGATGCGCGCCTGCGGAGCGAGCTCCTGCAGCATGGCGGCGCGCGCCCAGATGGAATCCACGCGGTTGTAGACGTAATAAACTTGCCCGCCGCGATTCAATTCCAGCTCAAGCGCCGATTTGATCAGCTCAGGCTGGGAGACCGACACCAGCGTCTGAATAGATAAACGGTCCTTTGGCGGAGTCTCAATCACCGACATGTCGCGCAAGCCGAGCAGAGACATGTGCAGGGTCCGCGGAATGGGCGTGGCACTCATGGCGATCACGTCCACCGTATTCTTCATCTGCTTGAGGCGCTCTTTATGCTTGACGCCGAAGCGCTGCTCTTCATCGACGATCACCAGGCCGAGATCCTTGAACTGCACATCTTGAGAAAGCAGACGGTGCGTGCCGATGGCGATATCCAATTTGCCCTCGGCCAGTTCAACCAATGCGGCCTTGATTTCTTTGGCTTGGCGGAAACGGCTGAAGAGTTCGATTTTCACTGGAAACGGCTGGAAGCGGCGGCGGAAAGTTTCGTAATGCTGAAAGCTGAGCACGGTAGTCGGCGCGAGCACGGCGATCTGCTTGCCATCGCCCAGCGCCTTGAACGCGGCGCGCATCACGACCTCCGTCTTGCCGAAGCCGACGTCGCCGCAGAGCAGGCGGTCCATGGGCTGCGAGCTTTCCATGTCGCGCTTGATGTCGGTGATGGCGCTGCGCTGATCTTTGGTTTCGGTGAACTCGAAGGCGTCTTCGAACTCGCGCTGCCAATTGCTGTCCGGAGAAAACGAGAATCCCTCGGCCATTTTGCGCGACGCGTAGAGTTTTAGCAGCTCTTCGGCCATGTCGCGCATTTTGGCTTTGACGCGGGTCTTGGTGCGCGTCCAAGTGGCGCCGCCCATGCGGTCGAGCACCGGCGCCGCGTCGCCTCCGGTGCTGTAGCGCTGCACCAGGTCCATGCGGGTGAGCGGCACGTACAGCTTGCTCGAATCGGCATATTCGAGCAGCATGTAATCGCCTTTGGCTTCGCCTTGCTCGATTTCGCGAATGCCCAGGAAGCGGCCCACGCCATGCTCGACATGGACTACGTAATCGCCGGGCTTGAGGTCGAAAGTGTCGGACGAAAATGTCGCCAGGTGCGATTTTACGCCTGAGGGGCGCGCCACCAATTCCGACGTTTCAAATAAATCCTCGGAGCCGAAGACGGTCAATCCGGCGTCGGGAAATACCGCGCCGCGCTCGACTGCGCCGCGAACCAGATACACGCTGGCCACTGATCCGGCGAGATACGCGCGCTCCGCCAGGTACGCCGGCGTGGGGTCGGATTGATCCACGCCGAGCTGATACAGCAAGCCGTATTCGTGGAAAATATCGGCCAGCCGTTCGACTTCGCCCGTCGACGCAGCGAAAAAAGCCACGCGCCCGCCCGCTTCCACCAGATTGCGCGCTTCGGCGACAGCCACCGACATGTTGCCGTGAAAGGCCAGCGACGGCCGGGTGGGAATGTGCAGGCGGCCGGAATCGGCGCTCTCCAAATCCAACTCACGCAGCTCTACCGCCGCGGGATTCAAATCCTCGTAGCGAAAAAATACCTGCTCCGGCGGGCACAGCGAGGGCCGCTCGGGATCTTCCAGCCGCTTCCACAGCCGCTCGGCCGCGGTGCGAATCTGCTCAGGCTCGTCCCACACGACCACCGGCTTTTCCAGCAGTCCAAAAATCGAGCCGACGCGCGGACGCACCAGCGGCGCAGCCAGTTCCCAGCCGGGGAAGATGCTTTCGCCGTCGGCCATATCCAGACGCTCATTCAACTCGCGCAGCAGCTCGGGCGAGCGCTGATATTCACTCAACGGCAGCAGCGTGCATTCCTCGATCTTCATCACCGAGCGCTGCGATTCCACTTCAAACCGACGTATGGATTCCACGCGGTCGCCAAACAGCTCGATGCGGACGGGCTTGGCGGATTCGGGCGAGAACACGTCCAGAATTCCGCCGCGCACGGAATATTCGCCCACCATTTCGACCGGATCGCGCTTCTCGTAGCCGATGCTCTCCAGATGCGCAATCAAATCTTCCAGCGGAATTTCATCGCCCACGCGCAGCGTTTGCGCCAGACGCCCGTAGAACTCGGCGGGCTCGATACGCAGCAGCGCGCCGGCGATCGAAGTCACTGTGATTGAAACGGGACGCCGGGCCATGCGCCACAGGGCAATGGCGCGCTCCGCCAGAATTTCCGCGTGCGGCGACATGGCCTGGGAAGGCACCACATCGAGCGCCGGCAGAAGTTGGGGCGGCATGCGATCGCGCCCGCCGGAGAGCAGTTCAAAAAATGTCTCGATGGCGGTGAAGAGGGATTCCGCTTGCTTGTTGCCGTCGGCAACGATGAGCAGCGGGCGATCGGTCGATTGCCACAGCAGCACGGAGTAGAGCGCTTTGGCGGTGGTAGTGAGCCCGGCGAGTGAAATCGGCTGGCGCGATGCGGGCAGGCGCTGCAGTAATTCCTGGAAAGCCGGATGCCGGCCCAGCGCGGAAAACAAATCGCGAATCGCGGGGTGAACCAAGGTTTTAGCGGGCCAGAATGGTTTCGACAATCCCGGTGGTCGAGTAACCGGGCTCGAGAGCAATCGCAATCACTTTTCCGCCGGCGGCTTCCACTTCTTCGCGGCCAGCGATCCAGTGCGCCCAATCGGCGCCCTTCACCAGGATATCCGGGAGCACTTCCGCAATCAGCTCCTGCGGCGTGTCTTCGTGAAACAGAGTGACGGCATCGACAGCCGCCAGACTTGCCGCGACAGCGGCGCGATCGGCTTCGGCGATCATCGGGCGCGATGGCCCTTTCAGGCGCTGGACACTTTCATCGGAATTGAGAGCAAGGATGAGGAGATCGCCGAGCGAGCGGGCCTGCTCCAGCAGGCGGATGTGGCCGGGATGCAGCAGATCGTAGCAGCCATTGGTAAGGACGACAACTTTGCCGTCGGCTTTCCATTGCGCGCGCGCCCGGACGAGGTCGGTGCGGCTGTAGAATTCTCCCATCCAATTTCAGTCTAGCTGAAAAGCTATTGACACCGCTGTTATTACGTTATACGATACTACGTAGTACGTAATAACAATGTCTGATCCGGTTCTTCTCGTGCTCGCCAGCCTGGCTGAAGGCGACAAGCACGGCTACGCAATGCTGGAAGATATTCAGCGCTTCGCCAACGTCCGCCTGGGGCCTGGAACGCTCTATGGAGCCATCACCCGTTTGGAACAGCGTGGGTGGATTCGTCCCTTGAGGACGCGCGACCGCCGTCAGCCCTACTGCATTACGGGTGCCGGACGACAGTACCTCGCCGCGCAGTTGGCCAGCCTCCATCAAGTTGTCAAGACCGGATTAGCCCGGCTGAAACCGGTATGAAACGGCTCATCCGGTCGATCGTCCGACTTTATCCGGCACGCTGGCGTGATCGCTATCGGACCGAGTTCGATGCCTTGCTCGACGACATGAGTCTTAGTTGGCGGGACTTGTTCGATGTCCTGAAAGGAGCGCTCACAATGCGGATGTCGATGGCGACACTCGGAAAAAGTGTAGCCGCGTTTGGAGTGGCCGGTGCGTTACTGGCCGGGGCGTTGTCCTTCACGCTGCGGGACAGGTATCGCTCGGAGGCCTTTTTGGTCGCTGGACGAAAAGTGGAACCCCCGGAACTCGCGCAGTTCGTTCGCATGTCGCTTAGTAGGGACTCCCTCATCGGCATTATGGAGAAGCAACACTTGTACGCGCGTGAGCGGGCGAAGGAATCGATGGACGACATAATCGTCAAGATGCGTCGGGACATTAGCATTGCTATCCAGGGCCCGAGCTCTTTCGAAGTTTCGTTTGATTATCCGGATCCCGCCCAGGCGCAACAGACCAACGCCGCTCTAATTGGCAGACTGATGGATGAGAGTGTTACCGCGGGCTTTGCGGGGTTGCGGGCCATTGAGAAGCCAAGCACACCGCAATCCCCTAATTGGCCCAACCGCACCGTAATCACCGGACTCGGACTGAACGCTGGGATCTTGATGGGTGCCATCGTGGCGTGGGCTCGGCGCCCGAAAACCAAGCCAGTAGTTTGAAACCGCGTTACGCTGCGTTGGAAACCCCCACTTTGCGCTTAGCCGCAGTGGACGACGTATTCATAAACCCGGAATTCGGTTAGCTTTCCATCTGGCGTAAATGTCAGGAGAGACAAAGCGCGGCCCTCAGTGGTGCCGGTTTCTAAGAGCAGAACGGGATAAACGAATCCGGGCAGCTCAAACATGTTTAACGGCAAATATGTTCCGCTGCTCGCGTCGACGTAGCTCGGAATGGCGCAGCCGTCACAGAGTCGAGCCGGATCAAAGGCGGTGAGGCTATGCGCGAGGATTTCCCCATCTTTTCGATGCAGAACGATCGCTTCCTGGCTAAGCAAGCCAGTTTTCGTGTTGTAGAGTTTGTGCAGCGAGTAATAGAAAGACTGGGTGCGAACGCCGATCGCTTCGTCCCGGCGAAGTGTGCCTTCGCTCGGCCATTTCAAAAGGCGGTTGACCCTTGCCATGAGCGTTCCATCAAGCGGTATGGTTACGATGCCAGCGTGCGTCTCGCCCAGTATCTTTCTTGTCGTGTAGAGTGCCCTTTCAGCCCCGGTCTCGCCACCCACGTCAAAGGCTGTTAGATGATCTGTCTCCTCAATTTCGCAGGCTATCCTGTACATTTTTCGAAGCAACATGATTTCGCTCCGTGCGACTCGTTCCTTTTTTCGGCCGATCGAGGGCAGGCCGACTGGCGCAAAAAGGTTAACCTCTTTGGCGGCCCCCTCCTCGGCCAGGAAACCGTGCGTCGGAGCAAACCATCCCATCCGTGGCAATTCACCAATTCGCGTCTCGAAGATCTTTTCGATGTACCCTTCCGGCGAGGGTTCCGGTACTTGGGCGATGCTGAGTGGGGCGAATAGAAATATCGCAACGTGAAAGAACCGGCGACTGGCAGGCACTATAGCCGCAGTGTAACTGAAAACGGGATTACTATCTAAGACTATGCCTGAATCCCGACCACCGGCCGAGATGACGTTCAAGGCCGTGGCCCTTGGGCTGCTTTTGTCGCTGATCTTCGGCGCGGCCAACGCCTATCTCGGCATGAAGGCCGGGCAAACCATCGCCGCTACCATTCCCGCGGCGGTGATTGCGATCGCGCTGTTCCGTCTGCCGGCGTTTCGCGGCACGGTGCTCGAGCAGAACATCGTCCGCACGGCGGCTTCAGTCGGTGAGGCGCTAGTCGCCGCGGCCATCTTCACGATCCCGGCATTCGTGCTGGTGGAGATCGACGGCATGCGTCTGTGGACCGACCTGCGCCATCACTACTGGGAAGCGACGATGATCCTGCTGGTGGGCGGGCTGATCGGCGTGCTGTTCATCATCGTGCTGCGGCGGCCGCTGTGCGTGGATTCCGACCTGCCGTTCCCCGAAAGCGTCGCCAGCGCGGAAATCGTCAAGGCCAGCGAGCAGGGCAGCGATGCTCCAAAATATGTTTTTGGCGCCATGGCCTTCGCCGGCCTGCTGCAAATTCTCAAAAGCGACAAAGGCTTGCAGATTTTTCGCGAATACACCGAGGGCTTTTTTGCTTTCCCGCGCTCCGTGGTCCACCACTTCAACTTTCGCAAGGAGCCGATTGGCGACGTGGTGCACGGCGGTGGAATCTATTGGACCACGCCCAATCTTTCGCCGGCGCTGATGGGGATCGGTTATATCATCGGCCCGCAACTTTCGGCGATCAACTTCGCCGGCGGCGTGCTGGCGTGGTGGGTGCTCATTCCGCTGCTGCTTTTTTTCGATCCCGATCTCGCCCGGCGCTTAGGCGCCAGCGCCAATCCGCAGTGGGACGTGGCGGCTTACACGGTTTGGTTCAACATTGTCCGGCCCATCGCGGTGGGCATGATGCTGGTGGGCGCTGCCAACGCGCTGCTTTCCATGCGCGGGTCGATTGCGGAATCCATTCGCGGCGCGCTGGCGGTTTCGCGAGCCGCTGGACGCGAAGGCGGCGACACGCGCGCGGCTATCGATCGCGATATTCCGTTCCGGTGGCTGGTGACCGGCACAGTGGCGCTTACCGCCGCCATCACGGGCATCTATTACCATTTCACGCAGAGTTGGACCGCGGCGCTGGTCGCCGCCGCAGTGATGAGCGTCACCGGATTCCTGCTTTCGGCAGTGGGCGGATATCTTACCGGCCTGGTGGGCAGTTCCAATCAGCCGCTCTCCGGGCTCACGCTGGTGGCGCTGATGCTGGCGGCGGCGGTGATGCTGGCTATCGGCGCGCGCGGCATGTCCGGCGTGGCGGCGGTGCTGGCCGTGGCGTCGGTGGTGGCGTGCGCGTGCTCGGTCTCCGGCACGCTCATTCAGGATCTGAAAGCCGGATATCTGCTGGGTGGAACGCCGTGGAAAATGCAGGTGGTCGAGATACTGGCGGTGGTACTGCTGTCGGCGTTTCTGCTGCTGCCGATCATTGCGCTCCACCAGGCGAATCTTGCGACCGGCGGCATTGGCGGGCGCGCGCTGCCGGCGCCGCAAGCCGGGCTAATGGCGCAACTGGCGAAAGGCATCATGGGCGGCCAGATGGCGTGGGGGCTGATTGCCATCGGCGTGGCCTTTGGCATTGCGCTCACTCTCTGCGGGTCGCGCGCGCCCATGCTGGTGGCCCTTGGCATGTATTTGCCATTCGACACGGTGAGCGCGATCTTTGCGGGCGGCGCGATCAGGTGGGTTGCCGACCGGCTGATGGCTAATTATTCCGCCAGCGAGCGCTCGGCGGGAGAGGAGCGCGGCACGCTGCTGGCGTCGGGGCTGATTGCCGGAGAAGCGATTGTCGGCATTCTCACCGCCGTGACATTTTTGGCCGGGATCAGCTCGCTCACGCACGTGTTTACAGGCCGCGATGAGCTGAGCGTCTATCCGGCGTGGGGCGGGTGGCTGTCGCTCGCCGGCTTCGCCGCCGTAGCGTGGGTACTAATCCGAATTCCGGCGCGAAGGCGCGCCTGAAAATCAGAACAGCAGGCCCACGCCCACCGAGACTTGGATCTGATTCAGCCGGCCGCTGACATTATCGAAATTGAAGGGCTTGCCGGTGTTGTAATCGCGCACATCGAGACGGACGTTGAACCGGTCGTTCACTTTCACCTTGATACCGGCGCCGAGGTTGAGTCCGAACTTGGTTTGCCCGCCGCCATAGACGCTGGCCCCGGGGGGATAGAAACTGCTGAAGTTGACGCCGGCCGCGCCGAACGGGCGGATGCGCGACCCCTCGGGCGTGGCGTACACCAGAAAATCGTAAAACCCCTGATGGATCGAGGTGGAGTTATCCTGCACCGGGACGCTATGAATCTGGATATTGCTATGGCTGTACCCGTAGCCGAACTCGTGGCCGAAGAACTTGTAAGTATTCAGCGTGAAGCGCAGCGCCATGTGGAAGCCGTCATGAAGATCGACGAGCGCTCCGGCGGATTCGCCCAAGCTGGCCGAGCCAAAGTGCGACCCGCCGCCGCTGACGGAAAACTCGCCGACCTGCGCCGAGGCTACAGCCGCCGACGCGCACAACAAGACACCGAATGCCCAGCCACGCATTCTGTTCTTCTCCTGTTCGAGTTTAGGCCGCGTGGAATTTGTCGCGGCAGGTGGTGGAGCAAAAATGCATCAGCTCGCCGTTCACCATCTGTTTAACGGACGAACCGGTGGAAACGAAGGTTCCACATACCGGATCTTTTTTGAGCTCTCCGCGAGCCGCGGTTGCGCCGGCGGGTGAATCGGGGGGCGCGTCCGAACTCATGGCCTGCGAGAAAAATCGCGCGACGGTTACGATCACATAGCGGATCACCGCAATAAACACTAACAGAGCGATGAATCGAAACAGTCCGCGCATCTGAGACCCGCCTCCGGGCCAGTCACCTTCGGGCGACTACTTCTTTTTGGCGGCTTTCTTTTTCGCGGCCGCCGCGGCGGCTTCCGGGCTCACGTATTGCGTATCGACGGTGGCTTCCATGCTGGCGAGCATGCCTTTGGACGCTTCGGCGAACTGGCCGGTCGGCTGGAGCTCCAGGTACTTTGAAAACTCCTCGCGCGTGCCGGGGACCGGAGTCACCTTGCCACTGGCATCGGTGGAAGCCTTCGACAGCAGATAGATTCCGTATTGATAATGGGCGTCGGCGTAGTTGGGGTCGACTTCGATCACCTTCTTGAAGGCCTCAGCTGCCGCCTCCATCTGGCCGGAATTCACCAACAGCGCTCCCAGGTTGTAGTAGTAGCGGCCGGCGCCTGGCGGGTCAATCTCCGCTGCCTTTTTGAGCTCGGCTTGCGCTTCGGGAATTTTCTTGGCGCGCGCCAGCGCCAAACCATAGTTGTTGTGATACGCCGGATCGTCGCCCTTTAGCTCGATGGCCTTCGCGTAGCTTTCCAGGCCCTTGTTCAACATGGCGGCTTGATCCGCGCCGGTCTTGGTGGCCGAACCTTCGACGTACGCCGCAGCCAGTTGCGCCCACACCACATTCTGCGTCGGATCCAGTTCGGTGCCCTTGCTGAGTTGGGTGACCGCCTCGTCGTACTGCTTGGCGGTCAGCGCTGTCATGCCAGCGGTGAAGGCATCGTTAAGCGCTTTATTCTTGGCCATCGCCTGCTCGCGTTCCTTAATGGCCTTCTCTCTGGCAGCCTTCGCCTCGGCCGTTTCGGCGCGTCCGGACTCGTTGGGTGCAGCGGCTTCGGCGGCGGCGCCGCCCTTTTCTTGCAGATTGATGTTGGACGTGCCGTCCATCTTGGTCTTAACGCCTGCCACCTGGTCCACCGGTTTGCCATTCAAGACGAGGGTGATGGTGAAACTACCTCCGAGCGGAAGGCCAGCGTGAAACCATTTGCCTTTCTTGTCGGTTTTCACCTGATAATTACCCTTAACGTCGGTGCGCTCGATTTTGACTATCGCACCAACTGCGGGCTTGCCGTCCAGAGTGGCGGCATTTCCTTCCAGAAACGACGTCCCGCTCTGCGCCCAGGCAAATGCTGCCAGCGCGAGCCAACCCAGAACCGCCAAAACCCGACATCTAATAATCCTGGTGGCCATTAAAATAAGCCCCCCCT
>JACPNO010000054.1 GCA_016185465.1 Candidatus Solibacter usitatus
CCATTTTGGGTTTAGTGGTGGTAATCGTGGCCGCCATTGCGGTGAAACTGCTTCCCAAGGGTCCATCCCCGCTGTTCGGCGTGATCGTCGCTGTGGGCCTGGCAAGCTCACTGGGCTGGCATGAGAGGACGGTGGGCACGCTCGACCTCCACCTGCCGCCTTTTGCCGGCTTTACCTGGTATCCGTCCGACGTCTGGTCGGTGCTGCCGCAAGCCTTTGGCCTGGCGTTCGTGACCGCGGTCAACATTCTGATCACTTCCCGGGTGGTCGATCATTTCCGCGGCCGCCACAAACACATGCGGGGTAGCGACGCGGATGCCGAGCTGGGCGCTTATGGCATTGGCAATATCGTGGCGGGGATGTTCGGCGCGCCAATGAGCGTGGGCATTCCGGCCCGCAGCATCGCCAACGTGGAGTGCGGCGGCACGACGCGCATGTCGAATCTGATTCACGCCGCGATCCTGCTGGCGTTTCTCACCGTCGGCAACCGTGTGATTGCGCAAATACCGCTGGCCGCGCTGGCCGGCGTCACCATCTGGATGGGCGCGCGCCTGCTGGACTGGAGCACCTGGAAGCGGCTGCATATGATGCGCCGCGTGGATGCCGCGGCGTTTCTGGTAACCGCGGTTTGTGTGTTGCTGATGAACGCCGTGTGGGCCGTGGCTATTGGCTCGGCGCTGTATTTGATTCCTTACCTGCAGACCAGATTTTTCAAAAAAGACACGCCTCAGCCCGAGCCTGTCGGGGCGATGGCGGCAGGGCAGTCTTCCAAATAGAAATAGTGGGGGCGTGACAGAGCCGCGACCGGAGGAAGCGGTCAGCGGATAAAACATCTCGAAAGTACAGGGCGCCGCTGCCGGCGCCCTTCCTCCGAAGTTTCTTTCTAGCTGGCGGACGTGTTGGCCGCGACCAGACGCGAGTTGGTGACGCTCCAAATACCGGAAACGCTATTGCCGGCGCCGATGAACAGCGCGGCGGAAGCCAGGGCCACGAACGCCAAAAGCAGCGTATACTCGATCAAATCCTGCCCTTGTTCGTCCTTCAAAAAGTTAAACAGCATCGTTTTCATTGCGGTAAAGCTCCTTAAGTTGATTAGGACGCCGTGGCGTTCCTATAGTGGAAGATATACGCGAAAAACCGCCTGTATTCCAAATAAAACCCTTTTGTAGTCAAGAAGTTAACTGAAGTTATTCTTTTGGCTTTACCATGGTTAGAATTAACGTAAGGTTATGGCTGATACGCACCTCCGCATCGGGCATGTCCACCTCAAGGTGGCCAATCTGCAGCGCGCCCTCGACTTCTATTGCGGCGTGCTCGGCTTGGAATTGATGCAGCGCCTGGGCGATGAGGCGGCGTTTCTGGCCGCCGGCGGCTACCACCATCATGTTGCTCTGAACACCTGGGAAAGCCTGGGCGGCTCGCCACCCCCTCCCGGCTCAACCGGCCTCTATCATTTCGCTCTGGTCTATCCCACCCGCGCCGCGCTGGCCGATGCCCTGCGCCGCCTGATCGCGGCCGGCGTTCCGCTCGAAGGCGCGAGCGATCACGGCGTGAGCGAATCGCTCTACTTGCGCGATCCCGACGGCAATGGCGTGGAACTGTATCGCGACCGGCCGCCGGAGCAGTGGCCGCGTGATCGCGCCGGGCGTCTGGCCATGTTCACCCACCGTCTGGATATCAAAGGTTTGCTGGCGGAAGCGCCGGTTGTAAGCTAGGAAAACTCATGCCGAAAAAACTATTCGCCACCGCCGTCACTTTGATTTCGATTCTGGGGTGGACTTCCACCGCCCGGGCTCAGCAACCGCGCCGCCCCACCGTGGTTCTCATCTCGATCGACGGGCTGCGCCCCGATTACGTGCTCGAAGCCGGGCGCCGCGGCGTGCGCGCGCCCCATCTGCGCCGTCTGGTGGCCGATGGTGTTTCGGCCGGGCGAGTGCGCGGCGTCATTCCCACCGTAACCTATCCCAGCCATACCACCATGATCACCGGCGTTTCCCCGGCCAAGCATGGCATCTTCACCAACACGACTTTCGACCCGTTTTGGAAAAATTTCGACGGCTGGTATTGGTACGCCGAGGATATTCACGTCCCCACGCTGTGGGATGCGGCGCTGGGCGCCGGGATGGTCACGTCCAACGTGCATTGGCCGGTGAGCGTAGGCGCGAAGATCACCTACAACCTGCCCCAGATCTGGCGATCGGGGCACGAGGACGATCGCAAAATGCTGCGGGCGCTGGCGACGCCGGGGCTAATCGACGAGCTCGAGCGCGATCTCGGCCCCTACGCCGATGGCATCGGCGAAAGCATGCCCGGCGACGAAGTGAGAGGCCGGTTCGCGGTCCGCCTGCTCGAGCAGAAGCGGCCCAATTTCATGACCGCGTATTTCACCGCGCTCGATCATGAGGAGCATGAAAGCGGTCCATTCAGCCCTGCCAGTCTGGCGGTGCTGGAGAAAATCGATGCGATTGTCGGGACGCTGGTGGCGGCCGCCGAGCGCCGGGACCCGGGTAACGCCGTCGTGTGCGTGGTGTCCGACCACGGCTTCGTCGCGACCAGCAAGGTGGTGAACCTGTACGCGGCATTTCGCGCCGCCGGTCTGATGGCGTTCGACGACAAAAACAAGCCCACCTCCTGGCAGGCCACTCCCTGGGCGGCTGGAGGCTCGGCGGCGATCGTGATCAATCCCGCGGCCAGCCCCGAGGCTCGCGCCGCGGTTCGCTTTAAGGTCGCCGGTCTGTTGAAGGAACTGGCCGCCGATCCGGCCAGCGGCATCGCGCAAGTGCTGGATGCCGGGGCGCTGCATGCGCGCGGGGGCTTTCCGGACGCAGAGTTTCTGGTGGATATGAAACCGGGATACTTCCTGGGCCGCGAGACCTCAGGGCCGCTGGTGACGCCGACCAAGACCGCCGGCATGCACGGCTATCTGCCCAGCCTGCCGGAGATGGTCTCCTCGTTTTTCATTGCCGGCGCCGGCATTGGGCGCGGACGGTCACTGGGTGAAATCGACATGCGCGATATCGCGCCCACGATTGCCACTCTGCTGGGGGTTACACTCCCCGCCGCCGAGGGCAAGAGCCTCCCTGTAAGGGATCGCTAAGGCCTCTTTTAGAGTACAAGCCTCATTCCCGTACCGGGCAGTCCCATGTTCCACTGAGTCTTGTGGGGATACAGGTACCGGCACTCAAACGAAATTTAGTTCCACTACTGTGCATCGCCTTCGTGGCGGCGGCCGTAGCCACGGGAATCTTCTACGGATTGTTTGGGAGCAAGCTACGCGATATCTCAAGCGGCATTCCGCGCTCTCCGATCGTGGTGGCGGCGCACAATCTGGAGCGAGGCGCGGTTCTGACCGTGCGCGACGTCAAGCTGTCGACCTGGAGCGGGTCGGAATTGCTGAAGGGCGGTTACACGTCGCTCGATCAGATTGCCGGCAAGACGGTGTTCAACCCGATTCTCGAGAATGAGCCGGTGACGGAGGCCCGCGTGGCCTCGGCCGGCGGCACGCAAGGCATGGGCATTGCATCCGGAATGCGGGCAATTTCCGTGCATGCCGCCGATTCGACCGGGGTGCTCAGCCTGTACCGGCCGGGATACCGCGTGGACGTGCAAGCCGAGACCGAGCAGGGCGGGGAGCCGAGATTGCGGACGCTGCTGCAGAACATCGAAGTGCTGGCCATCCATCCGGTTGAGCCCAACGCGGGGCGCACTGCGTCGCCGGTGGTCACGCTGCTGGTGACGCCGGCGGCGGCGGATCGTTTGGGACTGGCGGACTCGGCCGGGCGTCTGCGCTTATTGCTGCGCAACCCGCTGGATGAGGGTCAGACCACGCTGCCGGGGCTCAACATGGCGTACCTGTTCTCGGAGGCCAATGGGCGGGGAGAGCCGGGAGTGACGCCGCGGGCGCCATCGGTTCGAACCCAGCTACGGTCGCGGCGATGACGGGAGATGACTGGCGGGTGGCCGCGAGTTAGGCTGCGACTATGCTGATCCTGCTTGTCATTCTCCTTTTCATAGCCGCTTTCCTGACCGCATCGCTTGCGGTTGGGGCGGCTTCGGTGCTGGTTGGGTCGGGCGGCTTGCTCGCGCCGGCGGGCGGCCTGGACGGGTCCTTGCCGCCGGCCGAGACGCCCCTGCTGCTTCGCCAGCAGCCGCTCAGCACGATTTCGGTCTGGCGCCAGCTGCTGGCCCGCTTCGATTTCGTCAAGATTCTGGAAAAGCGCCTGGCGGAAGCGGAATTGAAATGGTCGATGGGCAGAACGACCCTGATGATCATGCTGCTGGGCTCGGCGGTCGCGGCGCTGCTGTTTGCCCTCGACTGGGAGCCGCTGCTGACTGCGCCGCTGGCTTTCGCGGCCATTGCCCTGGCCCCCTACTTCTACGTTCTGCACAAGCGCAAGAAGCGTTTTCTGCAGATGGAGTTGCAATTTTCCGACGCTCTCGATTCGCTGTCCCGTGCCCTGCGCGCGGGCCAGACTTTTGCCGCCGGCATGGAGTTGGTGTCGCGCGAATGTTCCGAGCCGCTGGCCCAGGAATTGCGCCGGACCTGCAGTGAATGGAAGCTCGGACTGGCGTGGGACCAGGCGCTGGAGAACTTCGCCGTGCGCGTCCCGCTGCTTGAAATCCGGCTGTTTGTGGCCGCCGTAATCCTGCAGAACCGTTTCGGAGGGAAGCTGAACGAAATTCTGGAAGAGCTGGCCAAGACCATCCGGGATTCAGTCGCGCTGCAGGGAGAATTGCGGGCCGTTTCGGCGCAAGGCCGGCTGACCGGGGCGGTGCTGACCTTGCTGCCGGTGGTTCTGGCGGTCATCATGTTCTTTACCAACCCCTCGTATATGGGCATGCTGCTCTGGCACCCGTACAGCAAGTACCTCATCACCGGCGCGCTGGCCTGTCTGGCATTGGGCCATTTCGCGATCCAGCGCATCGTGGACATCAAAACCTAGCCATGCATGCCATTGTGATTCTCGCGCTCTTTTTTCTGGCCGTAATGTCGGGCACGGTTTGGCTGGGCTATGGCGCGCTGTTTTCCGGACCGTCGGTGAAAGACGGGGTGAGTCCGCTGGTCGAAACTTTGCGCCGCATTGGGCGGGCGACGCCTTTGCGTCCCGAGGAATCGGGCCGCTTGCGGCAGCGGCTCGGTCTAGCCGGGTACCGCCAGCCGTCGGCGGCGCTCATATTTTCCGGCATCCGGGTGGCGATCGCCGCGCTGCTCGCGCTGATTGTTTTCGGGGTTGGATTGTACATGGCTCACTCTCTTACCCGCATTCTGCTTTCCACGATGTCGGCGGTGATCATCGGCTCCATGCTGCCCAACCGCATTCTGGACCGGCGCATCCGGCAGCGCGCCGAAAGGCTGCGGGCCGGGCTGCCGGCGGCTCTGGACTTGCTTGTGCTGGGCCTCGAAGCCGGGCAGGCGCTCGACGCCACCCTGGCCGAAACGGCTCGCGAGCTGCGCGCGCCCTTTCCCGAGCTGAACGCCGAGCTCAGCCTCACCCAACTGGAGATTTTCGCCAGCAAGGGCCGGGCCGAAGCCTTTCAAAATCTGGCGAAACGCAACCAGGAAATCGAAATCCGCCGTTTCGCGCAAGTGCTCATCGACAGCGACCGCTTCGGAACCAGCCTGGCGCCTGCGCTGCGCACCCACGTCCGTTACCTGCGAATCCGCATGGGCCAGCGGGCGAGCGAAGCGGCTCGCAAAGTGGGCGTGAAACTCGTGTTTCCGGTCTTCTTCCTGATCTTTCCCGCCGTGTTGCTGGTGACCGTGGGTCCGGCGGTGCTGCAGATCGTGACCCAACTCGAGCCCATGCTGAACAGCGCGGTACCCTAGAGCCCGGCAGAGGCCCGAGCGGTCCAGAGTGTATACTGCGGCTTAAGGGCCAACTGTGAGCCGAGCCAAGCCGAGAATCATCTTCTATCATTTGCCGCGCACCGCCGGATCGGCGCTTACCTACGATTTCCTGTTTCCGAACTTTCCGCTGTGGCGCCGCATCCATGTGAACTACGACAGCCAGATGACCGCCTTGCACCGCGGCAAGGATCCCCGGTCCTGGCCATGGTGGCGGCGCAGATGGATTCAACTGATTGCCGGGCACATGCCGTTCGGCTTCGCGCAAGACTTTCCGGGTCGATCGGAATCCATCACGTTTGTGCGCGATCCTATCGCACGCGCGGTATCCGATTATCATTTTTGCCGGAAGCACCCCGCCAACCCGGCGTTTGCCTCCGCTCACAAGTTGTCGTTGATCGAATTCGCCGAGGCAGACTTCAGTTACGTGCGCAACGGGCAAGTGCGCTGGCTGTCCAATGCCACCTACGGAGCCCGCTTTGCCAATGACGAAGCCATGCTGGAACAGGCGCTAAAGAATCTCGCGCAGATGTCTTTTGTCGGTATCACCGAACAATTTGACGCTTCACTCGAGCGCCTGTGCGCTCGTTACGGCCTGGCCACGCACTCCGGGCATCGGCAACACAAGAACGCATTTACGCCTCGAGGCAATAGTCTGTCGGAAGAGGAATTGAGCGTTCTGCGGCGTCACAATAGCCTGGATCTGGTGTTCTACGAGCACTGTCTTGAGCGTTTTGGGGCGCCGGGTCGCGCCGCCGGCGCCTCGGGGTAACGAAACCTTAGACTCAAGGTAGCGGCTCTCAGAGCCGTTCACTACACTAGTTCTGTGCCCGGGTGGCGAAACTGGCAGACGCAAAGGACTTAAAATCCTTTTTCCGGCAACGGGAGTGTGGGTTCAATTCCCACCCCGGGCACCATGAAAATGAAGACGTTCGCCGCGCTGATTTCCGCTGCCCTGTTATTTCCTGCGGCACCGCCTGACCCGGCGCGCGCTCGCGCAAAATGCTCCGGCTTCACACAGCCCGGGGATTGGCCTAACCCCTTCATCGTCGTTGCCGCCGCCGGTGTAACCGTGATCTCCGGTTCTCACGAACGGCGCGAGATGGCGGTCGAACAATTGGCGTCTTTCTTGAAAAAATTGCCTAAGTCGGCCTGGCCGTGCGGAAGAGTCGCGGCTCTGCAGCAGGCGGGGCCAAGAGGACTTCATGACGACGCCCCCATTGCCGGGAATCTCAGAAAAGTCAAACAGATCCTCAAGAAGTTAGCCGTAAGAATGGACCCGTGGCCCTCGGCGTAGGTTCTAATGCATTCCTGAAAAACATCCGATATGCCTGCAGATGGACCTCGTAGTTTTCCATGTCAGCGGGCTCGACTGCGCCTTTCCCCTAGTGGCGATAAAGGAAATTGTACCCATGGCCATGCTCTCGACACCGCCAGGAATGGCGTCCTGCATGGCTGGTTTTCTCAATCTGAGGGGCGCCGCCATTCCCATTCTTCGCCTGGATCGTCTGTTCGATTTACCCGAGCAGCGGCCCGGTCTCAATACGCCGCTCATCATCCTGCGCTCGGCCGCTAACCCCAATGGTGTTCTGGTGGGATCGGTCCGGCGCATTGTTTCCGTAACCAAGGCGTCATTCCTGCCCCTTCCGGAGAAGCACATATTCCGCGATTGCGCGATCGCCTCAATCGACGTCACCGGCGATCTCGCTTACCTGCTCTCCCCCGACTGCATCCTCCTCGACAATGAACGCAATTTGCTGCAACAGCTGCAAGCCATGGAGCAGGCTCGTCTCGGCCAGTTGGCAGCCAGGCTCTAACCGGGCCTACGGTTTCACCAGCGAGCCATCCACGCCGCGCACCGTGGTCCAGGAATCTCCCGGTGGGATCGGCTCGAGTGGATACTTGACGGCCAGTGCTTCGTCAATATCAATACCCAAACCGGGCGCGTCGTTGCCGTAAAGATAACCGCCTTTGAGCTCGCACGTTCCCGGCAGCATTTCATGAGCGACGGGCGGGAAGTGGTTCTCCTCCTGAATCCCAAAGCAGGAAATCGCCAGATCGACATGATACGCGGCCAGCTGGTTTACCGGGTCGTTGTCGCCGCCTTCCTGCCATGCCGTGCGCACGCCGAAGGTCTCGCAAAGCGCGGCAATTTTCCTGGCCGCGGTGATGCCGCCGATTTGCGACACGCGGCAGCGGATGAAATCGATCAGCCGCTCGCTGATCAGCGGCACCCATTCGTGCGGGTGGGTAAACAGCTCACCCATGGCCATCGGCGTGGACGTCACTTGCCGTATCTGGCGGAAGTAGGCGATCTGCTCGGGCGGCAGAATGTCTTCGACGAAGAACATGCGGTAGGGCTCCAGGCGTTTGGCCAGCTCCACGGCCATCGCCGGCGTCAAGTGTTCGTGCACGTCATGCAGCAGCTTCACCTCGCGGCCTAACTTCGAGCGAAGATGCTCGAACAGGCGCGGAATCGCGTCCACATAATCGTCTTCGTCAAACGCCGGACCGGCGTATCCGCCGGCGGGCCGGCTGCGCTCGCCGGCCGGAATCATGCCACCGCCGCCGTAGCCTCCCATCTGCGCGCGCACGTGGCGGTAGCCTTCCTCCATGTAGCGGCGGACGTTGTTCTCCACTTCCTGCATGTCGCGCCCGTCGGCATGGGCATACATCGGCACCGCATCGCGCGCCTTGCCGCCCAGCAAATCGTAGACCGGCATGCCGGCGCGCTTGCCTTTGATATCCCACAACGCCATATCGAGCGCGCTCAGGACGTTATTTTGTACGGTGCTGTTGCGCCAATAATTGCGCGTGTTGGCGTTTTGCCAGACGTCTTCGATGCGGTCCGGATCTTTCCCCACCAGAAACGGCGCGTAATGTTTCTGGATGGCGGTAGTCACCGTAAACGCCTGGTTGATGTTGCTGGCCGAGCCGATGCCGTACAGGCCCGGCTCGCTGGTCAGCACTTTGAGAAACACCCACTGATAATGATTGCCGCCGCTGGTGGGAACGGCTTTCACTTCGCGGATGGTGAGACGCGGCAGGCCTTTGGTGCGCTGCGAATAGAGTGGAGCTACCGCGGCGGGCAGCGCCGCCGCCTTCAATAAATCGCGTCGTGTCATTCCGTGTCTCCTGACAGTTCTACTGGCGGATCGAAATCGTCGAGCAAATCGGGATTGGCGGCAAATCGCTTCAGCACTTTCAAAATGCCGCCCGAAGCGAACCCAGCCCCTACCAGCCGCCGGTACGCCGATGCTAATTCTTTCTGGGTATGAAACAGCCCCTGGCGCGGAGCGCGCCGGTACTTGCGCCGGATGTACTCTTCGATGAGGTTGGTTTCGTCCACTTCCTTGTAGATTTTTTCGACCGCGCTGGCGGCGAGCGCCGGCGCAATCCGGCGGCGGCGCAGATCGTTCGACACGCGCCGTTTTCCCAGGCCTTCATCCTCCAGGCGAAAGGCCGCGAACCGCTCCGCAAAACGCTTGTCATCGATGTAGCCGTACTCTTTGAGCCGCAGCAAGGCAGTGTCGACGTCGGCGATATTCAGCGCGCGCGCCTGCAACTTCTGGCGAAGCTCGGCATTTGAATAGGCGCGGCCGGTGAGGCTTTTCAGCGCCAGTTCCCACAATCCGGCGGCATCCAACCGGCTCGGGGCCCGCACTTTTCGTTGCGCCATCCCCCTGGATTGTACAAGAATTGTGAGAGCGTTATTTCCCTGAACTCCGGCCGCACACGGGCGGTATACTGAAACAAGCGAAAGGAGCAAGACCCATGGATCGAGACGGACTGGCGAACTTTGTATTGGGGGTTGGGGTGGGTGTGGTGGTCGGCCTTTTGTTCGCCCCGAAAACCGGTGAGGAAACCCGGGAGTTGCTCAAGAGTAAAGCTGACGAAGGCAAGGAATATTTGAAGAAGCGCGGTTCCGAGCTGCGCGTAACTGCCGAAGAAGTGCTGGAGCGCGGGCGCGACGTCGTCGGCCGCCAAAAAGACACGCTCGCTGAAGCCGTGGCTGCCGGCAAGCAGGCCTATCGTGAGACCGTTCACCCGGCGGAGGCGTCCGAAGCCCCGGCGGCGCGGTAATTGCCCGTATGTCCGAAGATCTTTTCCGCTGGATCGTCACTCTCGGTGTGCTCATCGGCGCCGTCGCGTTCGTGGTGCAGGCGGGCTTCGTATTCGCCATGTACAAGGTCGCCAAGGCGTCGGAGGAAAAGGTGATGCCGCTGGTGGATACGGTAACGCCGCTGGTGGGCACCGTGCGCAAGCTGGTCGATGAGAACGGCCCGCGCATTTCTCAAGTGACGACCGATTCGGTCGAGATCGCCAAGATTACCCGCGAGCACGTCACCCGCGTCGGTGAGCTGGTCAAGGAATGCACCGATCGCACCCGCACGCAAATGGCGCGCCTGGATCATATTCTGGATGACGCCGCGGTGAAGATCGAAGGCGCCGGCGACGCCGTGCGCACGGCAGTGCTTCGCCCGGCGCGCGAGATGAATGGCGTGCTGCACGGCCTGAAAGCAGCGATTGCGGTGGTGGCCGCCGGCCGCCGGGAATCGGTCGATCACGCCACGCAAGACGAAGAGATGTTTATCTGATGGCCAAGCTGGCCCTGCTGTATGGTCTGCGCCTGTTGCCAAGCGATGAGCTGGAATCGGTGGGTGAAGCGGAAATCGTGCTGAAGAACGGGCGCAAAGCAGCCGTCACGATGCACCTGATCGAGGGCGCCAGCGAGACAGAAATCCGCAAGCAACTGCTGCAATCGCTCGACGCCTTCTTCGAGTTCTACCCTGAAATCTAGGCTGCTTTTTGGACTTTGCCGCTGCGGATGCAAGACGTGCAGACGCGAATGCGCTTCGCGGCGCCTTTGATGACTGCATGCACGCTCTGGAGGTTCAAATTCCAGCGCCGCTTACTGACGTTATGAGCGTGACTGATGCGGTGCCCAAACCGCGGGCCTCTCCCGCAAACTTCGCAAACCCTTGCCATTGGTGCTAAATCTCCTTTACCGCTGTAAAGTGCTATTGTAACAGGGCTTTTCGATGGGCCGCAAGCGCGAGGTGGGGGGCCCTAGTTTGGCTTTTCAGCCATTACTGGCGGTGCAGGGATCAGGCGCTGTTCGATAAATAAAGCCTTGTGCGTCTTTCCGGCAGTGTCCACAAAGTACAGCCAATGCTCAGTGAGCCGGTAGTCTATCTGAGCTCCTTCAGTGACTCTCGGGTTCCCAAACCTGAACTTCTTACCAACGAATGAGCATCGGCCGAAAATTTCGTAGGTTTCGATGACCTTGCCGCGGCTCAGCGACATCAGTGTTCCACTGTTCCAGCCATCAGGCTGTTTGCTCGAACCTGGAGTACGTATGTGCAAGCAACATGACCAAAATACTTGCTTTGCGCACGAACGCATCGTAGCACAGCAGCTTGGTCCGAAATTCTTGCCTGGCCCAATCTGCGAAAATGTAGGATCGCGTGAACCTGTGAGCACTCTATTCCTAGGCGTTGACGGCGGCCAGTCCAGCACCACGGCGCTCATCGGCGATGAAACGGGGCGTGTGCTAGGAATGGGCGCGGGCGGGCCCTGCAATCATGTTGGCGCGGCGGAAGGCCGGCAGAAATTGGCTCGCGCTGTCCAGGAGAGCGTGGACAAGGCCTGCGCGCAAGCCAGCATCGATCCGCGCAGCGCCCGCTTCGAAGCCGCCTGCTTCGGCATGAGCGGCGGGCCCGCCGACAAGCAGGCCATCCTCGCCGAGGTAATTCCGGCGCGAATTTTGGTTGTCACTCACGACGCCCTCATCGCGCTCGCCGGCGCCACCGGCGGCGAGCCCGGCGTCATCACCATCGCCGGCACGGGATCGATCGCATTTGGCCGCAACGGTTCGGGCGAGACGGCGCGCGCCGGCGGCTGGGGTTACCTGTTCGGCGATGAAGGCGGCGGCTTCGACATCGTGCGCCAGGCGATTCGCGCCGCGCTGCGTTTCGAAGAATGCTGGGGGCCGTCCACCGCGTTGCACGCCGTGCTTCTCGAGGCCGCCGGCGCTCGCGACGCCAACGAAGCCCTGCACATTTTCTACACGCTCGATTGGCCGCGCCCCCGCGTAGCAGCGCTGGCTGAGCGCGTCGACGAGGCTGCCCTGCAAGGCGACGCAGTCGCGCGCGACATCCTCCACAATGCCGCCCAAAATCTCGCGGCGCTTTGTATGTCGGTTCGCAGCCGCCTTTGGAAGCCCGGCGAAGCCGCCCGCATCGCTTCGGTCGGCGGAGTTTTTCGCAGCCGCATGCTGAGTGAACGTTTTCGCATGCTGTTGGAACTCGAAGAAGGGAATCGCTGCGTGCCCGCGCTCTATGGTCCGGCCGCGGGCGCTCTACTCGAAGCCTATCGCGCGGCTGGCTTGTCGCCAAATCTTTCTGGTGCAAACTAGTGTTATGCCCAAGCTTTCCATTCGCGAGCTCAATCTCAACGCCAAGCGCCTCTTCATCCGCGTCGATTTCAACGTGCCTCTTGCAGCCGGCGGCAAAGAGATCACCAGCGATAAACGCATTCGCGCGTCGCTGCCCACGATTCAGTACGCGCTCGATCATGGCGCGGGCGTAATCCTGGCGTCGCACCTCGGCCGTCCCAAAGGAAAGCCTAACGCCGAGATGAGTCTCGCGCCAGTCGCCGAAAAGCTCGCTGCACTCCTCGCGCGCCCCGTTCGCATGGCGCCGGACTGCGTCGGCCCCGAAGCCGAAGCGATGAAGCCCGCGCCCGGCGAAGTGCTGCTGCTGGAAAATCTACGCTTCCACGCCGAGGAGGAAAAGAACGATCCCGGATTTTCCCGCCAACTCGCCGCGCTGTGCGATCTCTACGTCAATGACGCGTTAGGCTCTGCTCATCGCGCCCATGCGTCGACCGTTGGCATGGTGGCATTTGTGCCGCAGGCCGCCGCCGGGTTGCTCATGGAGCAGGAGCTGAAATACCTTACGATGGTGACGCGCAATCCTGCGCGCCCTTGCGTGGCCATCCTCGGCGGCGCCAAAGTCTCCGACAAAATCGAAGTGATTGCCAACCTGGCGAAAATCGTCGACCGCCTGCTGATCGGCGGCGCGATGGCTTATACGTTCATGAAGGCGCAGGGTCTCGCCATCGGCAAATCGCTGGTGGAAGACGACAAGCTCGCACTGGCGAACGATTTGATCGCGGCTTGCGGCAGCAAGCTCATGCTTCCCGTGGATCACGTCGTGGCAGCAGAGCTGAAAGAAGGCGCGGCCAATCAGGTTGTCGTCACGATTCCGGCGGATCAGTTGGCGCTCGACATCGGCCCGAAGACGATTCAGGAATATTCGCAAGTGATCGCCTCGGCCAAAACAATTATATGGAACGGCCCCATGGGCGTTTTCGAGAAACCGCCTTTCGATCGCGGCACCGTCGCGCTCGCCAAAGCCGTGGCCGATTCCGGAGCCATCACCGTCGTTGGCGGCGGCGATTCCGAGAAAGCTATCAAGGCCGCCGGAGTCGCGTCCAAAATTTCGCATATCTCGACCGGCGGCGGCGCGTCTCTGGAATTCCTGGCCGGAATCGAATTGCCCGGCGTGGCCGCGCTTACCGAAAAGTAATGCTCTGTGATAAAGTGCCCCGCATGAAAACACTCTCTTGGATTCTTGCCGTCTGCTTCCTCGCGTCCACCGCCAGCGCGCAGATTTTCACCTTCACGCGCGAGCAGATGCTGCAGTTCACCGCCAAGAATCCCTTCGAGCGGTTCGAGGATGGGCGGCCCAAAGTCCCCGACGCGCTCCTGGAAAAACTCAAGGATCTATCCGCCGAAGAAGTCTGGGCCGTGCTCCCCGGCGCCGGTTTCCCCAATCAATACGAAGGCAACTGGCAGTTGCTTCACCCCGGCAAGAAACTGGTGGGACGCGCCGTCACCGCGCAATTCCTGCCCCTGCGCCCGGATGTCAACGAGGTGATCGACGCCAACTTCCATGCCAACGGCATCCGCGCCGCGCAGAATCAACGCGTGATCGACATGCTGCGCCCGGGCGACGTGCTGGTGGTCGACCTGTTCGGAAAAATTGAAAACGGAACCATCGTCGGCGACAATCTAGCCACCGCAATCTATGCCGCGACCGGCGGCACGGGCCTGGTTGTCGACGGTGCGATCCGCGATCTGGAAGGCATTTTTCCTCTCGACATGGCCGCGTATTTTCGCGGCGTGCATCCCACGCCCATCGGCAACGTGATGCTGACCGCCATCAACACGCCCGTCCGGATCGGCAGCGCGACCGTGATGCCGGGCGACGCGGTCTTCGGCGATCGCGAAGGCGTGTACTTTATCCCGCCTCACCTGGTGAGCAAAGTGCTCGACAACGCGGTCGAGATTCACATTCACGACGAGTGGTCGAAGATGAAGCTGATGACCGGCAAATATAAATCCAGCGAGATCTACGGCAGTCCCAGCGACCCGGCGTTGAAAAAAGAATACGAAGAGTTCCGCAAAAAGAAACTGGGAAAATAGCGTGCTAGTTTTTCAGGCCAAACGCATACACGTTGGATTCGTAAGTAGTCACGTACACTCGCCCGCCCGCAAGCGCCAAGCCAGAAAAATGCGTGAACTCTGGAATCGTCTTGCCGCTGGAAAATAATTCCTCGCCGGTCGCGGCGTCGAATGCATAGAGCGTAGCATTGCCGGCCGGAGCCTCCGCCCGATCCTTGGACATCAGAATGCGCCCCGCGCTATTGGTCTGCCGCACGTTTTCGCCGCTCGACAGCGCGAACACAATGCCGTTGGCGACGATGGGCGGCTCTGGCACATCCAAATCGCGTGAAATCCACGCCGGCGTCAAAACCGGCGCGCCATCTTTCTCTTCGACCTTGAACGCCATGATGCTGCCGTGCGCCGCCGGGCCGTGCGTCCGTGCAAACGACGGAGCCGCGCTGTGGGGTGGCCCCCATGCGGGCGCGTAGAGCCAGCGCACTCCTTGCGGATCCTGCCAGGTTGCGAACGCGCCCCAGAATCCGCGGCCCGCAAAATCAACATCTTCATTGGTGAAAAGCGGGCTGCGATACAGCGGCGTGCGATGATCCGCCCCGCCCGGCGATTTGGCGTCCAGCAAATAAATCAGGCCTTCCTTGCCGGCGCCCGCCACCAGCTCCCACTTGTTGAACGGAAAAATCGTGGGCGTCATGTTGCCCATGTCCAGGTCTTTTTTGCTGATCCAGGCGCGGTTCTCCGGAGTATAGAAATTGGCCAGCTTCAAGTCTTTTGGCGAAAGGGCCAACACGGTGTCCGTCAGCTTTCCGGCCGCGACATCATACGGTCCGTCGCCGGTCTCCGCAAATATGACGCCGCTCGAATCCACTGCCGCGCCGCCGCGTCCCCACACGCCGCCGCCATGTGGCGCGGCCTCGAACACTGCGACCGCCCGCTCCGGATTTTTCACATCCATCGCATACACACCGGACTTCGCGCCGTTGCAGCCCTGCGAGATGGTCGTGTAAACCACGTTGTCAACAATGTTCAAGCTCCAATTTTTCGAGTAGGCAGGAACAAATTGGGTGGGAGGAAAACGATCTTCGCCGTTGACCACGTTCAAGGCGTGCAGCTTACCGTCGCTGGCGATGGTATAAACCGTGCGGATGTTCCGTTCCTGCGCAACGACCGGCGTCGCGTTCAGGCCGTTGTGACACAGCCAGTGCGGCGGGTTCTTGGGCTTGCCTTCGGCCGTAAATTTCTTCTGCCAGATAATTTTGCCCGTGTCCCCATCTACCGCGTACAAGTTGTCGGAGCTCCCCGCGACGATCACAAAATCCTTCACGCCGCGGGAGGTGAAAACATCCTCCACAACAATGGCCGCGCTCAGCGACGTCAGTTCCTTGGCCACATTATCCAGATGCAGTTTCCACTGCAGGCGCAAGTCTTTCGCGTTGCCTTTCGTGATTGCGGTTTCGTTCTTTGCCCATCCGGTCCGCTGCGGGTCGGCGCCGAAGGTCAGCCAGCTTTCAGCCAGTAGAGGCGCGCAACCGGCCAGCATCATCCACAGTACGAATCTCTTCATTGAATGCCTCCGACGAACTCCGCTACCCGATCCAGAGTAGCCCTCTCCTGCTCGCGATGCGGTGAGTGCCCGCAGCGCGGAAGCAGCAGAACCTCCGCCGCGGGAATCCGCGCCTGAATGGCTTCGATCTGTGCCGCTGTCCCGTATTCGTCATCCTTGCCTTGGATCACCAGCACGGGGCAACGCACCGAATCCAGATAGCTCTCGATGTTCCAGCCGCGAAAGCCGGGGTCCAGCCAGATATCGTTCCAGCCCCAGAACATCGGGTCCACATGTTCATGATAACGGCCCAATCTGTTGGCGAGATCCGTCGTCTGGTAAGCAATTCTCGCAGCCGCGATGCTCTTCAAGGACACATCCTCCACGAAGACATGCGGCGCTTCGAGAATCAACGCACGCGGCGAATCCGGATGCTTGCCGGCATAAATCAGCGCGATGGACGCGCCGTCGCTGTGGCCGAACAATATTGGCCGCCGAATTCCTGCTTCCGCCAGCAGCGCGGGCAGCACAATTTCAGCTTCATGGTGAAGATAGTTGACCATGCGTTTTTCCGCCAGCCGGTCTGAGCGCCCGTGCCCATAGCGCGAGTACACGAAAACACTGGACCCGGTACGCTGGGCCAGATGTTCAGGAAAATCCTTCCAGAGGGCGATCGAGCCAAGCCCTTCATGCAGCATCACAATCGTTGGCCGGCCGGGTTCTGCTCCAGCCAGCGACAGCGTCTCCAACCGCTTCCCATCGACACTTGCCCATCCTCGATTCAAATGACGACCAATTCCTTTTGCACCTCACCGGTCACGCGAGCTTCACGCTCACCCACGAATACGTTGACTTCGGATCGGATGCCAAAGTTCTTCAAGTACACGCCGGGCTCGATGGAAAAACAAGTCCACGGCACAATCCTGCGCTCGTCGTGAGTCTCCAGATTGTCCATGTTGGCGCCGTTGCCATGCACGTCCTGCCCAATCGAGTGGCCTGTGCGATGGGTGAAGTACGGCCCGTACCCATGGCTCTGAATAAATTCGCGAGCTGCATCGTCCACTTCAAAGCCGCGCAATTCCTTGCCGGCGCACACCGCGCCGGGCTGGTCGAGCTTGGCCCACATATCCAGCAGTACCAGATCGCTGCTGCGGATCGGCTGCGTCACAGTTTCACTGGGCTCGTAATGCGGATTGGAAGCGTTCGCGTTTACCCCGACAATCGGCCCGTGATCCGTCAGCAGCCGCTCCCGCCGGAAGCGCTCGCGCACAAATTGCTGCACCGCGAATTCCTGCACCGAACCACCATCCCGCGTGTGCTCGCCGATCATTGCAAAGGCTTCGCGGCGCACGCGGTCCACGCGGCGGCCCGCTTCCAGATGCGACTCCAGCGCGTCCGCGCTCCAACGCGCCTCAAAATGTTGGATCAGCTCGGCCGAGCTCGCGACGTCGACGCCGGCGCCGCGCACCAGCTCCACCGTGCCCGCGTCCACCATCGACACATAGGGGATCGCGCAGCGCGGCGAATATTGCATCGCCACCCGCCGGCTGTTTGCCAGAAGACGCTGCAAGCCATCCACCTGCTCTTTCCAACTGGAGTACGCCGTCTTCTCTCCGGGCAGCGAATCCAGCGTGCCGGCTTCGATGCGATGCACCAGCCCCCGCGGTTCTGCCTGAGCCGGAATGAAGTAGTACCAGCGGCGCGTCACCGGGCTCCCGGGCGTGAGATTCAGCACGCGGTACGCCAGCGGATCGCGTTGATGATGGTCGAAGAATAGCCAGCCGTCCAGCTTTTCGGCGCGTAGTTTTTCTTGGATCTCGGCGAGATTCATCACGCGCTCCCAAGCTCCGGTGCGAAGAACGGCTGCCACTTTTCCACAGGAGGCGGAGCGGACAACAGGCTCACCACCACCAGTCCCAACACCGACACCCCCAGCGCCGGATACACTGCGTCGAAAATCTGAATGTCCATCACGTTCCAGACTATCGTGATGACGGCGCCCAGCACGATCGAAGTGACCGCGCCGGTGGCGGTAGCGCGCTTCCAGAAAAATACCGCCATCACCGCCGGTGTTACCGCCGCGCCGTACACAGTGTACGCATACAGCGACGCGCGCAGGATCGATTCAAAATGCGCCGCCTGCAGGAGCGCGAATACTCCCAGAAACACCACCAGCGCGCGTGACACCAGCAGCGTGCGGCGTTCGCTCGCTTGCGGCGCGATAAATCGCTTGTACACATCGTGGATCAAATTGCTCGACGGAGAGAACAGGTAATTGTTGGCGGTCGAGATCACTTTGGCGAACACGCCGCCCAGCAGAATGGCGCCCGGAATCACTGGCAGGCCGAGGCGCGCCGTCATGGGAATAATTTCCCGCGGGTTGGCCGGATGAAAACGCGAACTGCCGATCACCGCAATCGTAATGATCATGGTCTCGAGCACCATCGTCCCGCCGATCCATCCCAGCACCGCCAGTTTCGCGTCCCGCTCCGAATGCGCGGAAAAAAATTTCTGATACATGCCCTGGTTTCCGATCAACAGCAGCATTGTCGGCAGCAAAATTCCCAGATTCTTAGGGAGCGACTGCGGTCCCAGGATTGTGAAATGATCAGCCGGCAGTGCGCGCCGCACACCCTCCCATCCGCCATCCGTTCCCAACAGCAAGGGCACCGCCGCCAGTGCGATTCCCGATACCAGCACGCCAATGATCACATCCAGATAAGCCACTGAACCCATTCCCGCCATCGCCGTAAACGCGCTCACGAATCCCGCGATCACGTACATGCCCGTGGTGTGGCTCACCGTGGGAAAGATCAGATGCAATATATCTCCGCCGGCTTTGAACTGGTAGCTGGTGATCGTCGTGTAAGAAATGACGATCGCGATCGTGGCTAAAATCCGCGCCGCCGTATTGAATCGCGATTCCAAAAGATCGGGAACCGTAAATTGCGCGAAACGCCGCGCCCGCCCGGCGATCAGCGCGATGAGCACCAACCCCAGCCATCCGCCCGCTGATTGCCACAATGCCGCGAAACCATTGCGATACGCATTTTCGCCGCCGGCAAACAAACTCCCCGCGCCGATCCAGGAAGAAAGCAGAGTGAACACCAGCACCGGCCAGCGCAGGGTCCGGCCCGCCACCAAAAAATCCGCCTGGTTGTGAACGCGCGTGCTGCGTACGATAGCCGCCGTAAGCAGCATCGCCACGATCAAACAAATCACGATGATATAAATCATGTGATTACGGTTTTTCTTCTCCGTCGCCTCTGCGAGAAATGGTCTTGTATTCCTCAAGAACGCTCTAACGCCCTATCCACAGCCTCTTGAGCGATTCCGTCAATTTCTACAACTTTCAAGCGGCTTGTCAAGCCTATCGCGATGCGAACGCGCGCCTTCGGCACTCCCATGAGTTCCGCAAAGAAACGCACGCATTCGTCATTCGCTTTGCCGTCCACAGGAGGCGCCGCAAGCTGCATCTTATACGCATCGCCCAGCTTTCCCGCGAGCCGCGTGACTTTGGCCCGAGGCTGAACCTTTACCGCGATGCGTGCCCGGGTGTTTTGCGCCATTCGACCGTCGCTCGCAGATTCGTCACGCCGGCGATCGCACGCGAATCTACCACCTCAAACGCCAGAACATCGTCCAGCCAGTCGTGGCTCGAGCCGTCCGCATTCTGCGTCGCCACTGTGAGTGTGTATTCTTGCGGACCGAGCCAGCATGCAAAGCGGAATTCCAGTTCCAACTCGTCGCCCTGCTCGAAATTCCCCAACGCGATTTGCTCTACGCCCGTGTTGGTTCCGTACACTTCCATTCCGATCCGCGTGCGAATCAGAATGCCCACTATCGGATTCGCCTTCGCGCGTTCGAAACGGCACCGCACCCTCACCCGCACCGGCTGCCCGCTGACGATGCTGCTCACCGGTTCTCCGGCGGCATTCAATATCCGCACTTCGCCGATCTGGCTGGCGCCATCGCCGTGACGGAATCCGGACGCCGGCCCGGGGCGCGTCGCAACGTCCTGATCCGCGCGCTGCCTGTCCAGCACCAATCCGATATAGCGGTTGACGACGTCGCGCGGCTCGCCCTGCGCCTGGATGCGGCCATTCACCAGTAGAATGGCCCGGTCGGAAAGCTGCTTCACCAACCCCAGATCGTGCGAGACAAAGAGCACGGTGACTTTTCGTTGTCGCAATTCCTGGAACTTGCGCACGCAGCGATTGGCAAACACCGCGTCGCCCACCGCCAGCGCTTCGTCCACAATCAAAATGTCCGGCTCTACGTGGATTGCCGTGGCGAACGCCAGTCGCACGTACATGCCGCTCGAGTACTCTTTTACCGGCTGATCCAGGAATTCGCCGATTTCAGCGAACGCCGCAATCGACGGCAGCGCGCGCTCCACCTCGGTGCGGCTCAACCCCATGATCACGCCATTCAGCAGCACATTCTCGCGTCCCGAGAATTCCGGATTGAAGCCCGCGCCCAATTCCAGCAGTGCCGCGATGCGGCCTTGCGCCACTACTCTGCCCTGCGTAGCGGGCAGAATTCCGCAGATGATCTGCAGCAGCGTACTCTTGCCGCAGCCGTTGGGGCCTATGATGCCCAACGTTTCTCCCTTCTCAACGGTAAAGCCGATGTCGCGGAGCGCCCAAAAATCCGTGTGCAGCGGGGTTGATTGCAATGGAAACAACTCGCGAACGCGGTCGAGAGGACGCTTGTAGAGGCGGTACAACTTGGAAACGCTTTGAACCAGAACCACGGCTAAGTCAAAACAATAACATGGCTCGTAGCTTTCATCCCATGTACCGGCTGCTCCGTGATCCAGGTGGCAATGGCACGGCGTAACCAATAAGGCAAAACTGGTCGAGGGCAAATAGAACTACCGATTCAAGTCCCTCGCCCTTGGCCAGACGCGCCTCTTTCCTCCACGGAGTCGTGTAGTCGCCGATGCCTACCAGGTGGCTGCTCTGGGTGCGCGGGAAGCCGAGCTGCATGGGAAGACTAATAGAGCCCCTGGCAAGATTCAGATCGCGGCTTCCGGTAAATGAAAAATTCTCAGTCTTGAGACAGGCTAGATTCGAAGGGGTCCAATTCGCCGCGAAATTGACCGCGCCGTTTAGCGGCGTGTTGTTGACGTCGGGAGGATACAAGACTTCAAAAACCGCACTAGAAAATGTTTGCCGCACAAAAGTCATGATGTCATTCGTAAAGGCTGCGATCAGCGAAGGCAGGAACAGCGCTTCATCGGGATAAGATGCGGGATCGGCGCTGCTATCCGTAAAAACATGCATCGCGCGTCCGTAAGTTGCCGTGAAAGTGGCGGTCGTGTATTCGTCGTAATAAGGCATCCCCGAGTTATCGCCCGGGAAATACCACCACTGCACCTCACCGAATTGAAGGTACGGCGATTGACCCGCGTCCGACATCAGAGTAGCCAGGTCCAAATACGCTTGTTGCCAAAATGCCAGACTCGCTGGCGAGAAATTAGTCTGCAGCGCCGGCGTGTTCAGCGCCACTTCCGCTCCGCTGGGATATCTCTGCGCGATGCCGGCGGTTGTTGAAGGATCTCCGTGCTGTAGTTCCATGCTAAGCGCCGCCGTCGCCGTGATTCCGTACGATTGCAAGGCTGTGAAAAAGCTGCGACTCCAGTCTCGCGCCGCCCGATTCAATCGGGGAGTCGCGGTGAGATCTGTTCGCCAATCGCCTTCGTTGCCATTGGCCAGCGAGTCGCTGCTGGCCACCGCCGCGAATGCGCCCGACGGCGGATCGGCCGCAAGTGTGATCGACTCGCCGGCCGCCCCGATTGCCCTGGCGTATATCGTGAGCACAGACCCGCTTGCTTGGGCCCACACGGCCGTGTACCCGCTGTTCAGCTCCAGTTCAAATGCTTTGGCAATGCTGCCCGCCGTGTCTCCAGCCAGATTCAGGTGTGCGATCGCTGTGGGCGGATCCGGCGATCCCGATTCACCGATGTAGAGCGTAGTGATCGCGCTCGGGGTCGGGGTGCCTGTAAATTCCACCGTCGCCGAAGCATAGCTGAAGCCCACGGCGTTCAATTCGTAAAACCAAAGCGCGCCCACGTAATGATTCACTCGCCCGGCAAACCCCAGTGACCACAAAATCCACGCCGTTCTTTCAGGCGCGAGCGCGATCGAATGGTCCGTGTCCCAGTCGGTGGCGAGCGTCATCTCAGCATCTTGCGCCACTACCGGCAGCGTAGCCGTAGCAACCGCCAACTCCAGAAAGTCAAAGTAGAAATAAGACGCCGGTGTCGTGACGCCAGCATGAGTCATAGCCACTGTATGTGCGCCGCTGGAAAGAGGGCCCAACAGAATTCGGACTAATACATCGTCCTCCAGTGCCAGGTCGATAGTCTGCGGTGTACCGCCGTCCACCGACACAGAGATCGTAGCGCCGCTCGGAGCTTTCCGCGTTCCCAGATACAGTAAGTGGCTCTGTCCGGCAAGATATGCGCAAGTTACTACTGCTCCCGGTGTCGTTGTGACGTGGATCGATCCGCCCGAGAAGTTCTGAGCGCCCGTTGAAGGCGTCCAGCCGTCGGAGTACGCCACGCCGGCGGTATCGTCCTCGATCCGCCGGCTTCCAGGGCCGGCAACCTGATAAGCGAGGTTCGATCCGGCTACCGTCCAGTTTGATATCTGAACCTCGAACTCTCCCCTTTGATAACTGGCTGCCTGCAGGTCAGCGGCGTAGGTCCAGCGCATCTTGCGAACCGCCGTCGTAGGAACTGCAGCTTCGGTCTCATCCTGAAGCGAAGAAAAATCCAACGTGACTCTCCACGCGCTGGGAGAGGTGCCGCCACTCAGCATTTGCCACGCAGGCAGCCAGCTTTCTGACTGCGCGCCCGACACATTGCCGTACACTCCAACGCGATTTCCGTTAGATCCCGTCGTGCTATTGGCGATCGTTTGCCCAACTCCGGTGTAAGTCAGCGTGATTTGACGTCCATCGCGCGCAGCCTTCATCACCGAAGTAGTGCTGGCATTGACCGCCTCCACGATGGCTTCCACGGCATTTTCCAGAATGTCGCCATCGCGCATCAAGTACGTGTAATGCTCGCCTGACCACGCCAGTTCGACGTAGTCATCAGTCGTGACTGTACCCTGCAATTCGAAGACCGCCGAAGCGCATTGATAGCTACCTGCGATCGCAGTCGCCCGCTCCGCCGTATGCAGAGGTACTTTGTAGGGGCTTGCAGTGCCTTCCACCCAGATTCGCAGCGAGGGCCAGTCCACAGTGGGAAACAGTGTGGAATCGAGCGAAATGCAGTTCTGACGGGTCTCGTCATAAGTCAGGACCACACCGCTGAGGTCTCCATCCGGCAGGTTTCGAAACAGCGGATGTTCAAAAACATTGTCCCGGTTCCATTCGATCACTGCCCAGTCGAACTGTTGACGCCAGCATCCGGAGACGGTGAACCCCGTCGCGCTTGCGCTGCTCAACGCAGCAACTCCCGAAGGTCGCTCGAAATAACATTGTAAATCGCGATCCGGTCGAAGCTTTTCCAGAGTTTCGGACATGGATAGTTCTACAATCGAATGACTACGGTCAAGTCCGCTCCTGGCGTTGTTGTCCCCACCGAGACAATGTCCAGGCTCATCCTCGCGCCAATTGAGAGGACCGGTAACCCGAAACCGCCGACAGAAGTGGATTGCGTCGCGCCGTCCGCGATCGTAACTGTGCAGTAGGGCGTCCCATTCTGATTCAGTTGCAGCTGGATGGCGGCGCCCACCGGGGCCGCTCTCACAATCGCGTAAACGTCGCGCGCCGCGTGCGTGGCTTCAATCCCTAAGTCCGGCGTGGCGCCAGCTTCCACCGCCAGGAACCCTTCCAATTGAAAGGAATATTGGCCGCCAGATAAAGTTCGTAAACCAAAGTCCGTGGTCTGAGTCAGACAGATAGCATAAGTTGCACTGTTACCCCGGGCATTGGTGACAAACAACTCGCTGCTGGCGATTCTGCAATCGGGTAATAGCACCGGGTAACTCCAGCTACCGCTCGCCGGGCTACCAAAAAACTCGCGCGCAAATGGGACAATTTGCACTCTCTTCTGCAATTCGTAGACCGGCGTCTGTGCCGCGTGTGCCGCCACCGTGCTGCCCTGCAGAGCTCTTGTGATTTGGTAATGCGTCGAATTATTCGAGATGGCATCCACGCGCGCCACCTCCCCTTGCAGTTGGATGAAACTGCCAGCCTGTGCGGCACCGGCCTGCGTGAGATCGATCGCGGTATCGGACGCACCGATCGCGGAAACCAGTTTTAGCGCCGAGGGCCCCGACAGTTCGTCCCAGTAATACAGCGCCAGCGTTCCGGCAGTGATCGTCCGCGTGTTGGTGAGACTTGGAAAGCTGACGCCGCTGAGCTCCACTGTCCCGCCGCTGTGGGTGGAAAGCCCGATACCGAAAGCAGGTAGCGGCGGCACATCCCGATCCACAGCCGCGTCGCCCGCGCCACCAATCAACCAGCGCGTGACCGTCGCCAGATCTAGAGGCGCCTCGACATCATTGACGTTCGCAGCCCGGCCCGACACGTGAATCGTCGCGCCGGTTCGGTTTGGAATTTGAAATTGGACCGGACTGGTCTTTCCCGCTGCTCCGAAGTGCCATCCCGCTTCAGCCACCGTGAAGTAACT